>JAPYNU010000059.1 GCA_028283245.1 Candidatus Aldehydirespirator catecholifindens | reverse complement strand
ATTTACAACCTGTTGCTCTTGCAGTGATTATCCAGGATTATCAGGCGGGTTAGGCGGCTTGGGCAGAATTGATGCGGACTTGGCCGCCGGGGTGGACATCAATGTTCAGGTTATGACCTTCCAGCAGTTCCATGCCCAGTAGCGGCACGGGGCCAGTAGCGTCAACCCTGATGAATCTCAGATGGCCGTCCCATATCACTGTGGCATCGTGGGTACTGCAGAATTCCTCAGTTCCGTTAGCCAAGATCAACTTTGTGACACCAGACTCTGAAAGCCCCATATCTGCTACAACTGTCGGTGGCAGCGTCAGAAGCCCGTTGAAGCCGGTATCAACCACGGCTTCAATCTCAAGAACTTGACCCGTTGAGGCACCCACGGGGACCTTGACGACGGCTTCTAGGCGATCGTTGACTACTCCAGTGATCATGGTGCTCGCCGCGAAGGTCGGGCACCGATACCCAAAACGGCATCATATCCGACTCGGAGGAGCCATACGTTAACGGCATCTGAATGCTCGGCGCGTAGCGATGCCACCGCTACTTGGAGGTCATCTGCCAAAGCCCATCCCCTACTGTCTATATCAATGGCCATGTACTCGCCGACATGCGCCTCCTCAAAATGTGGCCGAATATCGTGCTCGTAGATCTCCTCACCGAGTCGAGCGACCTCCTTTTTCGAGATCGTCCGCTTTTTGTGGGTGGCTGGCGACACCGCAGCTTCTTTCGGGAGTGTCGGCACCCGATGGGTGCGGGGAAACACTGTCTCCTGCGAATCTGGGGCTAGACGAGGCTCAGTGTCTGCCACTAAAGCAGTGCTGTTGCGATCAGGCATTGCTGTCATGACATAACTATAATGCCTTCACATACTATTCTGCAACTTGTTAGCGCTCACCGTGAGTATCCAGCATTATCCGTAATGTCAGGCGGCTAGAACTAGAGTCAGTTCTTCAAGCAGAGGATTGAGTTCGGTGCCGAAAAGCTGACGAGCTTTGCCGAGGCCGCCGTGAGTGCTGAAAGGCGGATTTTGCAGGTCTGCGGGAGCTACTGCGAGGCTTCCGGCGATGTGATCTTTGATGAGGCGCAGATAAGCAACCTGTTCGTCGGTGAAATAGCGTCCGAGCGTCGCCTGCTGTTGAAGCCACGCTTCGAAACGCTCAGCGACCAAGTCGGGGTAGGCGACCAGCTCATCGGTGTGGCCGAGGGCGTGACGGACGAGGCTCACCAAATCCGTGCTCACCCGATGGCCTGAACCCCGGACTTTGGAAGCATCAAGAGTTTCGTATGCCTCCCACAGCACTTCGGCTGTCCAGCGGTGCGGCGGGCGTTTTATGGCTTGAGCCAGTTCCTTGATGTCAGCGTAGGTAAGCCCGCCGCCGTAAGGCTGGCTGAAGAGCACTTGCAAAGCGGTGATCTCGTCTTTGTTGGCTTCGATGAACTCTCGAAACGACTTGGTCTGATCCCTAGCCCGGTCAGCGGCCTCGCGGGAGAACTCACCAGAAATCACCTTGTCCTTCGACGCTGTGTCGATCACCTGCTCATAGCTGCGACGAACATCAACCAGTTTCTGTCGCAGCTCAGAGTTGCCCGCAATCGGCTGCACCGCCTCTTTGATCATGCGCTCGGCGGTAGCGGCGACCTGCTCAGGAGTTGGGCTTTCTGTGCCAGCCTCGGCGACAGCCGCGGTGTGTTGGAGGTCAGGATTCAATGCATCGGTGATCTGGTGGACTAGGTCGCCCAGCGCAATCCCCGCCACTGCCTCCAACTCGGCCCGGTCATCAGCAGTAATGCGGCGGTTCAGACGAGCCAGGCGCGATGCCACCGAAGACACCACGCCTGCATCAGTTGAACCAAGCCCAACCTGATTCAAAAGCCGGTCTAAGCCCACACCAGGGTTGCGCTCCAGTGGCACTGTGTCGTGCAGGCCAGCATCGGTGACACCAACCGCGTCCACGATCACAAAACGGTCCTTCACTATGGCATCGGGTGTGACTGCCCGCAGGTCGTTAGTGTCAATCACCCGCACACCCCGACCCTTCATCTGCTCAAAGAAGTTGCGGCTGCGCACCATACGCATAAAAACCACGCACTCGATTGGCTTCACATCGGTGCCAGTAGCGATCATGTCCACAGTTACTGCGATGCGAGTCGGATAATTGGTGCGGAACTGCTGTAGAAGCTGCTCAGGCTTATTGCCGGAATCGCCGGAGCGGTAAGTGATCTTCACTGCGCCGTCATTACCGAGACCGAACTCTTCGCGGACGATCTGCACGATGTCGTCGGCGTGGCTGTCGTCTTTAGCGAAAATCAGCGTCTTGGGAATGTTTTTCAGCAGACCATCGGCGTCACGTTCCCGGTCGGGGAAGATCTTCGGCAGAGATTCCCGAAGAGTCCGTACCACGGTACGGATCTGGTCGGGTGCCATCACTTTTCGATCTAGTTCGGCAGCGTTGTAGTCGATGTCTTCGTCGACCTTCTCCAAGCGAAGCTGGCGGGTTTCACGGT
Organism: Candidatus Aldehydirespirator catecholifindens; assembly: GCA_028283245.1. Lineage (GTDB taxonomy): Bacteria > Actinomycetota > Acidimicrobiia > Acidimicrobiales > Aldehydirespiratoraceae > Aldehydirespirator > Aldehydirespirator catecholifindens. The sequence goes on along the minus strand of JAPYNU010000059.1, from coordinate 33,649 downwards.
CACGGAACTCGGTCACGAAATCAGCCGGAACCGTGCCACCAGATTCGGAGATCTCTGTGCGGATGCGAAACACGTCAAAGTCAACGTTCACTCGATCAGCAACCGCCTGCTCATGCCCGTATTCCATAACCATGTTTTGATCAAAAAACGCAAACGTCTGGATGCCCGGCGTGGCAGTTAACCCCACTAGAAAAGCGTCGAAATACTCCAACACTTGACGCCACACTCCGTAGATTGAGCGGTGGCATTCATCAATGATGACCAAGTCATAAGACTCAATCGGCACCCTCGGGTTGTAAGACACCTCCACAGGCTGAACGGGTGCCGTATCGAAGCCCGTCCGTTCATCAAGGCTCTCGTCGTAGTCCTCGTCGCCTCGCAAGATCGAATAGAGCCGCTGAATAGTGGAGATATGCACTTTGGTGGCGGTCTCATCAGCCATGTCGAGCCGTGAAGACTCCAGTCGACGGACGTTGTACAGCTCAGTGAATTTGCGGGGGTCGTCGGGGACGGTGAAGCCTTCGAACTCTTTTAGTGCCTGACGTCCCAGGTTGGCTCGGTCAACGAGAAACAGGATCCGGCGAGCCCCAGCGTGGCGCAGCAGCCGGTAGCAGACGTTGGCGGCGGTGAATGTCTTGCCTGATCCAGTGGCCATCTGAATAAGCGCCCGAGGACGGTTCTCTCGCAGTGACTGCTCCAGATTGGCGATGGCCTCAGCTTGCGCTGGCCACAATCCCCTTGTGTCGGACTCCAGCTCGGGCAGCAGCTGCAAGCCAGCCCTCAAGGTGGCGTAATTCTTGAGGCGTAAATGCTCGTCCACCCAGTCAGCGAGCATCTCAGGGCGGTGGAAGCTGAACACCCTGCGGCTGGCCGGGATCGGATCGAGACCACAAGTGAAGCGAGTCTCACTACCGGTGGACTCGTAGCCAAAAGCCAGAGCGCCGTTCAGGGTGAACGCAGGCAACTCGTCGGGGTAGGCGATGCGGTATTTGCCGGTCTGAGGCTCCACGCCGGTGAGGGTGCTGCCCGCCTTCTTTGCCTCAATCACCCCTACCGCTTGCCGGTCAACGAACAGCACATAATCAGCTGGACCAGCCTCGGTGGGAACCTCCCGTACCGCCACTCCCTTCGCGGCGGCCACCGCAGCATGTTGGTAGTCCTGAACCACCCAGCCGCACGCTGCTAGCTGCTCATCAATCTCTTTGCGGGCCCGCTGCTCGGGATCCAGATACTCCGACGAAGGGTCAGCAGCGTTAACGGGTTGCATTAATAAGCATCGTAGGCGACTACCTAGCCCCACTTGACCCTGCACAAAGAATCAAAGATATGTGTTGCCTTTGCGGCGAAACCGCGTCAAATGCAAACTGCGCTGCACGCCATGGCCAGACAACTTTTTGAGGCACCACCCACCGCACACGGCACCACCCATCGCAATAAGGGCAACTCACATAACCATCACTCATAGTTAAACCTAGTCAAATAGAGGGGCCGCAAGTTATTCAAGCGGTAGCCTGAACAGCTTGACGGGACGTGGCGCAGCCTGGTAGCGCACCTGCTTTGGGAGCAGGGGGTCGCCGGTTCAAATCCGGCCGTCCCGACAAAGAATCATGGTTCAACTTCACGAAGCCCAACGCCGGGCTGATCCGATCACAAGTTATGTGGCACCCGAGTCGCTGCAGGACGCCTTGGACGTGCTCGATATGCATGGAGCCTCGGCTCGTGTGATAGCTGGCGGCACCGACCTGCTGCTGGAACTAAGCCGCGGTGCCAGAACAGGCATCCATACTCTGGTTGATCTGAGCGTGCTGACGGGTCTTGACAGCATCACCGAACATGAGGGACGCATCAAGCTGGGACCTCTTGTCACCCACGCCGATGTCGTGGCATCGCCTTTGATAACGAAAACTGGCTTGCCGCTAGCTCAAGCATGTCTAGAAGTTGGCGGACCGCAGCTACGCAACCGGGCCACGGTGGTCGGCAACATTGTGACCGCCAGCCCTGCCAACGACACCATCTCAGCGTTGTATGCGCTGGGTGCCGAAGTGACTGTGACTTCGGCTGCGGCTGGTTCACGCACCATAGCGATAACGGATTTCTTCACCGGGTTTCGCAATATTGCCCTTGATCCATCAGAGCTTGTGACAGAGATTTCTTTTGAGGCGCTAAGCGAACTGCGCCGAGGCGTTTTCGTGAAACTGGGTCTGCGCCGAGCGCAAGCCATTTCGGTGGTTCATGCTGCTGTGGTAGTCAACGAAAACCTTGACGGAACAGTCAAAGACTTGGTGGTGGCTTTAGGCAGTGTCGGCCCCACCATCGAACTAGTTGACACAGCAACTGCTGTAGCTGCGGGTCGGCGACTCAGCGAAGCAGCTGATGACGTGGCAGCCGCAGCACGCGCCGCGATCAGCCCTATTGATGATCTGCGAGCCACCGCCGAATATCGCAGCGCCGCCACCGAGGTCGTGGTGGCCCGAGCGCTGCGAGCATTAGCTGACCGCACCGAAGCCGCGACCTGGCCTGAACGCCCACCACGCTTAGCAAAAGCTACACGTTGCGCAACTAACGGCGAGGCCGCTACTTCAACAAGAGACCGCACTAGGCGCGAGATCACCGACAGCAGCACAGTCACCGCCGTCGTCAACGGTGTCGAACGCTGCGCAGTCAACGCTGCCGGGCGAACTTTGCTGGATTGGCTGAGAGCCGATCTGCAGCTGACCGGCACCAAGGAAGGCTGCGCAGAGGGTGAATGCGGTGCCTGCACTGTGCATCTTGACGGACAGGCTGTGCTGTCTTGTCTTGTGCCTGCCGCCCGAGCCGACGGCGCTGAAATAACCACGGTTGAAGGTGTCGCTTCACCCGACGGGCAGCTGCATCCTGTGCAGCAAGCTTTGGCCGACTGCGGGGGTGTGCAATGCGGTTTTTGCACTCCCGGGTTCGTGATGAGCGCCACCATGCTGGCCGCTGAGGACAGCGATCTGAGCCGTAAGCAACTTGTGCATGGTTTGTCTGGGAATCTGTGCCGCTGCACCGGCTACTACTCAATCATTGATGCTCTGGCCGAAGCCACAACCACCGACAGCGCCCGCAGCTTTGCGGCTCGTGAGGCGACCGCTCATCCGAGCAGACCCTGATGAGCGTCGGTAGTTCACCTATACGCATAGACGCTGCGGCCAAACTCACTGGAAAGGCGCAGTATCCGAGCGACCGGATCGGTGTTGACGCGCTGTGGGCTATGGCCGTGTTCACCGACCAGCCTCATGCCCGCTTAGTGAGCCTCAACCTTGACCCGGCACGTCGCTTAGACGGGGTTGTTGACGTTTTCGGCTCAGCCGACGTACCAGTCAATGAGTTCGGCTTGACCATGGCCGATCATCCAGTATTTGTGGGCTTGGAGCACAGCGGCCGTAGCGCGCTGCCGTGCGACGTGTCACGCTGGGAAGCCGACCGACTGGCGCTGGTAGTGGCCGAAACCCCCGAAGCGGCACGTGCAGCCGCCGCCGCGATCGAAGCAGAGTGGGTGCCTCTGCCGGTGCTTGCCAACATTGATGAGTCGCTGGCCTCGCAAACGCTGATCCATCCCGAAAACGCCAAAGACTCCAACGCCTACTACTCGCTGCGGATCCGTAAAGGCGACATGGCTGCGGGCTGGGCAGCAGCAGATGTGGTGGTGGAATCAACCTATGAGTTCCCTTATCAGGAGCACGCCTATCTGCAACCCGAAGCTGGCTTGGCATACATTGACAGCCAAGGCCGGGTTACTGTTGAGGTGGCCGGTCAGTGGGCTCACGAAGACCAAGAGCAGATCGCTCACGCTCTTGATCTGCCTGCTGAGCGGGTTCGGGTGATTTATCCGGCTGTCGGTGGTGCCTTCGGCGGGCGCGAAGACATCTCGGTTCAGATCGTGCTGGCTTTGGCAGTGCTACGGCTGCAAAAACGCGGCATAAATCGCCCGGTGGCCACTGTCTGGTCACGCGAAGAATCAATCGTAGGTCACGGCAAACGTCACCGGGGACGCATCAAAGCGCGCTGGGGCGCAAGCCGTGACGGTCTTGTAACCGCTGTGAGCAGCACCGCCTGGCTTGATGCTGGTGCCTACAACTTCACTTCCAACAAGGTGCTGGGCAACTGTCATCTTCATCAGGCGGGGCCTTACGAGATCCCCAATGCCGAGATTGACAGCATCGCGGTTTACACAAGCGCCACCCCGGCTGGAGCGTTCCGTGGTTTCGGTGCGCCACAAGCCGCTTTCGCTGCTGAAAGCCAGATCAACAAACTCGCAGAAGCTCTGGGGATAGACCCGGTGGAGATCCGTCGCATCAACTCGCTGCGCGATTCCAGCATCGGTATCACTCAAACTCTCATGCCCGAGGGTGTGACCATGCCCGAAGTGATCGACCGTTGCGCGTCCGCCGCGGCTGCGCCACCCCCCGATAGCGCAGTCTCAGCAGCCGGAGTCAGCGCTGCCAAAGATTTCAGTCCGCTGCTGTCACTGCCAGCACAACCCGAAGCGCTGCGGCAAGGTAGAGGTTTCGCGTGCTCGTTCAAGAATGTCGGCTTCTCGTTCGGTTTCCCAGAGCGCTGCGAAGCAGAGATCGTGCTTCATGGTGACCCAGACAGCGAAACACCCGAATGGGCTGAACTTTTTCACGCAGGTGCCGAAGTCGGTCAAGGCACCCACACAGCAATGCTGCAAATGGCCGCCGATGCCACTGGGTTGCCGATAGAGCGCATCAAGCATCGCTTCTCCGACACGGCCAGTTCTGGAGACTCGGGTTCAGCATCAGCTTCGAGGCTTACCTGGATGTCGGGTAATGCAATTTTGGGTGCCGCTGAAGAAGCCGAGAAAGCTTGGCGTGACAATCAGCGTCCCGCGGTGGGGCGTTTTCGTTTCATACCGCCACCCACCGAAGCGCTCGACCCGAACGACGGTTACTGCATGCCCAACTTCAGCTACGGCTATGTCGCTCAGCATGTGGAGCTGACGGTAGACACCGAAACCGGCCATATTCGAGTGGATCGGGTGGTGAGCACCCATGACGTGGGTCGTGCCATCAACCCTCAGCTTGTGGTGGGCCAGATCGAAGGTGCCGTAATTCAGGCTCACGGGTATGCCCTGAGCGAAGACTTACGCTCTGACGGTGGGCGACTGCAAAACATGCGTCTCAGCACCTATCTGATGCCTGGTATCGGCGACATTCCCACGAACGTTGAAAGTGTGGTGCTTGAACTAGCTGATCCGCTAGGCCCTTGGGGAGCGCGCGGCATGGCCGAAATGGGCATGATTCCATATGCCCCGGCGATAGCGGCTGCATTGCATGATGCCACTGGAGTCTGGTTCGATAGCTTCCCGCTTACTCCCGACCGGGTGCTAGCAGGACTCCACAAAGCTGCTAGCTAGCTGAGGGTTGACCCAGCCAAGCCTTACTGAGGCCAAGCGCTTTTTATGAGTTCCCAGCTTCGCTGAAGGCTCTGTGGCAGCACTCTGACATCGGCGATTGCGGTCATAAAATTGGTGTCGGAACGCCAACGCGGCAACACATGAATATGCACATGGTCAAACACGCTAGGGCCTGAACCTTCGCCAAGGTTGGCACCAATGTTCACGCCGTCAGGCGAGAAAGCTGCTTTCACAGCGACAACACCGTCATGGACAGTGTCCCAAAGTTCTCGCCGTTCCTCAGATTCCAAAGTCTCTAAGTCTCTGCATCCTCGGTAAGGCAACACCAGCAGATGGCCGGTCACGTAGGGGTAACGGTTCAAGATGGCGAACACTCGCTCGCCTCGGTGAACAATATGGGTTTTGTCATCCGGCAGTCCCGATGCCAGTATCGCCTCGAATAAGCTCTGGTCGCTGCCTGCCAGGCCCCGACCTCCGACAGCTCCCGCCACGGTGCCCGACGAGTCAACAACACCGTCGGAGGCGGCTTCGCAGTCGGCTTCCATGGCTGCTACACGCCATCCAGCCCAAAGATGCTCAACCATGCTCAGGCCTCGGGTGCATGCTCAGGCCTCGGGTGGCTGTTCACTCGCCAACCGGGCGGCAAAGACTTCTAGCGGCACATCACGTTCAGGGCGGTCCGCGCCACGGGTGTTCACCCCAACAGTTGAGGCTGCGGCATCGTCATCGCCGACGACCAGCACATATGGAACTTTCGCGACTTTGGCGTTGCGGACACGTTTGCCTAAAGGCAATTCTGCGGGGCTCACTTCCACACGGAATCCAGCCGAACGCAGCGAGTCGGCCACTTCGCTGGCGTAAGACAGATGGGTTGCAGCCACCGGTAGCACCTCTACTTGCACTGGTGCCAGCCAGGTTGGGAAAGCTCCAGCGTAATGCTCTACCAGCACACCAAAGAAGCGTTCCACCGAGCCGAACAACGCTCGATGGATCATCACTGGACGGGATTTCGTGCCATCAGAAGCGACATACTCCAAACCGAAACGTTCAGGCAGGTTGAAATCCACCTGAATGGTGGAAAGCTGCCATGACCGTCCGATGGCATCACGCACGTCCACATCAATCTTGGGGCCATAGAAAGCACCGCCACCCTCGTCAGTTTCATAACTGAGCTCGGCGGTCTCCAAAGCCAAACGCAGGCCGTCGGTGGCTTCATCCCAGAGAGCGTCCTCACCGACAGACTTCTCTGCGGGTCGGGTCGAGAGCTTGGCTTGGAACTCACTAAACCCGAAAGCTTCCAGCACGCTCAACACAAATCCCAGCAGCGACGAAAGCTCACCTGCGATCTGCTCTCGGGTGCAAAAGATATGTGAGTCGTCCTGGGTGAAGCCACGGCTACGCAACAGCCCATGCACTGCGCCCGACAGCTCATAGCGATAAACGGCACCCAGCTCAAACAACCGCATCGGCAGTTCGCGGTAGCTGCGCTGCGACGAGCGATAGATCATCACATGGAACGGGCAGTTCATCGGTTTGGGGAAATAGTCGGCACCGTCCATTTGCATGGGCGGATACATACTCTCGGCGTAGAAGTCGAGATGCCCAGAGGTCTCCCACAGAACCGCTTTGGCGATATGAGGTGAATACACGAACTCATATCCCCCAGCGGCGTGGCGGCGACGAGCGTAATCCTCCATCAGGGTGCGAACCTGTGCGCCTTTGGGATGCCAGACCGCTAGGCCTGGGCCCAGCTCTGTCGGCCACGACACCAGATCAAGCTCAGTGGCTAGACGGCGATGATCACGCCGCTCGGCTTCTTTGAGACGATGCAAGTGCGCTGCTAGGTCTTTACGGCTCGACCAAGCAGTGCCGTAAATGCGTTGCAGCATCGGATTGCGTTCGCTGCCTCGCCAATAGGCACCGCTAACGCGTTGCAAAGCGAAATAGCCGAGACGCCCGGTGGAGGGAACATGCGGCCCCAGGCACAAGTCAACGAAACCTTCGGGGTCGCTGTTTGAGGCTTGGTTGCGGTAGCAGCTGACGGTGTTGCCGGTGGCGGCTTCGCCAGCCAGATCATTGGCCGAGGTGCCGTTTGAGTTGTCGCTGCTAAGTGTTACCGCTTCGATGATCTCGCGTTTGAAGCGGTGCTGTTCAAAAAGTTGCAAAGCTTCAGCGGCAGCCACCTCAAAACGCACGAACGGCTGATCTGCTGCGATGATCTCTCTCATTCGCTCTTCGATGCGCTCTAGGTCGGTGTCGCTGAAAGTGGCACCGTCAGGCAGTTCGAAGTCGTAGTAGAAGCCGTGCTCAATAGCCGGGCCTATAGCGAAAGTGGCTCCAGGGTGAAGATCAAGCACCGCTTGCGCCAGCACATGAGCGGTGGAATGGCGGATCGTGTGCAATCCTCTAGGCGATGATGCGGTGACGATCTCTACCGTTGAGCCGTTAGGCAGCGGTGCCGCCAAGTCAACTTCAGCACCGTCAACCACGGCAACAACAGCATCAGCGGCGAGTCGCGGGCCAATATTCGCGGCCAGGTCGGCTGCGCTAGCACCAGAGGCCAAGCTGCGTTGCGAGCCGTCGGGCAGCGAGATCAGCACATGCGAAGAATCGTCAACCATGATCCACGAGGCTACAGATCTACCGCCCCCCTTCTAGCCGCCGCTGCTCCATGCAGGATGCGTGACTGTTGATTTTTGGGTCCGCGCCCAGCCCTAGCCGTATTGCGGTAACCCGGAAGATGGATGGCTTTGATTCCGCCCCAACGCCTGTTGAGGTAGTCAACAACGAGGCGTCGATGACAGTTTTCAGCAGTGTGCTCACTGCACAACAGCACCGATCTCGGCTCAAAAAAGTCGGGTGTGAACTGTTGCTCAATGCAGCGATCTTCCATGAGTCCCAAGAAGGTCGATTCGTATTGCTGCCAGTCGATGTCGCCGTTGCGATAGCTCTTGAGCAACTCTGGAGTTGGTGCGAACTCGGGCTCATGCACATACTCGGCCTGGCAAAGGGTTTCCAAGAAATACTTAAGATCGTCTCGCTTAGCGAAACCAGCGAGTTGGCTGACATTGTTGAGCCGAACATCAATGAGGCGTTCGACCCCGTGACGTTTCAGGTTCGTGAAGAAACTCTCTGCTGTGTGTTTGGTGAAACCGATCGTGCAGATCTCCATCGTGGTTCCTCCTCAAGCAAGCAACCTTGTGGGTAGGGGTCGATGGTTCGGCTCATGTCGGCTTCGCCGATAACGCTTCCATCGCCTCGAATGTGTGTAACAAGACAAGCTGGGTCGTCATTCAGCAGTGCTCGTGTCACGAGGAGACGCCTGTGACAGTCGGCAGGATCCTCTTCACTGCACATCATCGCCACACGCCTCTGCGAAGCTGCTTCACGCAAACGATCAAGGCCAGCACGAAAACGCGGGGTCTCAGCCAGCGCGTCGTAGCGCACATGGCCATCGTGGTCGTACATGTCCGGCTCAGGTGGCCGTCCTCCGAGCGCGTCTCCCAAGAACAGGTAATCCACACCAGCTTTCATCAACAGCGACCTCACTACAGACTGGTTGAAATGCGAGGCATACCTTGAATAAGGGCTTGATCGAACATCCGCCACAACCTCAACATCACAATCACGAAGCAGCCTCAAAAAATCCTCTGCTGAATGATTCGAGTGCCCGACAGTCCAGACATTCACTTTTGAGTCCACAGTAGGCACACTACCGCCCTGCGATGACAGCAATGGCACATTGGGGGTGGCGGCACCGGTTGCTTGAAGACGGCAAGGCGAGTCGTGTGATTGTGGAGGCTCGGGTTGTTTATCGGCTGCTGAGGCGTGCCTGGCGGTAAGTCCACGCGCTAGAGGATCACTCCTAGTAGGTTGGCGCAGGAAGTCACCGAAATGCCTGCTTGAGCGGCTTTGTCCATAGCCGCCAACGCCGATGCCGCGTCTAGATCGTCGTCGAGATAGCGGCGTACCTCGGCTTTGAGGCTTGACTCGTCGTCTGAGATGCCGCTCGAACTTCCATAGATACTGACGCTGCGCCACAGTGCCAGACGCTGTTTTGCCTGATCGAGCAGTCCGTCATGCCAGAGCCAGGGAGTTCGATAATGCTGAGCCATCAACGCCAAGCGGATCGTCATCGGTTCGTGAAGGCGGCGCAGGTCATGCACGAACACGAGGTTCCCTAACGATTTCGACATTTTGGCACCCTGGTAATGCACTAGAGCTTGATGCATCCAGAGCCTCACGAACGGTTTGCCTGTGACCGCTTCAGACTGTGCTCGCTCGCATTCATGGTGCGGGTAAAGCAGATCGTTACCACCGCCGTGCAAGTCAATAGTTTCACCGAGTTCGCGCAGAGCCAGCGTTGAGCATTCGACATGCCAGCCTGGACGTCCCGGACCCCAACGCGACTCCCAACACGGTTCTTGCGGGCGCGCAGCCTGCCACAGCACGAAATCCAGGCGATTGCGTTTAGCCGGATCATCAGGATCTTCGCGCCACTGCCTGCCTATTTCGATCATCTGATCATGCGCTGCACCAGACAACGCTCCGAAACCCTCAACCGCGTGCGTGTCGAAGTAGACGCTGCCCGACGAGAGGTATGCGCAACCTTGCTGCAGCGCCTCGTGAATAAAGCCGCGGATGTCGGGTATAGCCGATGTGGCACGAGGCTCAGAAGCCGGTGGCAGCGTGTTGAGTGCGGCCATGTCGTCGTCAAAGCGTGCAGTCTCGGCGTACGCCAGATCCAGGTAATGAACTCCGCGCTGTTGCGCCGCTGCGAGGATGTCATCATCAACGTCGGTGATGTTGCGCACATAGCGGACCTGATGGCCTTTGTCTTTCAGACGCCGCTGCACTAGGTCATAAGTGACATAACTGGCAGCATGACCGATGTGAGTGGCGTCATAAGGGGTGATGCCACATACATAGATGCGCACCATCTGAGGCGGATCGAAATCAACCACGGCGCTGCGGGCTGTGTCGTAAAGCCTCACAGCTGCTTCACCCCGCACATGATCGGCTCCCTGCTGGCTAGGCCTAATACGGTAGCGTGATGGATTGTGGCTCTACTTGAAGGCAAACGCATCGTTATCACCGGCGTGCTCACCGAAGCTTCTCTGGCTTTCGGAGTGGCCGAACTGGCACTGGCTGAAGGGGCAGAAATCGTATTGACCGGCGCTGGCCGGGGAATGCGTCTCACCCAGCGCAGCGCCCGCAAACTAGGTGACGACATCTCAGTGGTGGAGTTCGATGTAACCGAACCAAGCCATGCCGACACTCTGCACAACTATCTGCAAGATCATTGGGGTGGGGTGGACGGTGCGCTTCACGCCATCGGCTTCGCTCCTGAGATCTGTCTCGGCGGCACTTTCATGGACGCAACCTGGGAAGACGTCAAAGTGGCTTTAGAAGTGTCGACCTATTCGCTGAAAATGCTTGCTGACGCTGTCGCTCCGCTGATGGGTGAAGCTGGCACTGGGGTTGCTGGCGGATCAATCGTGGGGCTTGACTTCGATGCCAGCCGAGCTTTCCCTGCCTATGACTGGATGGGCGTCGCCAAAGCGGGACTCGAATCAACTTGCAGATATTTGGCTCGCTATCTAGGGCCGCAAGGCATCCGCGTGAACTTGGTGTCCGCTGGCCCGATCAAAACCATGGCGGCTCGTTCTATCCCAGGATTCTCAGATTTCGAGGACGCTTGGACCCAACGCGCCCCGCTCGGCTGGAGCATCACCGACCCGGCGGCTGTGTCGCGCACAGTGGTGGCGATGCTCAGCGACTGGCTACCAGCCACAACTGGATCAATCGTGCAAGCTGATGGAGGTTTCCACGCTGTGGGTGCCTGACCCGTGGGTGCCTGACCCGTCGGTGTCGCTTTCGTCAAAGATGTCGCCCACAAGCGCCTCAAGCACGTCCTCTAGGGTTACCACGCCCAGCATTTTGTTGGTGTCGCTGCGCACCACAACCATGTGAACTCTGGAGTGGCGCATATACAGCAGCAGATCACGTCCGGCCATGTCGGGACCCACCACCCGCATACGTCTCAACAACTCCAACGGCACGGGATCAGCGCGAGCCTCCGCAGGCATCCGGATCAAGTCTTTGGCGTGGACGAAACCCAGCACATCATCTTTATCAAATCCCCATACCGGCACCCGCGTATGGCCTGTGGAAGCCACCACATCTTCAAGGCGCGCCACCGAAGTGCCTCGAGGCACCGACACCAACTGCTCAGCGGGCACCATCATCGACCCGGCTGAACGAATCCTGAAACCCAGAGCACCCGACAAAAGATCATGTTCGGTGGACTCAATCACGCCCTCTGAACGCGCTCCCTCCAGCAAAGTGTGAAACTCGTTAATGGTCAAAGCTGTGTTGATCTCATCTGCTGGCTGCATTCCGAGCATCCGAACTATGGCGTTGGAGGCCTTGTTGAGCGTCCAGATAACCGGCCTGAACACCACTCCGTAGACCCGCAAAGCTGGTGCCAGCAGCCGTGCAGACTTCTCGGGCTCGGTAATAGCCACATTCTTGGGGACCATCTCCCCCACGATCACATGCAAAGTAGTGACCATAAACAAAGCCAGAGCGAACGAGATGGTGTGAAGAACGCCTGAAGGAAACTCAACGACTAGCTCAATCAGCGGCTCGATGAGTTGCGCTATCGCCGGTTCGGCCACATAGCCCAGCACCAGCGAAGCCATAGTGATACCAAGCTGCGCTCCAGCGAGTTGGGTCTGAATATCACGCACCGCGGCCAGCGCAATTTTGCTGCGGCGGTCGCCTTCTTCGGCGGCGGCCTCCAAACGCACAGCACGAGCCGCCACCAACGCAAACTCCGCAGCCACAAAAAAAGCGTTAGCTGCGAGCATCACCAACGCAGCCACAAGCGCCACGATCGTCGTAGTGCTCACAACAACCCCAGACCTTGCGACCGACTAGCTGTCATGCTCACAACAACCCCAGACCTTCGTCAGTGTCATGCTCACAGCGACCCCTTTGAAGACAACGGTGTCACTACTCGCACTGTGGCGATACGCAAGCCGTCCACAGCCACCACCTCAAGACGCCAACCGTCAATCTCTACGGTCTCGCCGGGCACTGGAATGTGTCCCAAACGGTCGAGCACTAAGCCCGCCAGCGTCTCATAATCGCCGTCGGGCATCTCAAAGCCGGTTGATTCGAGCACTTCGTCGGTGTGCAACGAGGCTGGTAGCACTGTTGAGCCACGCGACTCCGAACGGGTGCGCTGCGCTGTGGCGGCATCGTGCTCATCGTCAATCTCGCCGACGATCTCCTCTAGCACATCCTCCAGCGTGATTATTCCGGCGGTGCCTCCATGCTCGTCTACCACCACCGCCAGCAGGCCGGCCCCAGTACGCAGATCGTTGAGCAAGTCGTCAAGGTCTCGTGACTCGGGCACGGCCAGCACCGGCTGCATCAGCTCAGACACAGCAGTGGAAGAGCGTTGCTGCATCGGCACCGTGAACAGCGATTTGACATGCACCACTCCGGCTACCTCATCAAGATGACCGGCGGTCACTGGGAACCTGGAATGCCCGGTGCGGACTGCCAGTTCGGCTAGTTCCGTCAGCGAAGCGTCCGCCTCAACCGCAACGACTTCCACTCTTGGCACCATGGCATCGTCGGCTTGCTTGTCGGCTAAGCGGATCGACCGTGTCAGCAGCCGCACCTCTCCCTCATCAAGCATTCCCTCTTCGCCGGAGGAAACAAAAAGATGCTCAAGCTCTTCACGATCCGGTACCGGATCCAGTTCTTCACGCGGTTCCATACCTAGACGCCGCACAATGGCATTGGCAGCGCCGTTCAAGAACTTCACCACCGGGCGAGCCAGCACGCCGTAGACGGTGGCAGGCACAGCCAGCGCCACAGATGATCCGTAGGGCTTGGTTATGGCCACAACTTTGGGGACCAGTTCCCCCATAACCATCTGAACTGAGGTGGCTAGGAGTAACGCCACGACCACAGACACGCCCCACGGCAGATCCGATCCGAAGACGGATGCGAGTGCTGGTTCGATAATTGGTGCCAACGCCGGTTCGATCATGAAGCCGAGCAGCAAAGACGAAACGGTGATACCGATCTGTGCGCCCGAAAGATGAAACGAGAGGTGCTCGACTAGGCGCTGCACCATGCGAGCACGGCGGTCACCGGCACCGGCGCGTTCATCAACTCGGGTCCGATCCACCGCCACCAGAGCGAACTCCAAGGCAACGAAGAAGGCATTAGCGGCCATCAGAGCCAATGCAGCTAACAGCCACAGCGCGATCTCTATCGCTCCTCCCAAGATTGACGGGCCTGTGCGGCAACGAATCTAGCCGCTCGCAACGTAGCTTGACTTGATGCCCGCTCTGGGACTCAACCCTGATCGCAGCCTCGGCTGGCTTAGACGGCTGCTACCGGTGACAGCCCGTTACCGGATGTCGTTTGCGGCTGCCTCAGCGGCGGGTCTGGTGTCGGTGGCTGCCTCAGCAGCGGTTCCGTTGGTGATCGGGCGGGGTGTGGACGCTGCCGCGTCGGGTGACGCGCTGCGTCTTTGGGTGATAGCGCTGCTGCTTCTGGCTTTGATACGCCTCGCTTCGGGTTATGCCTACAGGTTCGGGCTGTTCCGCAGCGCTCACTGCATTGAAGCCGACCTGCGCAAACTGGTTTATGAGCGTCTCACCGAGCTTTCGTTCTCTTACTGGGACCGTACACAGACCGGGCAGGTGATCTCCCGAGCCAACAGCGACATCCGCTCGATTCAGCTGATTTTCGCGTTCGGGCCTCTGGTGGCGATGCAACTTGTGCTGCTGCTAGCGGGAACTGTAGCGATGTTGGCTCTGTCGCTGCCTTTGACTCTTGTGGCGATAGCACCGTTGCCGTTGGTGCTTTATGTGGGGATCAGACTCCGTAACCAAGTATTCCCGTTGACATGGGTGACTCAAGCCCGGATGGCTGATGTGGCGATGATCACCGATGAGAACATTCAAGGCGCTCAAGTGGTGCGCAACTTCGCACAGGAGCAGGCCCAGGTGCAACTGCTCGCTGGCGCTACTCAACGACTGCGCTGGGCTGGCATAGCCACCGCCGATGCACGAGCCCGTCACGCTCCCGTCATGGAGGCGCTGCCCAGGCTGGGGTTGGCGCTGGTGCTTCTAACTGGAGGGCTGCTAGCCATTGATGGCGCTGTGGCAGTGGGCGACATTGTCGCCTTCAACGCTTATGTGCTGTTGATGGCTGCGCCTCTGCGGATGATCGGTTTCGTGTTGATCCAATGGCAGCGAGCTTCGGCAGCAGCACAGCGAGTGTTTGAGATACTTGACGAGTCGCCGGAGATCATCGAAGCTCCTAGCGCTGTGACACTGCTGGCACCTCAGGGTCGGGTGGAGTTCAACAACGTGACTTTCGCCTACGCCAGCAGCGCTGCCGACAGTCATAGCGCCGACAGTCATAGCGCCGACACTGCTAGCCACGGCTCAACTAACTCAAGCAACGGTGAGCCCGTAACGATACTTGACGGTTTCAGCGTGACGATTGAGCCAGGGGAGATCGTGGCGATAGTTGGCCGCACCGGCAGCGGTAAAAGCACTATTGGCCGACTTCTGCCGCGCTTTTATGACGTTGCTTCTGGTGCCGTTTGCGTTGACGGCATTGACGTGCGGGAGCTGCGCATCTCGGATCTGCGTCGGGCGGTAGCTGTTGCTAACGATGATCCTTTCCTGTTCGCCGCTTCCGTGCGTGACAATGTTGCTTTCGCTCGCCCCGACGCTGATGAGGAGTCTGTCTCTGCAGCGCTAGCCGACGCAGCCGCCGAAGTGTTCGTGTCGGAGTTACCTGAAGGTATCGACACCATCCTCGGCGAGCGGGGTTCAACCATCTCAGGAGGCCAGCGTCAGCGTCTCTCCATAGCTCGGGCTTTGGTGGCTGACCCTGCGGTTTTGGTTCTTGATGATGCCACCAGCGCCATTGACTCTGCCGTCGAAGGGCGGATCCATGAGGCTCTGCGTCAGAGACGCAGCAACCGCACCACCATCGTGATCGCTCATCGCTTATCAACTATTGCGCTGGCTGACCGGGTGATTTTGCTCGCCGACGGCAAAGTCGCCGCCGACGGCAGCCATCTCGAACTGCTGCGCAACGTGCCCGAATACGCCGAGGTGCTCACTCACTTGCAGCATCAGAGCCGCCATCTCCAAAGCCAGGATCACAACAACCCAGATCAAAGCAAGGTGTCAGCAAGCTGATGTTCGCAGCGCCTGCTGGGATGCGAGGAGGTCCATCCTCGGTGCAATCGGCAGCTCAGGCTGGTCTACCGCATGCTGAAGTGCCCGGCGATCTGCGCGCCCGTGTAGAGCGTGTGCTGCAAGACGAGCCTGAGCACCCCGAGCCGGATGTGCGATGGTCACGCAACCGCAGCGAATTCGATGACGGTTTCAACTTGACGCGCTTGTTATGGCCATACCGTCATCGGCTGCTGCTGGCCTTCGCGCTGGTTGCTGTAGAGACGCTCGCCTTGCAGTTCGGTCCAGTGCTTACCCAGATAGGCGTGGATGACGGCATCGTGGCTGGCGACCGCTCAGTAGTGGTCCTTGCTGCGGTCAGTTACGCGGGATTGCTGGTACTGGCCGCCGCAACCGCGGCGCTGCGTATCGCTTTCACGGGCCGTCTCGGCGAGCAGATGATGGAACGGCTGCGGATCCGCACGTTTGAGCACATGCAACGCCAGCAGATGGACTTCTACACCTCTGAGCGTGCCGGTGTTCTGCTAACCCGCATGACCTCCGACATTGAAGCTTTGTCGGTGCTTTTCAACGAAGGCATCATCAACTTCGCAGTTCAGGGATTGACACTGGCGATCATCACTGTGCTGCTGTTCAACTATGACCCGCTTCTGGCGCTGGTCACGCTGATCGCGGCGCTGCCAGCCACGCTGGGGGCATCGTTGTGGTTTCGCAAGCGGGCCGCCGCTGACTACAGGCGTGTACGTGAGCGCATCGCGGAGTTGCTCGGGAATCTGCAGGAATCTCTGGCCGGGATCCGTGTGATCGCCGCTCATGATCGTCGTGACACCAGCATTGTGCAACATCATGAGGTGGTGCAACGGCATCGTGATGCCAACCTGCGGGCTTCGCGAGCCAACTCGATCTATGGCCCAGGCAGCGAAGCTATCGGCATCGCCACACAGGCGGTGCTGCTCGGCGTGGGTGGTGCCATGACCGCAAGCGGCCGCATCACCGTAGGAGAACTAGCCGCCTACCTACTTTTTTTGACGGCCTTCTTTGCTCCAGTGCAAATATTGGTGCAGCTTTACAACTCTTATCAGCAAGGCAGTGCCGCTCTCGCCAAACTGCGTGAACTGTTCGCTACACGCCCCAGCGTGCGTGACCGTGCAGGTGCTGTGACCTTGCCGCAGGTGCAAGGCGAGATCGTGTTTGAGAACGTAAGCTTCGCCTACCAGAACAAACGGCCTGTGCTGCAAGATGTGAACCTGCGGATCGCTTGCGGTGAGACGCTTGCACTGGTTGGCGAGACCGGTGCCGGTAAAACAACTCTCGCCCGCCTAATCACCCGGCTTTATGACCCGACACAGGGCACAGTCCGCATTGACGGCCATGACCTGACCGGCGTGACTCTCACCAGCTTGCGATCACAGATCGGTGTGGTGCCCCAAGAGCCGTTCCTGTTTGCGGGAACCGTGCGCGACAATGTGAGCTTCGCGCGACCACAAACCAACGATGCCGAACTGCATCAGGCGCTGGATGCGGTTGGCATGGTCGATGTGGTGCAACGCCTCGGCGGCCTTGACGGCATTGTGCATGAACGCGGTGCCACGTTGTCAGCAGGTGAACGACAACTGCTGGCACTGGCACGGACTTTCTTGTCTGAGCCGCGTCTGCTGGTGCTTGACGAAGCCACAAGCAACCTGGATCTGCTTTCAGAGTCCCGTATTGAGCAAGCTCTGGACGTGTTGTTGAATGGGCGCACCGCTGTGATCATCGCGCATCGACTCACAACCGCGCGGCGCGCTGACCGGATCGCGGTGGTTGATGCAGGACGCATTGTCGAAATCGGCGGCCATAACGAGCTTTTGGCCGCAGGCGGGCACTATGGGAGAATGTATGACATGCACAACAGCGGCACCAGCGGATCTGCGGGAGCTTGCGACTCTGAAATCGCCGCGTCAAGCCCATGACCGCACAAACCAGCGAACCCCCTGCGGCGCATCACTCAAACACTGATACCGCAGTTCTGTCGCTGCACGGAGTCAGCCGCGTCATCGAAGGCCGATCGCTGCTGACAGAAATCAACTGGCAGGTGACGCCGTCGCAGCGTTGGGTAGTGCTCGGTGCCAACGGATCAGGCAAAACCACTCTGGTGAGGATCGCCACGATGTGGGATCATCCTTCCGCGGGCGTTGTGGAGTTGCTCGGGCAGCGGCTCGGCCGCACCGACGTGCGCCAGTTGCGTTCCAGGGTGGGTTTCACTGGGGCTGCGATCGCGGCTCTGCTGCGGCCATCGCTAACCGCCATCGAGGTGGTGATGACAGCCAAGCACGCTGCTTTGGCACCGTGGTGGCATCACTACGACGAAGACGACAAGACCGCCGCTTGTGCAGCGCTGCAGCGTGTCGGTTGCGCCGACCGTTCACAGCAGCGTTTCGGGACTTTGTCGTCGGGTGAGCAGCAGCGTGTATTACTGGCTCGAGCCTTGTCGATAGAGCCTGGGCTGGTGGTGTTGGACGAACCCAACGCCGGACTTGATCTGGCTGGGCGTGAGCAGCTCATCGCCACGCTTTCACAGCTTGCGCTTGACTTGAATACGCCTCCGCTGGTGCTGGTAACCCATCACACTGATGAAATCCCCGACGGTTTCAGTCATGTGCTGATGCTGCGAGACGGTGCTGTTTTGGCGGCGGGGCCGATGACCGAAATTATGACCAGCGAAAACTTGTCGGCGTGTTTCGGCTTAGAACTCACTTTGGAGCGTCGACACGGCCGCTGGAACGCACGAGCAGTCAACCGCTAAGCCCTTCAAACCCTCAGATTCAAGCCGTCAGATTCAAACCCTCAGATACGGGTTCGTCAGGTGCAGACGGGAATGACCGCCAACAGAACTCCTTCAACAACGTTGATTGTTGCTGGCGAGTCGGTGATTACGTTGGACACTCCACGAGCCGAAGCCGGTTCAAGCCATTCGTCGAGAAGCGGATATTCGAGTCCGCAGGTCTGCAGAACTCGGCACCGCGCACCAACTGCCAGCAGCGACACTGTCTCACCGACCTCGGCGTGCAGACTGTGTGAGCCGCGCACCACTTCGATATGAGCAGCGTCGACGGTCGCTGTGACATCCGTGTCTGCCCAGTGAGGCGAAGCCAGGATCAGCAGATTGGCTATTGCATGATCAAGACGCCCCGAAACTGACGCGATCACATGAACAGCTTCGGCCCGACTGCAAGCGTGCTCTATCGCTAGTTCGAGATCGGTGAAGTCTTTGCGGGTTGAATGCGTGATGATCTCTGCGCCTGAGGACTGTGCCCAAGCAAGTGACTCCGCTTCGATGCTGTCCATGTCGCCCACCAAAGCATGAACCCGACGATCTGCTTGGCGCAGTACCTCCAAACCGCCGTCAGCGGCTACCACCAAGTCCGCCTCTGGCAGCACTGGTAGTGGCTTGATGTCGCTCGACGGCCACGATGTCACCACCAGTGCAGTGGTTGAGCGCTGCCGGATCAAGGCAGATACGGCGTGGGATCCACTGCCCGACCGTCGATACGCAACTCGAAATGAAGATGCGGGCCTGTGGACCAGCCAGTTGATCCGACTGCTCCGATGCGATCACCGCTTTGAACCTGCTGGTTCTCTGAAACCTCGATACGGCTCAGATGGGCGTAGAGGGTGCTGTAACCGTGACCATGATAAATCACGATGGTGTTGCCGAAACCTGTGCGCGCTCCCGCAAGGATCACTTCGCCGGAACGTGCTGCACGAACCGGGTCACCAGTGTTGCCGTTGAGGTCAATGCCGTTGTGCTGACGAACCCCACCGAATATCGGGTGAACTCGCGGCCCGAAACCTGACGTTTTATCGCCTACTGCGGGCCAAGCCACTAGCAAGAACGGCCCGTTCTCGGCTTCGAATAAGCGTCGCTCTTCTTCGATGGCACGGCGTCGGGCTTCTTCCTCCCGGCGACGGATCTCTTCCTCGATGCGACGGATCTCGTTTTCCATCTGCCGATCGGAGCGTTCGATCTCTTCGGAGAGACTGTTCCACTCGTTGATGCGAGCACGGATCTCGGCGCGTAGCTCCACAGCCGCAGCCCGCGCTGATTCGAGTTCTGCGAGTTGTTGTTGCTGGGCTTGCCTCTGCTGCTGCGCGTCGGCAGCACGGTCAAGTGCCTGCTGGTGCAACACCTCAAGTTGAGCTTCCGCGGTGCGCAGATCATCGGTGAGCTCAAGCTCGTTGCCGATAGCCAACTCAAGCAGAAATATTCGCACTGCCGCTTCGTTGAAGCTGGTCGAATACTGCTCAACAACATCCACAGCGGGTTGCACATAAGCCTCAACTGCGCGCTGGCGCAGCCTCTCTTTGACGGCTTCGATTTCGGCTTCGTGTTGTTCGGCTTCGGCTTGAGCGGTTTCAGCTTCGATCTCTGCTGCCAGGATCGACTCGGCTGTGGCTTGAACACGAGCCTGTTGCAAGCTGATGTAGTCGTCAAGTTCTTCAAGCGCTTGCAGCAGCGCTGCGTCATCCGCGCTCAAAGCGTCAAGTTGCATAGCCACATCGGCGGCGTCGCGTGCCAGTTGCTCGCGCTGTTGTCGCAGATCTTCGATCCGCTGCTCGTTTTGCGCTAAAGCCACGGTCGCCATCAACAATGCAGCCGACACAATCACGACTGTCGCGCCTGGAAGACGTCGCATCCGAAGCACGACGATCATTCTAAACCTGACAACAGCCCAGAGGCGTAGGTTGCATACCTTTCGGCTGAAACGACTAAGCCAGGCAGCCAGACCGGTACATACAGTCATCTGCATACAGTCACCAGAAGCTATGGTCCGAGGAGCAGCAGCAAGCCCACAATGGTGTAGGCAATCATGGCTGCCAGCATCGGATACTGCGACCGCATCGCCAGCTTGTTGGGCCAGCGTTCTAGGGCTATGTCGTGCGCTAGCGCCACTGCTAGCACATGGCCGACAGCTATAGCCGCAGTCTGTGTCCAGGCGATGGCATCAGTGGAGATAGCCGTGTAGTCAACGCGGTATGTGGCTGTGCCGAACAGATCCCAGCCACGGCCGAACGGGTCAGAGAGATGAGCGATAAGCATCTGGCCTTCAAGCAGCAGATAACTGAAATAGTGGGCAATGGTGTAAGCCGCGGCGATGGGGATCAGCGAGGGAGCGAACGCTGCGCTCAGTTCTTTCTCGGTGTCTCCGGTGATTATGGCCATGCCCGCAATAGCAGCCCGATAAAGCACGAACACTGCGAGTATCACGAAAACCAGCCCCACAGTGGTGAATGCTGTGCGCTCCCAGCCGACACGGTTGCTGATGGTGTCTTGCATCAGAGTTGTGCGGCTGAAGCCATCGAAGGTGGTAGACCCCAAAACAACCAGAATAAACGCCGCCGAGCCGGGCTTTTGGGCCAGCACTGATAGGCCAGCCAACGGGGTGCGTAAACGCAAAGCGCCGTCGTGGCGATGCAGTGGTGCCATAGCAGCCAGTTTGGTGAACAACACGCCGAAGCCTTCAGCGTCACGCAGCCAACCCCGACCGAAGATCGCGGCACCAGCCAACATGACGACGGTATAGCCGGTCAGGTACCAGCCCAAGACACGAATGTTGGCGCTGTCGTGATAAGCCAGTTCAAGCCACAAAAACACGAAGATTGCACCAACAGCCCACCACTGATTGCCAGCGCCACGCTCGGAGTCGCTGACCGGTCGGTGCCTCAGCCGGGCCCACAGTCGTGCGGCGGCATCGGAGATAGTGATGAACGGGTTCATGCGCAACCAGACGTCACCCACTAAGGCTGACACTGCTTGAATCCCCACCCAGAAAATGATGTAAACCGCAACGGGTGTGATGTTCACTGAAGGGTTGGTGTTGCCAGCCAGACCCGCGTAAAGCAGCACCCCTAAGGCAAACAGTCCGAAAGCTGCAGCTAGTTGTGACAGCAGCCAGCAGGCAGCCTGAAAAGGCTGCGGCAGGATCCGCCCAGCCGACAGTGAACGGAATTTGGGTTTGTTCCAGAACATTCCCAAAGCCACGAAAGACGCAGCCACTGCGAACGAAGCAGCCCAAGCGAGTTGCCACAGCGGCACCGGCAGATCCAGCCGTCCACCAACACCGTGAGCCGCGGCCGTGCCAGCGCAAATCCACAGCACAGTGAAAGCTGGCAGGCTGGCAGGCAGATATCGGGTCAAGATTCTCAGTTGGCAACGCCGTAGCAGAAGACTCATATTGTTGAGATGCTTATTCAATCAATCCGCCGGAGCTTTTTACTGCGAATACGGTTGCAAAGACATGATTTCGGCGACGAAGCAGCAACGAAGCACTGGTGGGCGATACTGGACTTGAACCAGTGGCCTCTGCCGTGTGAAGGCAGCGCTCTAGCCAGGCTGAGCTAATCGCCCTTGAACAAACGAGCCTAGCGTCTGCCCAGCATTCAAGACACGCCACTCAGGGGACGACTCTCAGCTTCCAACTCCCAGATCTCATAGATAGCGTCTCTACCGCTCGCTGCTGCCCAAACATCATCTCCGTACGACCAATGCCACCACTCACTGCTGTAGCAGACCATCCCGCAGGAATCCAGAACATTAGCCAACAAGCGGCGAAGCCTCCGCACCAGTTCGTCACTGCCATCCTCGAATGTTTCGAGGCGAGAGGCTTCTACGAAAGCGTCGTAGTCCGTGCCGAGCCCTAGAGCTACGCCGTGCCAGCACAGGGTTAGATCTACAGCTCCGCCTGTCGTATGCGGGGGGCGAGCACCTTTAGGGTCAACTGGAGCTACGAATCCTAGCTCACCTGCTTGAGAGCCATAATATTTCAATACACGCTGTTGTTCCCGCAAACAACGCCACCCATCAAGCACGATGAGAGTGAACCCGTTCGGGAACAAAGCTTCAGCCTCTGTCAAGCGACTGATAACCCCCGATCGAAGCCGAGTAGACCTAGCGGGTAGGACTCCAAGCATGCCATACGCGTCGAGAACTGCTACTTCAGATAACAGATTAAGCGGTTCGCTTGCAGTTAAACACGGCTGCCTTATACTAGGTAATGCTGCTGTTTCAGGTAATTCATCCCCAATCGGCACCTTAGAAAGTGGGATGATGTGAGGATCTGAAAGCAACGAGTACGAGACCACCGGCTCTCGATTGAGGCGACGCTTCAATGCTCTCTCTTCCACGAGAAGACTGCACCCGCGCCAACGGGGAGTACTGTTTGGCCGGAAGTTCTAATAGTGCATATGCTTGAACGATCCGAATGATCTTGATTGATGGAAAGATTTCTGTTGGCAGGTGACAGGAACAGTAACTGAACCAGACAGGCCCACCCTTCGCGCGAGGCAGATGTCGCTCTGCCCGAATCGTTGTGTCGACTCTTTGCAACGCATTGCTATCCGTGGCAGGTGTTATTCTTGCCGTGTACTCCAGATTGCATAATACCTTGGACGGATCATCAACAATTTCTAATAACATCTGGAGTGCCTCATTCCAAACATTTGTTATGAGGTTCTCAGGTAGCATACTGTTGTGTGGGGCACGCCGAGACTGGATGTCAATTGCCTTAGCTAACACTCGACTTGCATGTAATAGCTGATCTGAAGGCACAGTCTCTGCCAAGTCTATTGGTTTTACGTTCCACAAGCGATAGGGAACTTCGGGCAGAACAACGACCGAAACAAAAATGCCCATAGCCACAAGCATTACTTGCCCGACAGCGGTCGACGGCCCGACAAGAACACCGATTAGCGCTGCTAGGCAACTCAGAATAATAGCTAACAGCGCGGTCCGGCGGGTAAGATGCCGAATGACTCGCAGAAGAAGTTTTGAGGCTATGCTACGCCTTGTCTCGCGTAGGGAACTGTCGGTTCCATAAGGGGTTGCTCTTGGCGCTTCCATGAGCTATATCAACTTTGCTGAAATAGTGCCCGCTGTTCGCAGAGCACTACCATCACTAGAGGCAATCCATTGATAGGGAATTGCCGGAATAGCATCAGCTTCAGATAGTAAATCCTTGTAAAGATTTGCTGGTTCTAATCCTGCTTCTCGCCAAAGATAGTTCCCCCATGCACCTGGTATCGGGTTTACCTCAGAAAAAACAACTTTAGTATCTCCATCCCAGAGAAAGTCGAACCGGGGTGCCCCTGTCAAATCCATTGCTTCAATGAGAATCGTTGTATAGCTGACGATCTCATTAAACACGTTCTCAGGAATTTTTGCTGGGAGTTCACGGAGTGCAGACTCCATACCTGCTTCTCCTGTCAAATATTTCTCTCTGTATCCCAAAATAGCCGATTCGCCTAGGAGTGGACGCTCCACCGCTGAGCACTGAATAATTGGGTGGGTGCGGGCAGCTACGTTCAAGTCAATCCAACCACTCAAGAATGGCTGGACTAACACGCCAGAGCGACCAACACCGCGCTGAGCTAGAGCGTCAACCGTAGCAGTGTCCTCAACCCCTGCTTCGACATCGATTGATGAGCCACCCCATCGGGGCTTCACTACCCATGGCCGCGCTGGCAAGCGATCTAGTGAGTCCGTCCGTTGTGACCACAGAACTGTCTCAATGATCGGGATGCCCTCCGATTCGGCCACCGCAGTTGAAGCCAACTTGTCCATAGCCAATGCTGCAGCACCTGGTCGCGGCCCGGCAACACGGATGCCTGCCATCATCAGAAGTGCGGAAAGAGACCCATCCTCTCCTGGTCCGCCATGACAGCAATTAAGAACTGTCTGAATTTCAAGTGAAGTGGTTCGGCCCCAGCGCCGCTCGCTGAAGCCATCCGGGATCCTAAAAGACACCGGTGAAGCCCCTTTGACCTCTCGCTCTAGGAAGTTGGCTGCTTCGGTGGTAACAGGAACTCTCTGCCATGTACCTGACTTAGTCCAGTAGAGGCAGCACACTTCAACCCCATTGTCTGAAAGCGAGCGAGCTGCCTGAAGGCCAGTAAGGATGCTTATATCGTGCTCTGGAGACTGTCCGCCGAAGACAACGCCCACCGTTTTGTCGCTCATGCACCCGACTATACGACCTTGACCGACAGCGAGGGTCGATTCGGCTGTGAGACGATCACGGATAATGGTCGGGAAGATCGTTCTCCCACAGTACGCCGTCGCCCGAGCCAAGAGTTTCACGGACCCAAAGACGTGCCTCGCCGCGATTGCGAACCGTCACCGCAGCGCCTCCAGAACACCGGGCACCCTCTAACAGCGCCCGACGGTTTGTCCATCCAACTACTACTAGGGTGGCTCCAGCTTCTGCTATTGCGGAAGCTAATTTCGCATTTGACCGATATTGTTTTTCGCCTAATTCGACCATTCCAGGGGTTACGACTATCCGCCTACCGGTGACACTCTGACAGAGAATTCGTAGAGCGGCCTCGGCACCTACTGGGTTGGAGTTGAAGGTGTCATCAATCACGACGATCCCCTCTGGGCTCATCTTCACGGCCGCGCGATGTTCAGGGCTCTGCAAGGTTGCTAGCTTGGTGCCCAGTCTCTCAACAGGGGTGCCGTATGCTAAGGCAACAGCTGCTGCACATCCCACGTTGCTCGGATGCACACCGCTCGTGGATAGGCACCTACCTAGTTCTGTCTCTCCCTGACTTATCAAGATTTCTTCGTTGACTACCTTTACCTCTACATCAAGACGATCTCCTCCAGAACCGCCGACGCGCCACACTTGACCCACTCCACACGAATCCGCTAACGCTGAGAGGTGCGGCTCATCAACCCAGAGCACCGCCGTTTCTGCTCTCTCCAAAATTTCAGCTTTAGCAGCAACAATGCTCTCAATCGAGCCCGCTCGTTCAAGATGCATCGGACCAATCGCTGTGATAACTGCAATATGTGGTCTAATCCATGAGCACATGTGTCTGATCTCACCAGGTTTATACATGCCCATCTCAGCCACGAATATCTCAGTGCCTTCGGTGAGATGCTCATTTACGGTCTTAGAAAGGCCAGCTTCATTGTTGAAAGAAGCCGGTGAAGCCACCACCGCCGCATCACTCGACAAGAGATGATGAACATGCTGTTTCGTAGATGTTTTCCCCCAGCTTCCCGTAATTGCAATCACCAGCGGGGAAACCTCCGACAGCCGAGACTCGGCATGACACCGAAAGGAAAGCAGCAACCGCTTCTCTAGCGGAGCGGTCAAAGTAGCGGCGACATCAATAACGGCTGGCACAAGCACAGCAGTAAGCACGACAGCCAAAGCCCACCCTAAAACAAAGGCAAACAACACTGCAGTAACGCAGCACAAAAACGCGCTGACTGCCAAGAGTCGCACTAAGCGACGAGTGAACCGCAAGCGCGGCTCACCCAACACACTCATTGACCACGGAAACACCGCTACGCATCCGGCTAGAGCGAAGGCCGCTAACGAAGCTGCATCTATCCTGTTACTCGCCCAAGCCCACAAGCCGACATTGAGCACTACAACACCAACAACCACTAGGCATATATTCGGCTTACGCGCTCGGATCCAGCGTCGCGCGAACCTAAGGCATGAACCCGCGATGTAGTGTTCGCGCTGGCACACTCGCACCCATCGCAACATCGCCGCAACGAGTGCAAGCGCACCGACAGTTACCGCCACAACGGTCATGTAGACAGCTATTTCGATGCGGCGACGACGGACGAAACAGCCTCAACGACGGTTTCAGGAACAGCAAGATGAACATCGTGACCGACACCATCAACGAAGTTCAACGACACGAGACGTTGGATGTGTGCAGCGGCACGATCAGCCACCTGAGAAGGAACAATACGATCTTCAACTCCCCAAACCAGAGCCACAGGGCACTGCACACGCCCCAATTCGTCTTGGTAGCTCTCGTTGACTACACGAACCAAAACATCGCGCATCACCCCGCTCGCTGCTCGATAATCCTCTGACCCGAAGCGTTGCCTAGCCGACTCCAACCGTTCACCAGAGACGAGCCCGACACGAGCAGCAGCGCGTATGAACCGATACGACTTTGCTGGCTTGGGGGACGTATCTCCTCGTAGCAAAGGAACACCCAGGAGAACCAGCCCACAAACCAGATCTGGATAGTTAGCCGCAAGACACACAGCGACACGACCTCCAAAGCTGTGACCGACCACCACAAAAGGCGGGTCGCAGTCAGGTGCAACCCGTTCAGCCAACACAGACGCATAACCCTCTGCGCCCCAAGCACTCCCAGGATCAGAAGAAGCGCCGAAACCAGGTAAATCAGGCGCGACAGACCTATGACCCGAAGCATCCAAGATCAAACCCAGGTCACTTCGTTTACGACCCCAGCCGTGCAGTCCCATCAGGCAGGGCTGCCTGCCCTCGCGATGGTCCGCAAATATGGAGCCATCACCGTGGGCTCGCAGGATTACCACGTCAGCTTCCGTGTATCTCGCGCTAAAGTTACTTCGTCCACTCTGGGCAATGATAGAAGCCCCTCCCCTTGAACATCCGCTGGTGAACGGTTTTACTAATGCCCAGACCGAGTTACCAAAGGGCAGTTATGAGCCTTCGGCTTGTGAACGCACTGGAACTAACCCTGTGATTGTTGAGTCGCTGGCCGGTAAACGGATCGCTATTACTGGAGCTACCGGCTTTTTGGGCACGGCTCTCACGGAGCGTCTGCTGCGCTGCGTGCCCGACTGTGAACTGGTGCTGATGGTGCGACCCGGGCGGCGCGGCGCGGCTGCGCGAGTGCAGCGCGAGGTGCTACGCAACGATGCCTTTGACCGGCTTCGCAAGCAGTTCGCCGACCAAACCAGCGGTGAAAGTTTCGATGAGATGACCGCTCGCAGAGTCACTGCCATAGCTGGCGATGTTTCAGTTGACGGGCTTGGCGCAGACAGCGAGGCAGTGGCCAAACTGGCGGGCTGTGATGTGGTGATCCACTCCGCTGCCACGGTGAACTTCGATTCGGCTCTTGATGACGCTGTGGAGGTCAACCTGCTCGGCCCCAGTCGGCTTTGCAAGTTGCTGGACGAAGCCGGGTCAAACTGTCATCTGATAGCGGTTTCTACCTGCTATGTAGCGGGCAGCCGCCGAGGCGCAGCCAAAGAGGAACTAGTGGATGACTCGCCGTTCTTCACCGATGTGGACTGGCGTGACGAGGTCGCTAGCGCTAGGCAGGCACGGCGTGACGCTGAGCAGTCCAGCCGCAGCCCCGAACGTTTAGCAGACCTGTCGGTGCAAGCTCGCCGCGAACTCGGCGCGGCAGGCATCCCGGCAATCTCAGAGAAGGTCGAAAGTTTGCGACGTCGCTGGGTGAACGAGCAGCTAACGAAAGCAGGACGCGCACGCGCGGCGAGCCTCGGCTTCCCCGATGCCTACGCATTCACTAAAGCTCTGGGCGAAAGAGCGCTTACAGAAACTCGCGGCGGCATCGCTATGAGCATTGTGCGACCGTCGATCATCGAATCAGCGTTATCTGAGCCGTTCCCTGGATGGATACGCGGTTTTCGTATGGCCGAGCCAGTAATCGCGGCTTACGCCCGGGGGCTGCTCAAAGAGTTCCCAGGGGTGCCTGAAGGCATCATTGACGTGATCCCGGTGGATCTGGTGGTGGCGACGGTTTTGGCTGTGGCTGCCCGAGGCCCCGGCACTTTGAGCATCAGCGGCCACAGCAGCCCTGACTCCCCACCCGCAGACTCCCCAATCAAAGACCCTCCACCCACAGACCCACCATCGGCAGATTCTGGACCTGAAGACTCCAGACCAGAAGTCGTGCAGATCGCCAGCGGAGCTGTCAACCCGCTGAAATACGGCCAGCTGTTTGACTTGGTGAGCGGCTGGTTCACTGAGCATCCCGTCTACGACGAACACAATCAGCCGATCTCAGTTCCCAGATGGTCATTCCCGGGAAGGGGCCGAGTGGCTCGCCAACTGCAACGAGCGCAACGCTCGCTGGAAGCCGCTGATCGTGTGCTGTCGGCTTTGCCGCTGCGCGGCAGGCAGGCTCTGGTCAGCGCCAGTCTTGAAGAGCGCCGCCAGCAACTTGAGAGAGCCAACGACTATGTCAACCTTTACGGTGCCTACGCCGAATGCGAGGCGATTTACCAACTTGACCGACTCAAAGAACTCTGGAGCTCTCTCAACGAAGCAGACCAAGCTGCGTTTTGTTTCGATCCTGCGGTTATTGACTGGAACCACTACGTGCAGCAGATCCATCTGCCGTCGATGGTTCAACAAGCCCGCTTGAAGATGGTGCCTACTTCGAGCCCTAACCGGATTTCTCGCAGCGGGAGGTTGCGTTCGCAGGTGCTCTCGCCGCAACGTCACCTAGCCGTGTTCGACCTTGAGAACACGCTCATCGCCTCGAACGTGGTAGCCAGCTACGCCTGGCTGGCCACCCGAGAACTTGATGACGTGGATCGGCTCCGTTTCGTTACCCGCACTCTCAGTGAAGCGCCGCGACTGTTGGCTCTTGACCGTCGTGATCGCAGCGACTTTCTGCGTTACTTTTATAGACGCTTCGAGGGAGCAAAAAAGCACCAGATCGAAGCAGACTGCACCGAAATGTTGAGTGATCTACTGCTCAGGAAATCGTTCCCACAAGGCATCCGCCGGGTACGCGAGCACCGCCGAGCCGGGCACACCACGCTGCTGATCACCGGCGCTCTTGACTTCGTGATCGAACCGCTGCGACCTCTGTTCGATGAGATCATCTCAGCGCGCATGGGGTGCCGCGACGGCGCTTACGACGGGCGGCTTACGCAAGTGCCTCCCACAGGCGAAGCGCGCTATCAGATTCTTGTGGATTTTGCTCAGCAGCATGATCTGGACCTACGAGAGTCGGTGGCTTACGCTGACAGCACATCGGATCTGCCGATGCTGGAAGCTGTGGGCTTTCCGGTGGCTGTGAACCCCGAAACCAAGCTGGCGACTTTGGCACGGCGCCGTGGCTGGCTGATTGAGCATTGGTCTACCAGCACTGGAGCGCCGTCCAAGCTGCTGCCGCTGGCACCGCGCAACCGCAGTGGTGTGCGCCGACTCGCAGGCGTGAGCCGCTGATGGCTGCCGAACGCCGCAAAGCGCCGCGTCCAGGGCTGGTGCTTGACGTGGATCGTGCCACGCCACCGATCTTGTTCCATCACGGCGAAGGCTTCCGTTTGGAACGGCTACCCGCTGGACGCAGCCGCATTATCTACCCTGCTGAACCTCTGGCTGGCCTGCGTGACCCAGCGGCATCAATCCGTGAAGCGTTGCTGAACCCGCTTGACTCTGATCCGCTGCCAGCGCTGCTGCGGCCAGGCATGAAGCTAACAATCGCCTTCGATGATGTGTCGCTGCCGTTGCCACCAATGCGCCGACCCGACATCCGCCAGCGGGTTATCGAAGAAGTACTTGACATGGCCGCCGCCGCAGGAGTGGACGATGTGCATCTCATCGCTGCTTTGGCGTTGCATCGTCGCATGACCGACGACGAACTACGCCACGCTTTAGGTGACCGGATCTTTGATGCTTTCGCTCCGCAAGGAGCTCTCTACAACCACGATGCTGAAGATCCCGACGGCATGGTTGAACTTGGTTGCACCAAACACGACGAGTTGGTAACCATGAACCGCCGCGCTGCTGAAAGCGACCTGCTGGTTTATGTGAACATCAACTTAGTGTCCATGGACGGCGGCTGGAAATCGACTGCCACAGGCTTAGCCGATTACCGGTCGCTGCGTCATCATCACAATGTTCACACTATGCAAAACTCTCGCTCTTTTATGGACCGGCCCAACTCGGAGTTGCATAACTCCAACTGGCGTCAAGGTGAGATAATCAAAGCCAGCGGCCCGCGTATTTTCCAGATCGAAACCACCGTCAACAACAACACTTTCGGCTACGACGGTGCGATGTCTGTGCTGCAAAAGCGCGAATGGGAATGGAGCGCCCGCGACCGAGGCACATACCTGGCTATGCAGACCGGGCTAAAAGCTATGCCAGCCTCAGCACGTCGCAGTGTCTTTAACCGCTGGCTGGCACCCTATGAGATGACTTCCGTGCAAGCTGGAGCGGTAGAGCCGGTGCATGAAAGCACCACTGCCAATGTGCTTGCACAGCATCTAGTGGCGGTGCAAGGACAAACCGATGTTCTCACCATGGGCTTGCCTTACATTTGCCCATACAACGTCAACTCGGTTATGAACCCGATCTTGGTGATGTGTCTCGGTTTGGGTTACTTTTTCAACCTTTATCGCGGCAAGCCTCTAGTGCGTGCTGGGGGTGTGGTTATTATGAGCCATCCGACACGACGCGAGTTCCATCCGGTTCATCATCCCAGCTACATCGATTTCTTTGAGCAGGTGCTGGCCGACACCACCGACCCAGCAGAACTAGAAGCCAAATATGAGGCTCAGTTCGCTGAAGAAGAGTGGTACATACATCTTTATCGCAACAGTTACGCCTATCACGGTGTGCATCCCTTCTATATGTGGTATTGGGGAGCGCATGCCTTGCAGTATCTGGGACGGGTAATCGTCGTCGGCGGTGACCCGGCAGCGGTGCGTCGCATGGGCTTCCAGCCCGCCTCGACTCTGTCAGATGCTCTAGAGATGGCGAGTGACGTGGTGGGGCCAGCACCGACGATCACTCATATACATAACCCGCCGATCCTTATGGCTGACGTTGAGTAACGCCCGATGTTTGACTCAAACTTAGACTTGGAGTGACTCACAATGGGTGTTACCGATGATCTCGGCTTGAAGCAGCTACGCGGTCGGCTGCCTTCACCAGTGCGAGCTTTGAGGGCGCGTTCGTTCCCGTTGCGGGCACCGACATTGCCCAGTGGCGTGGCACCGCTGCCAGAGCCTCAACGCACCGGCGTTGATTTCGACACTAACTGGTCGCGTTGTTGGTCAGCAAGGATGCTGCGAGCTGGTTTCGTCGAAGGCCCGATGCGTCTCATGGTGCAGCTTCTAGCTTCCCCTCGCCGTCTCGGTAGCGACCGGTTAGCTGATGTTGAAGGTGCTGTGATCTTCGCCTCCAACCATCACAGCCACCTAGACACGCCACTGCTGCTGACATCTTTGCCTGAGCCGTGGCGTCACAAGGTTGTGGTGGGGGCGGCTGCTGACTATTTCTTCGCTACTCGAGCGGTAAGCACCATGTCGGCGCTGCTGATCGGCGCAATACCTATTGAACGCGCCAAAGTGGGTCGCCGTTCGGCTGATCTGGCAGCCAACCTCATTGATGAAGGCTGGAGTCTGCTGATCTATCCCGAGGGAGGTCGCAGCCCTGACGGCTGGGGTCAGCCATTCAGAGGAGGTGCCGCTTATCTGGCATTGCGCTGCAAGATACCAGTGGTGCCGATTCATCTCAGCGGCACCGGAGAAATTTTGCGCAAAGGTCGCCGACTGCCGCGACCGTCGCAAGCCAGAGTCACTTTCGGATCGCCCTTAGCTCCAGAACCCGACGAAAGAGCTCATCGTTTCGCAACTCGGATCGAAGCCGCGGTTGCTGCTCTGGCTGATGAAGCCGCTACCGACTGGTATTCAGCACGCAAACGCGCTCATTCGGGTTCCTCAGGCGCGATGACAGGCCCCGATGCTGGAGCTTGGCGACGTAAATGGGCTCTGGGCGACAAGTCCAACCAGCCGAGCCTTTTAAGCGCCCGTCGCTGGCCCGACTTATGAATCCTGCGAGGGTTACATGAACCAGCTCAAGTCATTAGCTATTTTGTCTTGCCCGTCGGCGATCTAGTGCAGTCGACCCATTTGTCGTTACACTTGAGGCTCCTGCTTCCTTTTCTGCCGCTAACTGATGTGTCATGGCGAGATAAACCTGCTCACAGCTTCAACATATTCGTCAATTTTGGCAGCAACATCTTGCGCATCAAGATTCTCTGGCGGATCAATGTCCCCGTAAGCCTCATGTTTGCGCATGTTATTGAGGTCAACTAGCAAATCTCCCACATCTGGCAAGCTATGCATTGAAGTCAACTGTCGGGCTTCTTGCACCTTCCTGGGGTGGGTGTTGGGACGAGATCGCCCCAAGTGCAACGCCGCCGCTGCGACGCATGCTTCTAGGCAGTAGAAGCCAAATGTTGCGAGGACGGCCCAGTCTGTGGGGTCATCTTACGAGATGAGCACCCTCTCACGATGATTCAGCTCTATTTGGAAGGATTCTGCTGCGGTCTGCACGATCCCCGCCTTAGTCCTGCAAGTTGACACCTGCTATCAATCTAGTTGCTTACATATAGCAAGCGGCGCACATTGGAACTCTTGTCAAGGCGAGCAGGTTGCGAAGGTAGCCGAGATCAACTCAGCTAGTTTTCTGTTTGCCCTACGCGCGTTGGAACGTCCACTGCACTACTTGCGGCCCGGGTTAGCAGAGGGAACGGCGATATGGTGATATCAAGAGCTATATGGCGTATTCGGCTGGTGCCCGGGGTGGGACTCGAACCCACATACCCGTTAAGGGCAACCCGTTTTAAGCGGGTCGCGTCTGCCAATTGCGCCACCCGGGCAGTGCTGCCACGCTAGCGCTGTCACACCCACACTTACACAGCAGCGCAGACAACGCGGACTATGCCGCGGTTGCTTGCTGCGCTCGAAGACATTCTGGCTCTGCAGTCGGTGATGGTGCCAGCGCGTCAGAGTTTCCGCTTGGAGGCTCAACGGCACCAACTGAAGGTTCGACAGCTTCGCTTGGAGATACGTCGATGGCCAGCCACAGAGCCGAACGCACTAGATCTGCGCGAGCGGGCTCAAGGGAGTTGGACACCACGATTCCTTCGATCATGTCAGCGATCACCGCAGCGCGTGGTCGTCCCCTCAAACGTATTGACACCACCGGCGAACCGTTACGTCGTCGGATCGAGCGGTCAAGGTCAGAGCGCGCAGGAGGACTTGCATAGACTGGCACAAGCAAGCCACGAAGACGGGCAGCCCGAGCCAGCGAGCGAGCCGCTGTTCCGTAGTCAAGCGATGACATAGTCACGAGATTTTCCATGACAAACATGATCGCGCGAGGGTGAGACAATTAGCGCCACACAAACCCTAACGGCTTCATCAATCTCGCATCTACTCTCACTCTCCTAAGCC
>JAPYNU010000058.1 GCA_028283245.1 Candidatus Aldehydirespirator catecholifindens | reverse complement strand
CCCCCCCCCCCGCAGCAGCAGGTGAGTTGTAATCCAAGAACGACTGCCGTGCCTTACGTAGCCATTCGACTAGGAACGTGCCTGTTCCGGTAGCTGGATCAACCATCGACACGAACGGCTTGTCGGGGTCTACGTCATCGGGCACGGTGAAACCGTTACGACTAGCGACCCCTTGCCATGATGATGCATCGGCAATTCCCATCGGCAAACCAAACCTTGAACGCAACACATCGTCAACGGCTCGCACGATGAACTCAACTGCAGGTTGTGGCGTGTAGAAAGCCCCAGCGTCGGCACGCATTTTGGGGTCGTACTTCTTGAGGAACTCCTCATAGAAGTGGATCACTGGGTCGCCCCCCTTGACAGTGGCACCGAACTGGTCAAGAACCGCCTCAATGTTGGTCTCACGAAGATCAGCGACAAGTTGCGGCAGATCGCTGCCAGGCAGGTCTAACGCAGCCGCTTCATCATGTATCTGCTCAAAAAGTGCCTCTAGGAACGGATTAGCAATCGGAACCCCAGAAAAAATTGGAGACGATCCAAAATCAATCGGATTAGTAACCCTGCTACTCAACAAGCCGTAGACGAGTGTCTGAGCACACATATCAGAGAAGCTGTCGGCATTGACATCACTAACGAGCTGAGTGCGGATATCTGACATCAATCCCGAGAACGGCCCCGAACCGTTCTCATGTGCAAGAGCTTCACGAATCTGGGTTCGCAGGTCACGGGCAGTCTTGGCCATGCGGTCAGCTAGCCGGA
This sequence comes from Candidatus Aldehydirespirator catecholifindens, assembly GCA_028283245.1. GTDB lineage: Bacteria > Actinomycetota > Acidimicrobiia > Acidimicrobiales > Aldehydirespiratoraceae > Aldehydirespirator > Aldehydirespirator catecholifindens. The sequence continues at coordinate 20,437 of JAPYNU010000058.1, read as the reverse complement.
CCGAATCTTTGATCGACTGACCGACCGGCAGCTTGAAAGCCTCCCACCATGAACTGCGCCAAGCCTCGGGGGACGAATCGCTGTCGTCGGGCCAAGCCAGAAGGGGCAGCAGTTCATCGCTGAGTCGCTGCAAGTGAAACACTGGCGCATGAGCTGGCCGCCATGACAGCGCTCGGAACTCGGCATTCTGCGGATTGCTGCCCTGAAAGGCTAGGAAGTGCAACTCCACATCGTCGCCGGTTCCAGTAATCACGATGAATAACAGATCTTTAAGCGCCCAATTCGGACGGCTCGTAGTGCCTTGACCCGCAGCCCGCTTCTTGGTGACTAGCGCCCGCAGCAGGCGTCGGATCGGAGTGGAGCGAAGCCTTATTCCTGCAAACTCCAAGAAGAACACACCCCAAGGCTGACTTACGTTCAGCGGACGCATCTGCTGAAACCGGCTCAAGTCCTTGAGCTGCTCAGCAGGGACACCCAAATCATCGGAATTCCAGTCGTAGGTGACTGCTGTGAGATCGTCGTCAACTAATCGACCTGTCAAGTCGATAGGCCAGCCCTGGTCATCAACGAGATATTGAATGACCTGAGCAAAGCTGCGGATACCGCGCAGGATCTCGGCACGGTCCGCTGGCACGGTTTGGGACATCAGTTCAACTCCATCCAGCAGTGCAGTTTGGGTTCGGGGGCATCAATGGGAGCATTGACCTTTTTGAGATATGTGTCACGCACATAAAGGAGCACTTTGTCTCGCAGATCTTTCAGAGTTACGCGATCCATCTCGCAACGGCGAGGGGTGTTGGGATTAGAGCGGATACTTTCGACGATCTCACCGGGCGACTCGATAACAGCTTGGCGGTCGAGGTCGTATAGGTACCAGCGAGTTTGCCCTGCTTCGAGGGTGAAAGAGTCTCCTGCAGTGTCGAGTGCTGGCAACGAATAGCAGAAGAACACTCCTCGGGTGCCTTTAGCGAGCTTGCGGCGACCCGAGAACACCGAACCGGGCAAAACGTTGAGACGCTCAGCCAGCTCAGGATCACGACTGAGAAGAGCTTGGTACTCCAAATGCAGATCCTCCATCGCTGTGCGGACACCTTCATAAGTTGAGTTGAACTCGCGCAGAGGGTCGTAATCATCGTCGGGTCGCAAAAGCTTGCGTCCCTCAATTCCCAGAGTCGCCGAGATCATCAGAACTTTGCCGGTGACCCGCTCATACAGCTTCAGAATGCGCTCCAGATCTTCGGGAGGCAGGAAGTTCCAGAAACTCACCGTCCCTCGATCCGCTGCCACCTCGGGATGATCAGCCTTCAGACGCTGCTCCACATCAGGGCTCATACGACGATCGACACGGCCAATGCGCTGCATGAGCCGCACCGGGTTCCAATGCAGGTCGTAGTTGACCAGCAGGGTGGCATCCTGCAGGTTGAGCCCCTCCGAGAGCACGTCTGTGGACACCAGCACCTGAATCTCGGCGAGGCCTTCTCGGGCTAAATCCGAGCTGCTTGACCCGTTGTAGTAGGGCGAGAAACGGCGAATCGTCTCGGCCCGGTCCAGCTTGGACCCGCCATCAATACGAGCCAGTCGGTCGATTCCGGCGCTACGCAGATGAGACTCCACATAACGGGCCGTGTCAGCGAACTCGGTGAACACCAGCACCTTACGTCCGGCTATGGCTTTGGACGAAAGGAGTCGGGCAAGCTTTCGTAGCTTGTCGTCCTGTTCGGGCTTGATGCTTCCCATAGTCTCAAGGAAGCGAACGATTTCGTCAAGATCCTCAAAGGTTGAGTCCAAGATGGCGCTCACATCGTATTGGTCTCGGGGCAGCACAGCGGCTGCTTCCAGCAACTCTGGCGGGATGACATCGTCTTCCTGGTCTTCGTCTTCGTCGTCGTCATCTCCATCAAGCGCTAAGCCGAGTTGAAGCTCTGGGCGATAGTCGATCTTGTCCGCATGAAGACGCATCCAGGCATCCAGTCGCTCGCTTTGTTCCCCAGGCTTGCTGTTCGCTTTGACAAAGGCCAACTGTTTGCGCATCAGCCGATCCAGAGACTTCTCAAAGGCGTAGACCGAACTCTCGAACCGCTTGAGGAACATAGTGCGGATCAGGCTCACCACTTGTCGCTGTCGGTTCTCAGCGAAAGAGTCCACATCCTCGGAACCGGTGTAGTAGGCCAGCGGGTAGTACATCGCCAACTGGAACAAAGGCTGCTCACGCCGAAAAGCTTTCTCGAACATGTCAAGCAAATCCCGCTGTGACGACCTAATCGCATACTCAGCCACCCGGGGCGGCTTCCGCGCAGGGAATGAAGCCGACTCGCCCAGTTCCGCCTGCTGGCTGGCCTTGGCATAAGACCGGCTGCGCTGAACCACCAAAGCACCGAACACTGGGTCAGCCGCTAAGGCATCACGAGCTTGAGTGGTCATTCCCTCGGCAAGAGCCATCGAAGCGCCAGAACTTGCGGCATCAGTGTTTGCGTCGCCTGCGGTGTCGAGAGCATCCTGCAGATGGCGCTCCATCACGTTGAAGTGAGCCGAGAGGTTGTTAACCCCCAAACTGCGAGCAAAGAACGCCTCATCGCCTCGCGTGAACAGTTCGGACATATGACGGAAGTCCGCCAGACGATTATTCACTGGAGTAGCCGTCAACAGAAAAATCGTCTTGGGTCGCGTTGAGCCGTCTAGCAGGTCATACATGCGCCAGTAACGGGATCGGCGATCCTCAGCGTCGTCGGCGGTGCCGGTGTTAGTTGCGCCGCGGCTGCCGCGATTGCGGAAATGGTGGGCCTCATCAATGATTACCACGTCGGCCAGATCAGTCATGCGCTGGAACCGCTCGGGAAAGTCACCACTGCGCCCCAGATCGGTATGGCTGAACACGCTCAGACTTGAGAAGTCAGCACCACCACCGACACCACCGATGTGGGGCAGCCATTGGCGCAGGTGCGGTTCCCAGACCCCGTCACGGGCGGCTTTGGGGGCGAACAACGCCACCCGCTTATTTTCATGCAGCACCAGCCGCTCAATCAGCATCAAACCCACGAACGTCTTGCCCAAGCCCACCCCGTCGCACAAGAACGCGCCACCGTGCTGGCGCGCAATCTTCATCAACGACCAATATGCCTCCTGCTGGTAGCGATCAAGTTGGCCGAACATGCACGACTGCGATTCGTCCCACTCTCCCGCCGACAGTTCACGACCTCGGAAGAGTTCGTGCAACGCCTTGGCGTAGATATCGAAGGGGGTGAACTCGGCGGTGTGGCGTGTGATGGTGCGTAGCACATCCTCGGTGACATCTTCAGCTGCAGCCCAGTGCGTCTCAAACCAGTCCTGCAACTGAGACACTTCACGGCCGCTTTGCACTTGGATGTTCAACTCCACGTTGCGGGTCAAACCAGCCCGTGTGAAGTTGCTTGACCCCACCAACGCCTGAGCACCGACCACATCGAACTTTGAGTGAGTGATGTACGCCTTGGCATGAAACTTGTCACGCCGATAGACGCGACATTCGATGCGACCTTCGGAGATGGCCTGCACCACCGCCTCCACACCCTCTAGGAACGGATTAAGAACCTTCTCGTGTTCCATACTGTCGTCGAGACGGTTCACACGCTTGCGTAACGCCTCTTTGAATACGTTGTGGGTGCGTAGCGACATCTCATCGCCCATCAACAACCGAATCCCGTCAAGTTGCTGCCACTTGCCTTCCAGTGCCAGTAATGCACCGATCTCGAAGAAACCAGTGGCAATGTCGAAAGATCGGGCAACTTCGGGCCACTGGCTTAGATACTCAAGTCCAGTCCAGACCGAAACACTGTTGTCGACGATGAACAAGTCTCCGCCACCCGCTTCGCTCACACTTCAGACGGTACTAGCCGGTTGTGACACACTTAGCACCGGGAACTAGCAGCCTCCAGCAAAGCCCTGCGTGCATCTTAACGATTACGTCCCAAAAATCTTGCGATTTTCGCAGGATTTTGCCTATGGTTGAGTTGTGGGAATGTGCATCGGCCACCAAATCCGACGACTGAGAAAGGCTGCGGGACTCAAAGCCGCTTAGTGCGGCGGCAGGACTGTCAGACCCGACGGATGGCTAGACTGAGCTTGTGACTAGCGACACTGTCTCCAGCTTCCGACCCGAGTTATTCACCGACGAATGGGTCAACTGGCTTGATGTCACACTGTCAAAGTGCAGCGTTGGCGAAAGCGACGACCTAGTTCTGCAGTATCGGGTGACGAACGATGACGGTTCGCTTTTCAGCTGGCATGTGAGCATCGAAAACGGTCGCATCTCGGCATGTTCGGCTCAAGCAGACGAGACAGCAGCAGCACCTCATGTGACCCTAACCTCAGATCGTGACACGGCTCGCGCTATTGCCGTTGAAGGCGGATCCGCACAACGCGCTTTTGCTGAAGGTCGTCTGCACCTGAGCGGCGATCCGCTGTTGCTTTTGCAGGCGCGACACGCACTGGAAGCCGTCGGCAAAGCCCTGCGCCAACCTTAGAGGGAGCTACTTCAAGAAGCGGCTGGTGGTGTTGTCGGCAAGCGCCTTTCCGCCTGTCTGGCAGGTTGGACAGTAGGCAACCCGATAGCGGCGATATTCAACAGAGCGAACCTTGTCTTCACAGTTCGGGCACTGCTGCCCCACCCGATGATGAACATCGTTAGGACGGTTCTTTGAACGTCCCATGTCCTCAAGCTCGCGCTCGGCTGCTAGGCCACGCTCAATTGACGTGCTGATGGCTTGATGAAGCCGATTAACCGCCTCCTCGTCAAAACGTGAAGTGTTGGCAAACGGAGAGATCCTGGCTGAATGCAGTATTTCGTTGGCGAGCAGCCTGCCGATTCCAGCCAGATGGGACTGATCCCTCAAAAAGCCGTGCACTCGCTCACTCGCAGCGCTCAGCCGAAGCGCAAGTTCGTCACAGCCGATTGAATCGGCATCGGGCCCAAGTCGCGCTAGCGGCTCGCACTCCTCGGGTTCACCATCAATGAGCCACACCCCGGCACGGCGTTCTTTGCCAGCTTCGGTGAGCAGCAAAGCCGACGAGTCTGCGAACCTCCAGCGAGCCATGCCGTTGCGAGGTTTGAGCGCTTGCACAGCGTCGCTACGCAAGCGGCCCGCCTGCATCAAATGAACCACAAAAACCAGACCCGACCCTTGCTCCCTGATGTGATCTACCGCACTGCTGTTACCAGTGCCCGTCGCATCAACAGCGGCTCTGATCTCACCGCTGCTTGACCCAAATCGCAGCAGCAGAAATTTGCCGCGATGCCCGACGCTGTTGAGTGTCTCACCAGCAACCGCGTCTGGCCGAGGGTTAAAAGTCTTGAGCACAGCCGGGTGAAGTGGCTCGAATCGCTCCAACGCAACACCCGAGAAAGCTGCCGAGAGCCGCTCAGCATGGGCGACGATCTCAGGCAGTTCCGGCATAGCGCTGCAATTAGCTCTAGATCCAGCCCATTTCAGCGACCTTGTCGTAGGGCATAAGAAATCGGATCGCGTTCCAAAACGGCGGCGCTAGATCAAACCTAGCGCAGCGACCGTGTCGCGCTCGTTGATCAACTCAGCCACCGAAGCATCAATACGCTCCCTTGAAAAGTCATCAATCTCAAGATCAGAGACAATCTCATAGGCACCGTCGGAGCATCTCACCGGAAACGACGAGATCAACCCTTCGGGCACGCCGTAGCTACCATCAGACGGCACCGCCATCGACACCCAATCACTATTGCGGGTGCCTGACGTCCAGTCACGCATGTGATCAACGGCTGCACTTGCTGCCGATGCAGCCGACGAAGCCCCTCGAGCTTCGATAATGGCCGCGCCACGCTGCTGAACAGTCGGAATGAAGTCTCTCTCTAACCAGACGCGGTCATGCACCAACTCGGCTGTATTACGCCCGTTTACTTGGCAGTGGAACAAATCGGGATACTGCGTAGCGGAATGGTTGCCCCAGATCGTCATGCGGCTGACATCACTGACCGCCGTTTCTGCATGAGCCGCCAGTTGAGCCTTAGCACGGTTGTGATCTAGGCGGGTCATAGCGGTGAAACGCTCAGGCGCAACTCCCGATGCGTTGTTCATAGCGATCAGACAGTTGGTGTTGGCCGGGTTGCCCACCACCAGCACTCTCACATCGGTAGCCGCTTGAGCGGCTATAGCTCGGCCCTGCACGGTGAAAATGGCACCGTTGGCTTCCAGCAGATCTTTGCGTTCCATGCCTTTGGTCCGGGGACGTGACCCGACCAAAAGTGCCATCTGCGTGGCATCGAAAGCCTCATCTGGGTCGTCGGTGAGCACCACATCTGACAGCAACTCGAAAGCGCAGTCATCAAGCTCCATTGCCACACCCCGCAAAGCATCCATTGCGCCAGGGATTTCCAGCAATTGCAGAATTACGGGCTGTTGAGGCCCCAGCATCGATCCTGAAGCGATGCGAAACAACAAGGCGTAGCCGATCTGTCCAGCAGCGCCGGTGACGGTGACTCGGATGGGATCATTCATGCGGTTCACCGTACCACCGGACCTGTGAGGCGAGTGTTGCTCACCCATCTGTGATGCAGTTCGGCATACCCGCCGCCAGCGGAAAGCAGTTGCTGATGCGTGCCTTGTTCGGTGATCTGACCGTCATCAAAGACCAACACCAGATCTGCACGCTCGGCGGTGCTCAAACGATGAGCGACCGACAAGACAGTGCGACCCTGAGCAAGACGAGCTACGGCAGCGGCGAGCGCTTCTTCGGTTTCGGGATCCACAGCAGAGGTCGCCTCATCAAGAATCAACAGACCTGGATCCGCTACCTGAGCTCGTGCCAGAGCCACCAGCTGGCGTTCACCCACCGAAAGTCGTCCGCCTCGCTGCCCTACCGCAGTGTTGATCCCTGCGGGAAGGTTCTCCAGCCAGTCGCGCAGGCCCAGTTCATCAATAGCGGCTTGAGCGTCGGCGGCTGTGGCACCAGGGCGACCGAAACGAATGTTGTCCTCAATCGTCGCAGCGAACAAGAACCCGTCCTGAGGAACCAGCCGGATGCTGCGACGCCGAGATTGCGGTGCCACGCCTCGGAGGTTCAAACCGCCGATCAGTATCTCGCCAGCTGTTGGATCGGCTAGCCGTGCCAACAAGCGAGCGAAGGTGGTTTTGCCTGAACCGGTTTCGCCAACCACCGCCACCTTGGCGCCGGACGGTATTGACACGTCAACTCCCCGCAACACCAGCGTCGGTGCCCGGTAGGCGAAATCCACTGCACGCGCTTCAATGCTGAGCGGGCCCGGTGGCAGCTCCACCGCAGTTTCGGTTGAAGGTTCAACAACCTCAATAGGCGTGTCCAGCACTCCAAGCACCTTCCACCATGCCGCGAGTGCCGACTGGGTGGTATCGAACACTTCGCCAAGTTCTGAGATCGGCCTGATCAACAGTCGCACCAAAAACACGAACGCCACCAAACTGCCCGCGCCGATGCCGAACTCTTCACCCCAAGTCACGCCCACAACAACCGAGGCAGCCAACGCCACAGCTGACACTAGATCCACAACCGGCAGCATCACCGCCCACCATTTGAAGGCTGAAAGCTGCGACCGATACTGGTTATCGACGGCACGATCAAGGCGCTTGCGAACCGTTGCGGCGTAGCCGTATGCCCTTATTACCGCAACGCCTGACACCGCTTCGCTGGCGTGCCCCAGAGTTTCGGCGACACGGTCTCGAACCAGGCTATGAGCAGCGATCTGGCGCTGCTGAATCCAACGCAGAAACGGCACCAGCAGCACATGCAGTATCAGCACCAGCAAAGTGAGCTGCCAGCTGTAAAAGAGCATCACTGTCAGCGTGCCTACGATCAGCACCGGGTTGATGGTCCACGACATAGCACCCCACTGCATGAATACGGCCATGGCTTCGATGTCGCTGGTCACTCGAGCTACCAGCACACCGCGCCGCGATTCGCTGTGATCGGCGAGGCTCAAACGGTGAATGTGCTCGAAGGCTCTGACCCGCAAATCAAGCATCACCGACTCGGCCAGAGTCAACAATCTGATCAAAGCAAGCCGGCTCGCTGTGGCCACGATCAGCACTAGTGCAAGCGCAAGCAGCGACAGCGTCCACACCACGCCCGGTCGGTAGCCGTCGTCGCCGAGCACTCCGTGATCCAACACGAGCTGCACCAGCACCGGCACGATCAGCCGTCCCACCGCAGCGAACAAACCCACCGCAGCAATCACCGGCAAACCTCGGCGTAGCTGTTGGCTCATAGCGATACCTCGGCGCAACACTTGGAGTGCTTTGATCCGGTCGTTGGCACGGCCTTCTGCGATGGTTGACTCGATGCTCACGAAACGGCAGCTTGCTCGTAGGCGGTGATGAGCGACCGGTAGTCGTCACGCTTTAGCAGCTCGGTGTGTGAGCCGGTGGCGACGATCCTGCCTCCAGCCAGGTAAGCCACCCGATCAGCAAGCTCAATCACCGATATCCGATGCGCCACCATCAGCATCGTGGTATCAAACGCTGCGCGAATCCCAGAGAGGATCTTGGCTTCCACCACTGGATCAACAGCGCTGGTGGCATCATCAAGCAACAGCAGGCGCGGGGCTCTCACCAGAGCACGAGCCAGCGCTACACGCTGCCTTTGACCGCCCGAAAGTGTGACACCACGCTCGCCAACAACGGTGAGTTCACCGTCAGGCAGTTGCGCCACAAACTCACTCGCTACAGCAGTGTTGAGTGCCGCTGCCGCGGTTTGCGGTTCACTCGCCGAATGCAGATCAACGTTGGTAGCAACCGAATCAGCAAACAGGAATGCTTCCTGAAACACCAAAGCAACCGCTTGTTGAAGCTCGGCAGGGTTGACTTTGTGCAGCTCGACACCCGACAAACGGATCGAACCATGCGACGCAACGTTTAACCCCATTACCGTTTCAAGCAGCGTTGACTTGCCCGAACCGGTGGCACCCACCAAAGCAACCCGCTCACCAGCACGCACCCGCAAACTCAAGCCGTCAAGCACTCGACGAGCGCCGTAACCCACCACAAGATCTTTGATCTCCAGATCAAGCGGACCGGATGCTGGCAGCCGCTGCGAAGCGATCGGCGTGGCAGCAATAGGCTCATCAAGAACCCTGTCCACGCGATCCAGCGACACCACCGAACGAGGCAGTTCCTCCAAGAAAAATCCCACAATGAACAGCGGCACAGCCAAAAGCGAGAAAAGTGTCGCCGCCAGCACCAGATCACCTGGCGTTGCTTGGCCTCTTCCCACCAGCCAGGCACCCACCAGCAGCAGCAAAATCGCTCCCACGGTAGGCAATGCGTCAATAGCTGGCTCGAAACTGGCCCGCATCCTTCCTACACGGATGCGCTCAACAAGCAGCCGCTGCGAGGCGTCTCGCATCCGCTGCACTTCGACTCCTTCACGGCCCAGCGTCTTAACTACAACCGCTCCGTCGAAGCTCTCATGTGCAACTTCGGAGACTTCGCCGACGCGGCGTTGCACCTCCGCGGAAGGTCTTTCCACTTTGCGGGTGTAGATCCGGCTGATCAGCGCCAAAGCTGGAAAAACCACCGCTGCAATTAATGCCAGCAAAGGATGCGCCACAAACAGGGCCACCATCGTCACTATCACCAGCACCACCACACTCACTGCGAAGGCCAGCGGCTTGAGCACCATGGTGGCTGTGTTCACATCCGAATCAACATGAGCGAGCAATTCACCTGGATCACGGCGACGATAAAAGTCCATGGGCACGTCTAGGTAGCGATGCAGCAGCGCACGGCGCCAGTCGCGCTGGGTGCGCAGTTCAGCCATTGACAGAAACCAACGCCGAGCCAGCACCGACACTCCACTAACCAGCGAAATCACGATCACCCACACAGCAGCCAGCATCGAAGATTCACGCTCAGCCGGAGGTTTAAGGATCACATTGTCTGTGATCCAACCTAAAACCCATGCGATCGCCACTGTGGCACCCACAAAACCGAGAGCGCCGATCATCGCTAAAAGGTGTTGCAGCGGATGAGCCCGCACTGATCGCATTATCAGTCGGCAGCCACGACGGGCGATACCGCTGCGAGAGTCGCTTAACCGCTGCGAGTCTCTCAAGAGTGTCAGAGGCTTATGCGAGTGTTCAGAGGCGGTCGATGATGGCTGAGGCGAACTCTGAACATTTCACCTCTGTAACGTTTTTGCTGAGACGAGCGAAGTCGTAGGTGACTATCCCCTCAGAGATGGTTGCCTCAATCGCAGCCATGATGTCGTCGGCTGCTTGCTGCCACCCGAGATGCTCAAACATAAGCGCACCCGACAACAGCACCGACGACGGATTGACCTTGTCTTGGCCGGCGTAGCGTGGCGCAGTGCCATGCGTAGCTTCGAACACGCCGTGACCGGTGACATAGTTGATGTTGGCACCCGGCGCGATGCCGATGCCTCCCACCTGAGCCGCTAAGGCATCAGAGATGTAGTCGCCGTTGAGGTTCATGGTGGCGATCACATCAAAATCGGCTGGGCGTGTCAGCACTTGCTGCAAGGCGATGTCAGCGATGGTGTCTTGCACCAAGATCTTGTCGCCAGCATCGCCGCCACAGTCCTCCCAAGACAACGCCACATCACTGAATTCTTCTTTGACGAGTTCGTAGCCCCAGTTGCGGAACGCTCCCTCGGTGAACTTCATGATGTTGCCTTTATGCACAAAATGCACCCGCTTGCGTCCATGTTGGACGGCGTAATTCAAAGCGGCGCGTTGTAGTCGCTGCGACCCGAACTTAGAGACGGGCTTGATCCCAATACCGGCATCGGCACGGATCTCCCAACCGAAACTGTCATGCAGCAGTTCAATCAGCCGTGTTGCTTCGGGTGAACCCGAAGCAACCTCCAGACCTGCGTAAATGTCCTCGGTGTTCTCTCTGAAGATCACCATGTCCACTAGGTGAGGGGCGCGCACCGGCGAAGGCACACCCTTGAACCAGCGCACTGGACGCAGACACACATACAGATCCATGATCTGGCGGATAGCCACATTGAGGCTGCGGAAACCGCCACCCACCGGGGTGGTCAACGGGCCTTTGATTCCGATGAGATGATCGTTGAAAGTGGTGATGGTGTCGGCGGGTAGCCAGTCGCCGGTCTCGTTGTAGGCCTTCTCTCCGGCCAGCACCTCTAGCCAGGCAATGCGTCGCCCGTGTTTGGCTGCTGCTGCGTCAAGAACAGACTTAGCGGCAGGCCAAATGTCGATGCCTATCCCGTCGCCTTCCACGAAAGGAATAATCGGCTCATCAGGGACATTCAGCTGACCGTTTGGTCCCAGAGTGATCTTGGTGGCCACGGCGTTGAGGCTAGCGGTGACCTGCCAGACACTGGTGGCCCCGCATCAACGCATCAACTCATCAACTCAGCGGGGCTACCTATTCGCCTGGCCTTGCAGTTAGTGCCTGAGCTTGATCGAACACGCTTTGCAGCCGCAGGCGCACCTGTTCGGAGAACTGGCTCATTTGAGGGCGAGTCATCCGCTTACTCGACGGATGGAGCGGCTCAGCAGCAACTACTGCCACTCGAACCGGCCGAGGCAGACGCACGCCGGGAGGCATCGCCTGTTCGGTTCCCGCGATCCCGACCGCCACGACAGGCGCCCCCGTGCGTGAAGCCAGATAACTCACCCCGTCAAACACCTCTCCGACTTCGGGACCGCTTTGGCGGGCACCTTCAGGAAACACCACCAGCTGTTCACCAGCTTCAAGCATCTTGACTGCTTCACGCATGGCTTCTCGATCGGCGGTGCCGCGACGCACGGGGAACGCTCCCAGCGAAGCCAGAAACGTCCCGAAATAGCGGTTGGCGAACAGCGACTCTTTGGACAAGGTTCGCAACCGGCGTTGAGTCATGCCAGCAAGCATCGGCGTGTCAAGGTTGGATCTGTGTATTGATGCCACGATCACCGGCCCGGTGACATCAAGATGCTCAAGACCTCGGCGCTGCACCCGAAAATAGGTATACAACACCATGATGATGATGCGACGAACCGTCCGATAGACGCGCATTGAGGCGCGCTTGGCAGCAATGCGTTGGGCTCTTTGCTGCAAGTCCTCCACCGGCTACATGACTCCCAGACTGCGGTGGAGTCGCTCAAGCACTGCAATGGTGTCAATGCCTTCGCGCCAGATCTCAAACTCTCCGGCTTGTGCAACTTCTGTGAGCAGCTCCTCTGTGGTTTCAGGGTCACAGACAAGCGCCACAAAACCCGCTCCTGAGTCTTTAAGCGCAGCGATAGTGGCTGCTGCTCGCAACTGGTAGATGTTGTCGCTGCCGACAATCACCGCAGCTCGCAGGCCCGACTCAGCGAAGTCGGCTGCCGCCGCGACGGGTGAGTCGAAACTGTCGGTAATGCGAGGCTCTATGCCTGCGGCGGCCAGAAGGTTCTGAGCCCAAGCGCAGCGTGTCGAGTTCTGCGCTGCTGGCCCCAACGCAACAATCTGCACTGTGAGCCGCGCGTGATGCTCTAGTTGGTAGCGGTGGGCGGCATCACGCAACTCTTCGAATGGTTCCGCCAAACGCCTCAACGGCAACGCCCCAGCGCTGTCATGTCCGCTGTCTTGGCTTGTGTTATGTCCACTTTCGTGGTTTGTGTCTTGGCTTGTGTTAGCAGCGCAATCCGATGCAGTGGGTTCGTCCAGCGACACGAAGTCGCTGACCCCGGTGAGTCGTTCACTGCGGTTACGCAGAGACTCCAATCGTGACAGCCAGCTTTGCTTTGCTGAGTTCGCCAACTCGCCGCTGGCTACAGCGGCTTCAATACCAGCGGAGGATTCAACGTCTTGCAGCACCCGCCATCCTTGGCGTGCTAGTTGTTCGGTGAGCGACTCGACGTAAAACGATCCCCCGGCTGGGTCCGATGTCCACCCAAGATGCGATTCTTCCAGCATCAGCAGCTGAGTGTTGCGAGCCAACCGGCGACCCAAAGCTGCTTCGGGGGTGAGTGATGCGCAAGCATGGTCAAAGGGCAGAACTGTGATTGCGTCCGCCCCGGCCAGAGCCGCAGCCAGAGCCGCGCTTGAGCTTCGCAGCAGGTTCACCCAACGATCCCAACGGCTATAAATGTGAGCCGCTGTGACTGCGTGCTGATATTGCCGAGATGACTCGACGGAACCCCCGCTGGCTGTAACGACTCTGTGCCATAACACCTTCGCCGCACGCAAAGTGGCGATGGTCATGAACTGATCGGCTGTGGCTGCGAACCTGAACCCAATCATCGCAGCTGCCTGCTCAATAGTGGCTCCTTGATCCACCAAAGCACGCAGGTATGTGATCCCTGTTGCTGTCGCCCATCCCAAAACCTGCGCTTCGCTAGCCCCAGCATTGCTGTAACGGACTGCGTCCACCACGAAATATCGCGGCGATGCCCCGGTTTCGTCTTGCTTTAGCTGCTGCACCGCCCAAGCAGCCGCTCTTTGCAGGCTGCTTTGCAGGTCGTCTTGTTGTCTGCTGCTGGCCGCCTCCCCTAGCGGGTCAAGCCCGAGAATGCTGTCAGGCGCAAGCGATGCACCGTTGTGATTGACAGCCGCCAACAGCGACTCTGCGGTGGTGATACTGAAGTGGGGTGCCAGAGCCAGAGGTGTCACAGCGGTATTGATGCCTGTGAGCAGTGTGGCAAGCAGCGTCGTGAGAGCACCAGAGTCAAGGTCGGCAGCGATTTGCAGTTCTAGCGAAGTGACACCATTGGCAAGGTCTTCTGCAATCGCATGTTCTGCGTCTCTGTTGTCAGTGGCAGACGACACGATGTGAAGCTGGCGTATGTCCCAGCGAGGCATATTGCCTGCGGATGAGCCTGCCGTTGCTGCTGTTGTCGCCGTGGCTGGAGTTTCTGGCGTTGGCGGCGTTGGCGGCAGCGGTTCTGATAGTGCTGCAGGCCTATCAACGGCTTGTGTATAAAGCGGCTGGATCTCAATGTCGTCGCGGGTGCGAATGATCAGATCCGCCGGATCTCGTCCTCGCAGTGTCCGCTTAGCTTCAGCAAGCCAGTCGTCGCCAACGCTGCGTCGAGACGGCTCGCTGTTCATCACATCGTGAAGCGCAGGTTGCGCGCCGCTTGCTCGCCCCAATGAGCATCCCCGCTCCACGAAATGGATCCGTCGTTGATCTTGGATTGAGGATCGATGCGACCGCAGGCCAACATGATGAAAGTCAAAGAGTCAGCGCTCAGCACCACATCGGGGTTCGGCAGCGAAGCCGGATCAACTGCCTTAGCTCGACCGTCCACCACCACAGCTATCTGGCGCTCAACCGGCCCAGTCAGATCTGCTCTGAGGCTCATACCGTTAGGCAGACCCACCTTCTTGCCGATGATGTAGCCGATTGAGCCTTCCACCTGATTCATGGCGATCTCCGCTGCGGGGCCAGCGTCATTGCTGGTCCTGCCCAGCGGGATGGTGCAGTCGCGCACATGCACCCACAGATCAAAAAGGCGAATAGCCAGAAAGCCTGCGTAGTCCTGCACACCCACTGGTGTCCAGGAAGGCTGCGCTAGGTCAGCCTCGCTCATGGCGTGTAGTTCGGCTTTGCGGGCATCAAAGATCTGAGTCGCACGAGCAGTGAAATCCTGTGCGGACATTTCAGTTGAAGCGTCTGTCAATGCCTGCATCTTCGCGAACGGGGGCATGTTCTCGGTGTTGATCTCCCAACCCAGCACTGCGTCCTCAACGCCAACGGCATGGCCGACGGCTTGACGCACCGTCCACTTTGGGCAAAGCGACTGCCGACTCCATTCATCATCAGAAAGTTGCGTGCATAAGTCGAGCGTTTCGCTGTAGCAAGCTTCGGTAGCTTCGATCAGGATTTGCGGTGAGCAAGAATACATAGCCAAAAGCATGACCTACACAAGACGCGACCGCAACCTCACGCAAACCAGTAGCTAGATGCGGCGATCTTGGTTTTGCCAGTATTCGTCACGCAGTAGACGCTTGTAGAGCTTGCCGGTGTCGTGTCGCGGTAATTCGCTGCGGAAGTCCACGCTGCGTGGGCACTTCACAGCAGCCAGGCTGGCGCTGCAATAGTCAATCAGTTCGCGTTGCAGCGCAGTGGCGGCTGCGTCGTCGCCTGGCATCTCAACGGGTTGCACCACAGCTTTGGGGACTTCACCGAGATCGTCGTCGGGCACACCAATAACTGCCACGTCTAGTACCGCCGGATGCATGGCCAGCAGGTTCTCGGCTTCTTGGGGATAGACATTCACCCCGCCGCAGATAATCGTGTAGGCCTTGCGGTCGGTCAGATACAGAAAACCGTCATCGTCCACTCGCCCTATGTCGCCAATGGTTGACCAGCCGTTAGCAAGCCGTGAATCACGAGTTTTTTCTTCGTCGAGGTGGTATTCGAAGTCGCCGCCGTCAGAGAAGTAGACAGCACCTTCTGTGCCGACAGGCACTTCTTTGCCGGTGGCTTCATCAACAATGTGAACCGCGCCAACGAGTGGTTTACCGACGGTGCCTTCATGTGTCAGCCACTCTTCGCTGTTGCAGAAGGTGAGGCCGTTGCCTTCAGTGCCTGCGTAATACTCGCTGATAATCGGACCGAGCCATTCGATCATGCGGTGTTTGGCTTGCACAGGGCAGGGCGCAGCAGCATGCAGCACGCTGACCAGAGACGACAGGTCGTAACGCTGACGCTGCTGTGTCGACAGCTTCAACAGGCGCACGAACATGGTGGGAACCACCTGAGTGTGAGTCACCTTGTAGCGCTCAATAGTGGCTAGGAACTGCTCAGCATCGAAACGCTCCATCACGACTGAGGTCGCACCGAGTGAATGGATTGCCTTAGTGAAACGAAGCGGTGCAGCGTGATACAACGGTGCCGGTGTCAGATAAACCGACTCTTCAGACATTCCCAGCAGCAGCGCACACACCTCAGCTAAAGGCGACCGCTCCTGTTCAACTTCTACAGCCTCATGGGCGGTAAGCACGCCTTTAGGTCGCCCGGTGGTTCCCGAGCTGTAGAGCATGTCGCAGCCAGCCACACGGCTCGCTAACGGCTCACAAGATGCCGCGGCTAGTGCCTGCTCGTAGCTGTCGTAGCCGTCGATTGGTTCATCCATCATCAGCCGAAGCTCGACACCGCTTATGCGGTCAAGCAGTTCAGCGGCTTGAGCAGCGTTGTGCTGCGAAGTGATGAAAGCCCGAGCACCGCTGTTTTCGATGATGTAGGCAATCTCGTCGCTGGTGAGGCGGCTGCTCATAGGCGTATAGATCACCCCGGCGTAATGGGCTCCCCATACCAGCGGCAGAAAGTTGCGATGGTTCTCCAAGCACCAGGCAATGTGATCGCCGGGTGACAGCCCTGCATCGCGCAGCAGACGAGACACCTGGTTGGCTTCAGCTTCGAGTTGGGCGTAGCTGATCGTCTCGCCGGATCCAGCCATGATAAAAGCGGGCTTATCGGGATTGGCAGCGGCGTGAAGTCCAGGATGCATCAGCAATGACGCTAGCCGCGCTAGCTACGCAGCCAAGAGTTGGCCTGGCTTTGAGGATGCGGGCGACTGATTTGAGATAGCGCTACAGGATCGGCGCTAGCGGGAACGACGCATGGCATCACGCGCCCGATCCTCAGCCACCCGTTTGCGTCCGACGATCGGAGTGGTGGGCGCAAATCCGGCGATAGCGCGTTCGGATTCGCTTTCGCCGCCCCAAAAACCCAGTTCACGATTGCGACGGGCGTATTCGCGGCACGCTTTCAGCACTTCACATTCTGCACACAGCGACCGTGCTCTAGCTTCACGACGAACTCTGGCCTCAGGGCGCTCCGCGAACGGCGCAAAGAATAAGCTGCTCTCTCCAATGCAACGACCAAAGTCCATCCAGGCTGTGGAACCTGTCGGTGCAGCAGCCCCATCAACAGCATCAAGCATCGCTCTCAATCTAGCGGCTGTATACAACCGCAACAATCCGGCTGTATGCAATCCAAAAGCGCGCTGCCTGTTGGAGCCCAATCCTCACACTCGCCAACAGCCTCACGCGAACCAACAAGTGAAGCCATTACCAGAACTGGCGCTGAGATGAACGTTGTGATCCATCCCGAAGATTGGCTGGCACCCGGCGACCTCCAAGACTGAGGATCATTATTCAGACCACGCGCCAGATCCCCATACACACACATACGCTGCGCGCGGTGGCGACAGAATCGGCTAAGCTTTGTGCAGGTTGCAATGAAAGGCGCGTCTTGATATGACAGTAACCGAAAGAAGCAAGGTGTCTTCGGCGACTGAGCCGAATTTGCTTACTGCTGACGATCTGCTTCGCCTCGACAGCCAAGGCGTGCGGGGTGAACTTGTTCGAGGGGTGCTGCACGAGACCATGAGTCCTGGAATTCGACACGGCAAGATCGTGGTGCGGCTCGGTGCCAAACTGTTCAACTTTGTCAAACCGCGCAAACTCGGAACGCTGGTGGCATCAGATGCGGGTGTGTGGCTCGAACGCGACCCTGACACAGTTCGCGAGCCTGACATCGCCTTCTTCTCAGCCGAAGCCATGCCTCTTGATGCCGACATACCTGGATACGCCGAGGTGGTGCCGGGGCTTGTGGTGGAGATCCGGTCACCGTCGGACAGTCACCGCTATGTCGCCGACCGAGCAGCAATGTGGCTCAGTCACGGGGTGAGCCTCGTGTGGACAGTGCATCCCGACAATCGAAGCATTGATGTCTACCGTGCTGGCCGTCCCATGAACGTCACAACAGTCAAAGACACTCTCGACGGCGGCGACGTGCTAGAGGGCTTCAGCTGCAACCTCACAGAAGTCTTTAACTCCTAAACAGGCATCGTTGTACCTGCTGGGTGCAGTCTGTGGCAGGGCTGTGGCTAGAGGGATGCGTCTGTGCAATGAGCCGATAAATTGCACATCAACTGCACGATAATCCGTGCATTAACTGCCCGATAATCTGTGCATAAACTATCTTTTTTCGTCTAGATTAGCTTTATCGACAGCTATACAACACGGATCGCTGACACTACGCTGGCGCAACATTTGAGAAGCTGGCCAGCCGAGTTCATTACGGGCCCGCGCGCGGTGGGAAAGACCACAACAGCACTGCGTCACGAACGCACAATAATTCGACTAGATCGTGATGCGGAACTCGGTTTGGTTCTTGATGATCCCGACGCTGCCATTCGTGAAGGGCCTTTCCCGCTGCTGATTGATGAGTGGCAGTATGCGCCCGATGTGCTCGGAGCTTTAAAGCGGTCTGTGGATGAATCTCTTAACCCTCCAGGCCGCTACATCGTGACCGGGTCAGCACGCAACGATCTGCACACCAGCCAATGGCCTCTAACTGGAAGAGTGCTCAGCACACGACTTTGGCCTTTGACAGGGCGTGAGCGCTTCGGTGATGCTTCAGCGCCAGCGCTTTTTGACCGCTGGGACACTGATGACCGCTTCTCGGTCCCGTCTGATCCTCCCGACGTGCTCGGATACATTGACATTGCGCTAGACGGCGGGTTCCCAGGTGCTTTGGCAGCGTCGGCTGCGGGGGCTCGTGATGACTGGATGCGCAACTACACAGACGTTGCTGTTAGCCGCGACCTTGGAGAGTTGTCCCGAGGTGATGGACGCAAACCCAGTCCCGAAGCTATGCGTCGCTGCCTGATCGCGTGCGCTCTGCATACAGCCGCCGTCGTTTCAGACGCTTCGCTGGCTCGGGATGCACGGCTAGATCGGCGTACAGTGCTCAGCTATCTGGAGACACTTCGCGTGCTGCGCTTGGTGGATGATGTGCCCGCTTGGCATATGCGTCGACTCAAGCGGCTTACGTCAATGCCGAAGCGCTATCTAACAGACGCTGGCCTAGCAGCTTGGTTGATGGGCGCAGACCGTCAAGTGCTGAAACTAGACGGGTTTGCTAGAGGCCGGATTCTGGACACCTTCGTCGCGGCGCAACTCCGCACCGAGATGGAGGCTTCAGCCGGGCGCATTGAGATTTTCCACCTGCGCACTCAAGGAGGCGAACGAGAGATTGACCTAGTAGTGGAATTCGGGCAGCGGGTCGCCGCCTTTGAGGTCAAGTCGTCAAGCGCTCCATCTCGCAGAGATGCCCGACACATAGCTTGGCTCAGAGACACACTGGCACCAGAGAAGTTCGCGGGCGGTGTGGTATTCCACACCGGGCCACACCGTTACCGACTTGACACCGGCATAGAGGCTGTACCGATAGCGGGACTCTGGGGCTAGTGCATTGGGTTAACAGCGTAAACGCGTCACCGACACTGAAGGGACTGGGGGGACCCGTTTGTGAGCCCTGCATTAGCATTACGGTGCTGAGCATTAATGTGTTGAGCAACAAGGTGTTGCATCCAAAACAAAGGAGCTAAAGAATGCCTGAAGCCGTAATCGTCGCTGCCTCTCGCACCCCTATAGGCAGGGCTGTCAAAGGATCAATGACTGAGGCGCGCCCCGACGACATGTCGGCCTTCATTCTCAACGACGTGCTGTCAAAGGTTGAAGGACTCCAACACAGCGACATTGAGGACGTGATCTGGGGTATTGGGCAGCCAGGCGGCGAAGGCGGCTACAACATCGCCCGGGTTGCTTCGGTGCTTGCTGGCGTTAACGCTCCAGGGGTGACGGTCAATCGATACTGCTCGTCATCTCTGCAGACGATTCGCATGGCATCACACGCCATCAAATCTGGTGAAGGCGACTGCTTCGTCGCCGGAGGGGTCGAAACCGTCTCTCGCTATGCACACGGCGCGGCTGACAGCGGGCCTCACAACACCCAGTTCACTGACGCTGAAAACAGAACCGGCCGCCGGGCCGGTGAAGGCTCTGAGGCGTGGGCTCCCCCACAGGGACTGCCCGACATCTACATCGCAATGGGTCAGACCGCCGAGAACGTAGCCCAGCACAAGGGTGTGTCACGCCAGGCTCAAGACGAGTGGGGGGTGCTTTCCCAGAACCGTGCCGAAGAGGCTCGCAGCCGAGGATTTTTTGAGCGCGAGATAACCCCATACCCGTTGCCCGATGGCGCTGAGATGCGCCAAGACGACGGCATCCGTGAAGGTGTCACGCTTGAAGGCGTTTCGCAGCTGCAGCCTGTGTTTCGCCCTGACGGCACTGTCACTGCTGGCAACTGCTGCCCACTGAACGACGGCGCGGCCGCTGTGGTGGTGATGTCTGACACCAAAGCGGCGCAACTGGGAGCGAAGCCGTTGGCCCGGATCGTGGCTACGGGCGTGTCTGCGCTGAACCCCGAGATCATGGGGCTAGGCCCGGTTGAGGCGTGTCGTCAAGCTCTCGGACGAGCTGGCATGACTATCGCCGACATTGACCATGTGGAGATCAACGAAGCGTTCGCTGCTCAAGTGCTGCCGTCGGCAGATGACCTGGGCATTGACTACGACAAGCTCAACCCCAACGGCGGCTCTATTGCGTTGGGGCACCCCTTCGGCATGACCGGCGCCCGCATCATGGGAACC
>JAPYNU010000057.1 GCA_028283245.1 Candidatus Aldehydirespirator catecholifindens | reverse complement strand
ACTCATGATATATCTTAAATGTCTAACTGTCAATTATGAACTGCCTGCTTGAAGCTTATGTGGGGCAGGGCTGAAACGACTTGCTACCTGCCGGTATTTAGCGCAAACGACGGATAGTGCTTATCCGTGCAGGGCGCGCAGGATTGGGTTGGCTAGTTCGGGGCGGCAGATCACTAGATCTGGCAGGTAGCAGTCAGCCTGGTTATAGAGGAGAGGCGAACCGTTGATGCGGCTGGTTGCAAATCCCGCAGACTCAGCCACTGCTACGGGAGCACATGAGTCCCACTCGTATTGACCGCCAGTATGCACATACATGTCAGCTTCTCCCGAGACCACTGCCATTGCTTTAGCACCTGCTGAACCCAGCGGAGTGATCTCTGCATCTAGCGCGACTGCTACAGCATGAGCTTTTTGAGTGACGCGTTTACGTGACACCACCATCCGAACGGGACCGTCGCGCCTTTCGGGCATCGGAGGCGGATCAGCCGTTGAGAACACCCGTCCCAGCGCTGGCAGCGCCACCGCTCCCGCCACGGGACGATGGTCGATCACTAGCGCCACATGAACCGCCCAGTCCACACGCGGCGGCCAGCAATATTGCTCGGTGCCATCAAGTGGGTCAATCACCCAGACCCGTTCAGCATTGAGACGTGAGTAGTCGTCGTCACCCTCCTCGGACAGCACAGCGTCGCCGGGGCGCGCCGCAGCTAACTGTTGCGCTAGTAGCTCGTGAGACTGCCGGTCACCTTCAGCTCCTAGCTCTGGGCCTATTACTCCTCGAGCGGTTAGCTGCGCCTGCAGTTCCACGAGCAACTCGCCAGCCTTGTGCGCCAATTCTGCTGCCAAGCGGTGGTCGTCTAGAGCCGGTTCTGTAGCGCTCAGGCCAGCACCGCCGCGTTGAGAAGGTCTTGCTGTTCTTGGGCATGCACGGTAGGGCTGCCACCAGCGGGACTGCCCGACTCGGGCCGACTGACTCGGCGGATGCTGTAGTTGTCGCCGTGGGCCTCATAGAGCCGCCCTTTGACAGCGTTCCAGGCACCCATGTTCTCGGGTTCTTCCTGCAGCCAGATGATCTCCGACGCGTTCGGATAGCGCCGCAGTTCGTAGTCCACCGCACCGTAAGGCCATGGATAGAGCTGCTCAATGCGACATACCGCCAGGGGAGCGGAGTGCTCGTCGCGTAACTCCATTGCCGCATAAGCCACTTTTCCGCTGCAAAAGATCACCCGAGTAACGGCCTCGGCATCAAGGGTTTCTGCTTCGATGGCCGGGTCCGCGAGCACCTCCTCAAATGTGCCCGACGAAAGCTCAGACACCTTTGAGCGTGCCGACTTGGCGCGCAGCAGCGATTTGGGAGTGAACACGATCAACGGCTTACGCACACGATGGATCATCTGGCGTCGCAGCAGATGGAAGTACTGCCCCGATGTGGTCGGCTGGCAGACATGCATGTTGTCTTCTGCGGACAAAGTCAAAAATCGCTCAATGCGCGCTGAGGAATGCTCAGGGCCTTGGCCTTCCATCCCGTGAGGCAACAGCAACACGATTCCGCAGTTCTGGCTCCATTTGTCTTCTGCGGCCACGATGAACTGGTCAATGATTATCTGCGCACCGTTAGCGAAGTCACCGAATTGAGCTTCCCACATCACCAAAGCCTCGGGTTTGGCAACCGCATAGCCGTACTCAAATCCCAAAGCGGCGTACTCCGACAGCAGCGAGTCATAAATCCACAACTGCGTGCCCGGTCCGCACAGTTTCGCTAGCGGCACATGCTCCTCGCCAGTCAAGTAGTCCACCAGGGTGGAATGGCGATGCGAGAAGGTGCCTCGTCGGCTGTCTTGGCCGCTGAGTCGCACAGTGGTGCCTTCAATCAGCAGCGACCCGAAGGCCATGGCTTCACCAACACCCCAGTCGAGTTCGCCGTTGCTGAAAGCTTGGTTGCGCTGCTCAAACTGTCGGGCCAGCTTGGGATGAATAGTGAATCCGTCGGGCAGAGTGTTTAGAGCCTCAAAGACACGCTCCACAGTGACCGAGTCGACGGCGGTGCGCACATGGGGCATCACGCCAAGCGGTTCAGGCTGACGTCGGGCTCTGACGTTCTGACTGCCTGAGGCGTGGCGGGTCTCATCAAGGGCAGTTTGCAGCTGCTCGCGGTATTCCTCCAGTGAGGCATCCGCTTCGACTTCGCTGATGTCGCCCCGTTTAAGCAGCGACTGCCGGTATTGGGTACGCACCGAGGGTTTAGCATCAATGCGGCGGTACATCTCCGGCAGTGTGTAGCTGGGGTCATCGGCTTCGTTGTGGCCGTGACGTCGGTAGCAGATCATGTCAATCACGGCATCTTTGTTGAATCGCTGGCGGTAGGCGAAAGCCATGCGAGCGACTCGCACGCAGGCCTCGGGGTCGTCGCCGTTGACATGAAAGATCGGCGCGCCCACCATTTTGGCCACGTCGGTTGAGTATTGAGTGGAGCGTGCAGAGTCGGGTGTGGTAGTGAAGCCGAGCTGGTTGTTGATCACCAGATGAATGGTGCCCCCGACGCGGTAACCGTCAATCAGGCTCAAGTTGAAGGTTTCGGCGACCACGCCTTGGCCTGCGAAGGCAGCGTCGCCGTGAATCAGCAGCGGCAGCACTGCATAGGGGCTGTAGCTGCCCGATTCTTCGATGTTGTCTAGGCGAGCCCGTGCCATGCCAACCACCACCGGGTCTACGGCCTCTAGGTGTGAGGGGTTGGCCGCCAACTCCACCAGCAGATGATTGCCTGAAGGGCTTTCGTAGGCGGCTATCTGCCCTAGGTGATATTTGACATCGCCGCTGCCTTGGATCTGGTCTTCGGTGATGGCACCCTCGAACTCTTTGAACAGTTCGTGGTAGGTCTTGCCTGCCAGGTTGACCAGCACATTGAGTCGCCCCCTGTGGGCCATTCCCATCACCACTTCAGCCATGGGAGCATCGGCTGCACACGTCAACAGTGCATCAATCAAGGGAATGGTGGACTCGGCACCTTCAAGGCCGAAGCGCTTCTGGCCGACATATTTGGTGCCCAAAAAATTGCTGAGCGCTTCTGCGGCGTTGAGTTGGCTGAGAATGCGCTGCTGGTCATCGGATTTGAGCGTGGTGTCGGCACCCTCAATCTGTTCTTGGATCCAGCGTTTCTCAGCCGGGTCTTGGATGTGCATGTATTCCACGCCGACATTGCGGCAATAGGCATCACGCAGCACGCCGAGCAGGTCGCCGAGCTTCATACGGAGCTTCGGCCCGACGGTCGCATAGATGCCGGTGTCGCTGCCGGTCAAAAACTCTCGGTCCAGATCCCAGATCGTCAGCCCGTAGGTGGCTGGATCAAGTTCGGCGTGCATGTCTGGCGCTTCGTCGCGTAGCGGGTTGAGATCAGCGATGAGATGCCCTCGCACCCGATACTGATTGATCAGCTGGTTGACTTTGGCCTGCTTTTCAAGCATGGCGGCTTCACGGTCCACCGGGTTGAAGTCGCGATGCCACTTGACCGCTTCATAGGGGATATGCAGCGACCTAAAGGCAGCGCCGTAGAAGTCGTCGGCACCCAGCAGCAGATCATGCACTCGTTGCAGGAAAATTCCCGATTCGGCACCCTGGATGACCCGATGGTCATAGGTGCTGCTGATCGTCACCAGTTTGCTGACCCCTAGGTCAGCCAGCAGCGACGGATCAGCGGCCTCGTATTCGGTTGGGAATGCCAGCGCTCCCACACCGACGATCGTGCCTTGGCCGGACATCAGGCGCGGCACCGACTGTCTGGTGCCGATAGTGCCCGGATTAGTGATGGTGACGGTGACACCTTGAAGGTCTTCAGGGCTGATTGCGTTATTGCGAACTTTGGTTATCTGGTCGTCGTAGCGTTCTACGAAATCCGCAAAGTTGAGGCTGTCGGCTTCGTGGATGCATGGCACCATCAGCGTCCGGCTGCCGTCTTTACGCTCAATGTCGACTGCGACACCGAGCCCGATGTGGTCGGGTCGTGCGATGCGCGGCCTGCCTTGAGCGTCTCGGCTGTAGATGCTGTTCATGACCGGGATCGTTTCGCTGATAGCTCTCACCACCGCAAAGCCGATCAAGTGCGTGAAAGAAATCTTCCGCATCATTTTGCGGCTCAAGTGACCGTTGATGATCTTGCGATTGACCTCTATGAGCTTGGCGGGGATGTCACGGAAGCTTGTGGCGGTGGGCACAGCCAAGCTGGCTTCCATGTTGTCGACGATGCGAGCGCCGATACCTCTAATCAGTTCCCCTTCGGGATCGGTTTGCATTGGTGCTTTTGTGGTATCTGATGGTGATACGGCTCGTGTGTGATCTGCGGCTCGTGTGTGATCTGCGTCTTGTGTGTGATCTGCGGGCGCTGCGTCTTGTGTGGTTTCTGTGGCCTGATCATCGGGATCGTCTTGCCCTTGAGGCTGCTCAACGCGGGTGGCGGCTTGCTTGGCTGCGGGTGCGGTGTTGGTGGGAGCTGTCGCAGCGGAGGGTTCCGTAGTGGTCACAGGCGAGGCGACTTCGGTGGCTGTGGCTTCGATTGTGGTGGTTGCACCGGTGTCGGTGTCGGCGGAGCTGGCTGAGTCGCTCCGAGCGGGATTGGTCGAAACCTCAGAGGCCTCATTGTCGAACAGGGCGCGCCACGATTCGTCAACCGAGTCGGGGTTGTCCTCCCAGAGTTCGCGCATCTCGTCGATGATCCAGGCGTTTGCCCCCAAAGATTCGCTGGTTTCAGAACGCGCCTCAGAACGCGCCGGACCTTGCATGGTTGTGATCCTAGTTGCCGCTTGACAGCTCCGATAGGGTCGCGGTTGTGCGGGTGGTCACTTGGAATGTCAACTCGCTAAAAGCGCGCCTAAGCCGGGTGGAGCGCTGGATTGAGGCGTTTGAGCCTGATGTGCTGTGCCTCCAAGAGACCAAGCTCGCGGATGATGCGTTCGCTGAGCTGGACTTCGGGTCTTTTGGTTATGAATGCATCCACAACGGCGAGGGGCGCTGGAACGGTGTTGCGTTGCTGAGCAGGGTAGG
This sequence comes from Candidatus Aldehydirespirator catecholifindens, assembly GCA_028283245.1. Classification (GTDB taxonomy): domain Bacteria; phylum Actinomycetota; class Acidimicrobiia; order Acidimicrobiales; family Aldehydirespiratoraceae; genus Aldehydirespirator; species Aldehydirespirator catecholifindens. The sequence goes on along the minus strand of JAPYNU010000057.1, from coordinate 61,226 downwards.
ACTTGACGACCCAGTGCGCGGCTTCGGCGAGGGTATTGAACCCGACAGCGAAGCTCGTCTTGTGTGGGCTACCTGCGGTGGGGTGCGGGTGGCATCGTGTTATGTGCCCAACGGACGTGCTCTCGGCCATGATCACTATCGGTACAAACTTGATTGGCTTCAGCGGTTGCGAGCGTCGCTTGATGTGCAAGCCCATCCCGATATGCCGGTTTTGGTGTGCGGAGATTTCAATGTCGCCCCAGATGACCGTGATGTGCATGACCCTGCACAGTTCGTCGGCACCACCCACACCAGCGATGCTGAGCGTCAGCGGCTGTTAAGCCTGCTGGATTGGGGGCTCGTGGACGTGTTCCGTGAACATCATCACGACGGCGGGCTTTTTAGCTGGTGGGATTATCGCGGAGGTGACTTCCACAAACGCAAAGGGATGCGTATTGATCTTGCGTTGGGTAGCCGTCGTGTTGTTGAGGCCACTGATTTCGTGCTGATCGACCGCAACGAGCGCAAAGGCCCCAAAGATGATCCACCCAGCGATCATGCTCCTGTGCTGGTTGACCTTAAGGACCCATGCTGACACCACTTGATGAGCACGCGTTGCTGGTGTTTTGGACCCAGCTGCTGGTGCTTGTGGCGGCGGCACGGGCGCTGGGCTACGTGACGCGTCGAATGGGTTTGCCTTCGGTTATAGGCCAGCTAGGTGCAGGAGTGGTGCTCGGCCCGTCGGTGTTCGGCGCGGTTTGGCCGAGCGGTTTCGGATGGTTCATCCCCGATGAGGTGATCTCATCTGGAGCGCTTTTTGCCGTCACATGGCTCGGTGTGGCGCTGCTGCTGGTAACTGCTGGCTTTGAGACCGACTTGGAGCTGATCCGACGCCTCGGTCGTGCTGCGGCTTTGGTGACCGGATTCAGTCTGGTGGTGCCGTTGGCTGGAGGCTTGGTGACGGGCTTGTTGTTGCCTGATGATTTCGTGGGCGGAGGCGCCGACCGAACAGTGTTTGCGCTGTTTGTTGCTGCGGCCTTGTCGGTGTCGGCGCTTGCGGTAATCGCAAGGATCTTGTCGGAGCTGGGCCTGATGCGGCGTGACTTCGGGCAGATCACTGTGGCCGCTGGTATGGCTAACGATGTGGTCGGCTGGGTGATGCTTGCCGTGTTCACGGGTTTTGCCACGGCGGGTGAAGTGTCGCTGGGTGCCACCTTGCGCACCGTGGTGGGTTTGGCGGCTTTTTTGATTTTGGCGATGACGCTGGGGCAGCGTGTCGTGGATGCCGGTTTGCGTCGGATTCGCCGTGACGGCCCCAACCTGCACGGCGCGCTGAGCCTTGCGGTGATAACCATGCTGGTGTTCGGGGTGGCTACCCAGGCGTTAGGCATCGAAGCTGTGCTAGGGGCGTTCGTGGCTGGAGTTGTGTTGAACCGGTCGCGTTTTCAGCAGCACGAAGTGGTGCAGCACATTGAGTCGCTCACCAACGCTTTTCTTGCGCCGGTGTTTTTTGCTATGGCCGGGCTGCGTATGGATCTTGGTCTGCTGGGCGACAGCGAAGCGCTGATCTGGGCAGGGGCTGTGATGGTGGTGGCGATTGTCGCCAAGTTCGCTGGTGCGTTTGTGGGTGCCAGGCTTGCGGGCCAGTCACGGCGAGCCGCTTCAGCGCTGGGGGCGGGACTTAACGCTCGTGGCGCGCTTGAGATCGTGATTGCTTCTGTCGGGTTGTCTTTGGGTGTGTTTAGTGAGACGGCCTACACCGTGATCGTGCTGGTGCCGCTAGTGACTTCGATCTTTGCTGCTGTCAGTCTGCGTCTGGTGGTGCGTGACTGGATCGGTTCGCCCGAAGAGGTTGAGCGCTTAGAGCGTGAAGAGGCTTTGAGTCGCAACCTTGTGGTGCGTTCTTCTAGGTTGTTGCTGGCTTCGAGGTCTGAGCCTGCGTCTATTGCGGCTGCTCAACTGATGCATTTCGCTTGGCCGATGCAAGTGCCTGCAACGGTGATTTCGGTCACGCCTGACAAAGCTGCTGACAAAGGTCCGGCAGGAATCTCTGGCAGATTACAAGGGGAGAGTTCCGTGACCGATTCTGGTGGTGCTGTTGGTGCTGCTGGTGTTACGGGTGCCGTTGAGAGCGTTTCGGCTAGCAGTCAGTGGCCTGACATCACCATCATCCGCAGCGTGCTTGACGGTCGGGAGGTAGATCATCGCCAAGTGCGGGTTTCGGGTTCAGAGGCGGGTCTAGGGGTGGTTTCGGGGGCGGCTGCTGTGGCTGATGCGATTGTGGCTGAGGCTCGTCTCGGTTACGGGGTGATTTGTGTGGGGGTGGCGGGCCGTCACGATGAGCAGCTTTACTCGCCGCTGGTTGATGAACTGTTGTTGAACTCGCCGCTTCCAGTGTTGATCGTCAGGCGCGCGATGGGTTTGGAGACACCACTGCCAGGAGCTTTCACTCGTGCGATTGTGCCGGTGACGGGGACGCGGTCTTCAAGTGCGGCTCAAGAGGTGGCTTTCGGGGTGAGCAGCCAGCTGGGAACCGAGGTGGTGCTCACTCATGTGACGCAGCGTTCTCGGGCTGAGATGCAGATGCTGCCGAGGCGACTGGCCCGCAGCAGGCTGGCGGCTCGTGTGCTCGGTGAGTCGGCATCGCCTGTCGGTAATCGCCAGGTGGTGGAAGCTCTCATGGATGAAGCGCAGGCTCGGGGAGCTGAGATGGGTGTTGAGGCACGCACTCTGGTGTCTGAAGGTGCTACGGCAGCCTCAACATTGGTGACTGTGGCGGCTGAGCAGGAGGCTGATCTGGTGGTGTTGGGTGCTTCGTTGCGCAATGTGGACGGCAGGCCGTTTTTGGGTCACACAGTGGAGACAGTGCTGGAACAATGCCCCGCCAACGTAGCCGTAGTAGCCATGCCCCGCCCCACCAACAGCTAACTGTCAGTTCGGGCTGAAGCCCTTTCGACAATAGCGGTCACGGTCCTGCGCCCGAGTCCCGATGCCTCTGCGATCTGTCTCAGCGATGCACCAGCTTGGTGAGCGATCCAGATCATGTCGCCGCGGATTGCGCGTTCTTTGTCGGCGCGCTCGGCACTCAGTCCGACCACGGCGAGAGCGGTCCCGATCTCGTAGTCAAGTCCCGACCGATATTTGTCCATTCGCACAACGGCTGCAGACACTTCGGCTTCGGTGTAGCTCATAGATCCTCCCGCAGGCCAGCAGCCACCTCAGTCGGCTAGCAGCGAACTTACGAGCCGGTTGAGGCTTACTCCGTTCTCGGCTGCGCGCACTACTAACTGGCGGTGGGTTTCTGGTGGCACACGAACAAGGAAACGTCCGCTGTATGACCGTTCCGCCAGCGGTGTTGGTATTGGCTCGCCGTTCGCTTGCATGTCGGCAACAACATCATGCACTAACTCACAGATGCCCGAGAAGGCCTCGTCACGGGCCGGTGCCAACCAGCTCAGTGACGGGAACTCCAAGCACAAGCCCACATGTTCGCCATCCTCGGCTGACCAAGTAACCCGATACGTGTAATGATCACTCACTCAGTTCCTCCAACTTCTTGATGGCTCTTAGCACCTGTCGAACTTGATACGCCTTGGCCATGCCCTTGTGGCTCTGGATATTCACCCGAGGATCGCCCGCCCAGGGCATCCGGTAGACTCGGTGACTACCTCGCGTCTGGCGTGGTTGCCCGAACATCTGATCACAGAGCTTGACGAGGTCAGAGAACCGTACACCGTTTGGGTTGCTTCGAAATGACTCACACATTGCCTCCACATTCACACCAGTAATGGTATCATTATAGATACTAGAGCTACTGAGGCAGAGCGCAAACCTGTCAGTGAGCTAATTGCGTAGGACGGTTTGGGTTCCGCTTGTCACGAATGGCTTGGAGTGCTGCGGTGCTTGAGAGCGAGTCATCGTACTGCAGGCTGCTACTCGCTCTCTACTCCGATCTAAACGCAAAGCGCCCGATTAAGCCGCAGGCTTCTAGGGCAGAAAGAAGATCTTTCCGTCTTTGGCGTCTGCAACAGGTAACGCTGGCATGTCAAGGTGGCACCACTTGCGGACATTTGCCGTGTTGCCTTTTCGCTTATTGCAGTAGGTGTGGGATGCTTGAAGGTTGTCAAGTTTGTGCATACGGCTCTTGTAGTGCGTGCCAGTCTCGGCCGTGCTGCCTCTGCAGAATCAACTATCTTCAACTTGTCTAGACGCAAGTATGGCGCTTCAGCCTGCTAGCCGACTTTCTCATCAAATAATAACTGTTATTATATGAGAGGGTAGCGGGTGACCATTAAGCACGGTGTGATGTGAGTTGGGTGATGCAAGCGCCTTTTCGCTACTACGGGGCTACTACTCTCGTCGTATCGCACTCTCCAGAAGGACAGCGACATGAGGCAATGCACTGAACTCAGAAGGGCTGTTGTGGAGGCATGGCGCTTGTTCGAGTCGGCAGCGTCGCTTGAGGCGCGTGTCAGCCCTGCTATCCCGATTTTGTTCTTCGGCGATATTGACGCATATGCTGCATCGCCTCAACGAGTTCTGACTGTTGGCTTGAACCCGTCACTTAACGAGTTTCCTGCCGAGGACCCGTTCCACCGGTTCCCACTCGCCAAGGGCGCTCACCCTGAGGATCAAGAGCGCTACCTTGATGCCCTCTCGGACTACTTTCGAACTAATCCTTACAGAAGTTGGTTTCAGAGCTTTGAGCCTTTGCTCAATGGAATGAGTAACAGCTACTACGATCGTCAGACCTCAACGGCACTGCACACGGACATTTGCTCGCCGATTGCCACTAATCCGACTTGGAGTCAGCTCAGCGAGGCTGAACAGAGCGTGCTTGAAGATGATGGCAGGCGACTCTGGCACGATTTGCTTGTAGCGCTACTACCGAACGTAGTGGTGCTGTCAGTAGCCGAAGACCACTTGCAACAGATCAAGTTCGAGTCTCTAGGTTCTTGTAAACCCATTCACAGCTTCAAGCACAAACTCGACGGCACTCTACGCTCGTCTGCATACACGGCGCGGGGCTGCTGGTATTTGGTAGGCAATGAATCGACTTTATTCGTCTTCTGTCGCGCCAGGCGGACACCTCTTGGTTTAATCGGCAACGACCACAAGCGTGAACTAGGAACCGTCGTCGCAAAGGCATACCGCAACGCTGCCTACACCGAACAACGAAAAGGGTTGTCCGCGTTGTCGTGGACGAAGCACACTAAATGCTGATAGCCGACATTGAGTTGTTGTGACACCTGGCTCAGCGGCCTCTTCGCCGACCTCTTAGCAGTCTGTGGGCAGTCACCGCGAAGCGATCGTTAAGCAGTTTCGAATTGCAAGGCTGAGAGTTTTAGATCGGATGATCTTGAGGACAGGTTCTGCATTTCAATGCCAATGACCTCTTCGGCCTCGTTGTAGTCAAGTATTACGCCCGGCGCTACTTCAACGGAGTCAACGATACTGGACTCGTCAAGGCGCAAGTAAAGTGCGTCAGCCTGCTGATCCACTCTGAGTTTCATTTCATGCCTTTCATGGAACGATCAAAGAATGCGGTCACAACGCGCCGCGGATCCAAGCCAGTGTTGACCGCCACTCGTAGGACTCTGTCTCCATTCTCGGGGATTCGGGCGTAGAACCGCTCCACAGTTCCATCGTAGGGGTCCAGAGTCCGTCGCTGGGGCGCGTCCACGGCTTGCTCTACCCATTTAGGGAGAATCCTGAGCTCCGCCATAACTCGCTGTGCATGCTCAGTAAACACTAGTTGCATCATCTGGCTGCGCTCACAGAGGCGGTGAGTGTCACTATCGCAACTCCACTAGGCAGCCTGAGAGGTAGCAAGTCGTTTACTTGTCCCTGAATACCCATTTTATAATAACCAATATTATTCAGGGATCATTCCGCCAGGTATGCCGTGATATGGGCAATGCCAGCGCTGTATTGTTTCCGTCGGGAAGACGCATTCGTCGCAGCAGCATCTCCAGTAGGACAACGACATGAGGCAATGTGACGAACTCATGAGTGCTGTTGTGGAAGCATGACGCTCGTTTGACGCGGCAATCGTTGCTTACTAGAGTCGGTCAGAGGGGCTTAGAATCGGGCGATGCTGGACAACTCGCTGGCGGAGGCACATGCGGATCACATTGACTAACGTCGTTGTTGACGACCAGACCAAAGCACTTGCTTTCTACACCGAAGTGCTCGGATTCCGCAAGCATCACGATGTGCCCGTTGGGGAATACTCGTGGCTTACTGTGGTCTCCCCAGAGCAACCTGACGGACCGGAACTGCTCCTTGAGTCTGCCGCACACCCAGCCTCCAAGACATTCCGCGACGCTCTCGTCGCTGACGGGATCCCATCAGCGCAGTTCACAGTTGACGATGTCCATGCCGAACACGCACGACTACAAGCCGCCGGCGTTGAGTTCACTCAGCCGCCCACTGACCTCGACACTGTCGTTGCGGCCATATTTGACGACACTTGCGGGAACCTGATCCAGATCGTGACCCCGGCTCCAAGTCCCGAACCCTAAAGCACAATGTCGAGGTAGCCGCCCCCACACGTCTTCAGGAAGTCCTCAGCAGCGCTCTCGGCCTCGGCCATAGTCGAATGGGTTGATTCGGGGTTGTGAGCGCCGGGCGACCTCACCTCCCACAAATCTTCGCGCTTCTTTACTACGAATCGTTTTTCAGGCATTTGAGATACCTTCCATTGTTAGTTGTGAAATGAATATGACAATACCCTAAGCTGCTGTGATGCGCGTTGGGGTATACGTTGACGGACTCAACCTCTACTACGGGGGCCGACATTTGTGCGGGCGAGGCAAGCGTGGGTGGCGCTGGCTTGATGTGGCCGGGCTCGCCGATCGTCTAATCGACCGCAACCCATACTGGAGCGCCAAGCAGGCCACAGCAAGTCGCATCACTTACTGCACAGCTCTGATCACTGGCGGGCCAGCTGCCGACGCACGCGAACGGCAGCAGAACTATCTCAAGGCACTGCTCGCCACAGAGCGAGTCAACATTGAGAAAGGGACGTTCGCTACTCGACAAGTTACCGGTGGGGACATAGAGTCCGGCGTGCGTCGGACGATCACGGTGCCCGAAGAAAAGGGCTCAGACGTAAATTTGGCATCTCATCTTCTGATCGATTTGCATTCGGACTTGATCGACGCAGCTGTGCTCATCACCAACGATAGTGACCTGCGGCTACCTGCCCGTCATGCCCGCCTCCATGTGCCGCTCGGGACGGTCAATCCCAGGGGCACCCCGACAGCCGACGCACTCAAAGGCGATCCAGATGATGGTATCGGAGGCCACTGGTGGTATTCCCTCATAGCCGACGACTTTTTCTCATGCCAACTGCCAGAGACAGTCGACACGCATCAAAGGCCAGATATCTGGTAGAGGGCAGTAAGTGAGGCGCATGTCCAAGGCGCGGAGTTGCTTCGCCGTGTAGTGGTGGCTATCATAGCCTTACCCACCCGGTGCCTTTTTGGAGGTGCCGGGTCTTTCTTTTAAAGCTCTATCTGGTCGACTTTTCTGATGAGCGACTGACTCTTCGCTACGACGAGCCCGCGGCTTCGGCGGAGTGGCTGATGTCGGCGAGGAACGTCTTGACTTCGGCGAGATCGATTGTGCGACGCAGCGGCGGAAGGCCCTGTAACAGGTCGTGGCGGTAACTAGCCGTCGCCAGTCGCGAGTCAAGCACTGCCACGACACCCCGATCTTGCGTAGAGCGTATTAGCCTGCCTGCACCCTGCGCTAACAGCGTGGCTGCGCGTGGAGCGTCGATCTTGTTGAAAGCGTCTCGGCCCAGTCGGTTTCGGCGGGCGACCATCAACGGCTCGTCAGGGCGCGAGAAGGGGATGCGGTCGATCACCACTAGTGACAGCGACCGCCCAGGCACATCCACTCCCTGCCACATAGTCATCGTGGCGAACAGGCAGCTCTCCTCCTCCGCCGCGAAACGGTCGATCAGTTCACGATTAGGCAAATCGCCCTGGCAGTAGATCCGCAGTCCTGTCGCCTCACCTACAGCTTCGGCGGCATTCCGCATAGCTCCGTAGCTCGTGAACAGTGCCAAAGTACGCCCTCCCGCCGCCACAGCCATCTGAGCAATCTCGTGTTGTGCAGCCTGTGCCCATCCAGGGTCCTTAGGGCTCGGCAGATGCTTAGCGCAATAGAGCAAACCGCAGTTGCGATAGTCGAAGGGACTGCTCACGGCGAGGTTGTCATGGGCATCATCGGACAGACCAAGTCTTTCGGCGAGGTTGAAGGGCACAGTCGCACTGGTGAGCACCGCAGGAGTATGCGCCCACAAGCCCTTCTCAAGCATCGGGCCGACATCAACGGGAGCGGTCCGCCAGGTCTGCCTGCCTCCAGAGTCCTCCACCCAGACGGCATCTTCGTTGTCTGGGTCAGACGCTCTGGCGAGGTCCTCTGTGAGAGCGTCAAGAAGTCGTCGAGCCATTCTCCGTCGCGTCTCGTCACCTTCGGCCTCGCGGACTTCGGTGCTGGCAGCATCAAGACGCCCCCGGCACACGGCGACCGTCTCAATCAGATAGTCGGAAAGCGAAGTAAGGAGCGTGTCGCTGTGGGAGCTAAGAGCGTCCTGCAGAATATTGCCTGCCCCTTCCAAGTCGGCGGCAGTCTCCGAATGTGCCACCGCTGCTCTAACCGCACGAGCAGCGTGCCTGAACCGGCCTCTAGTGATCGAAACCCCGGCGGCACTAGATGCAATGTCTTCAAGCGTGTGAGCTTCGTCAAAAACTACCGCATCATGCGAAGGCAGAATGTCTGCTTCGGTAAATACATGCAAACAGTAGAGATGATGGTTCACCACCAACACATCCGCCTCAGCAGCTCTGTCATGGGACTGCTCAGCGAAACACTCCGACCCAGACGGGCAATTCGAAGCGCCCGGGCATTCCCTCCCAGACACGCTCACCGACTCCCAGGCACTCACTGACGGCTCGAAGTCAAGTCCAGCCCGGTCACCGTCGGTAGTTGTTTCAGACCAAGCGACCAGCTTCTTGATCTCATCAAAGACGAGGCTCGCCTCGGCTGCGGAGTCCGCAGCGATTAGTTGCTGCTGCCCACTGCTGGCATCCGCCCCTAGGTCGGCGAGTTTCTTACGACATATGTAGTTCGATCTGCCCTTTAATACGCCGAACTTGAGCGGCAAACCCAGCGCTCTAGCCAACAAGGGCAGATCCTTATCCACCAACTGGTCTTGGAGAGCTTTGGTAGCAGTCGCAACGACAGCCTTCTGCCCGCTAACAACCAGCGGCACAAGGTAGGCCATCGATTTGCCGATCCCGGTGCCAGCAGCTACCAGCAGATGCTGGCCCCGCTCAACAGCGGACGCGACAGCCTCACACATCTCAAACTGTCCGGTCCGGTTCTCGCCGCCGTCTGGCATCGCTGAGATGACTTCATGGAGCGCTTTGACGGCTTCTTGTGATGCATCCACGGTCAGCGACATTACCTAGGCACAGCCTCAAGCTGGGCAGCCAATATGAGATCACGATGAGATCACTATGAGATCGCGCAGCAAGCCCAGCATGGCAGCAAGCCCAGCATGATCGTGACGCGGCTGTGTCACTCCAAGCGCTTGCAACTCATTGATGGGGGGTTAGTGCTGCTTGTCGCGTTGGGAGCGCAGCATCTCACGGGCTCGGGCCACGGCTGCTACATGATCAACTTGGCTAGATTCAGCTTGAATGCCTTCCGCGATTGTCGTAACCCACGGTGAGGGCTCGTTTTGGAAAATCTTGTCGCCGCGCTGGCGTTGATTGCACCAGAGGAGATGCAGTTCCTGTTGCGCCCGTGTGATTGCCACATGTAGCAGACGCTGCTCTTCAGCTCGGGCTTCTGAGGTGCGGGCATGATGTATTGGGACATAACCGTCTTCAAGTCCGACCAGATAAACAACCGGCCATTCTTGGCCTTTAGCACCGTGAAATGTGGTCAAGTCGACACCGTCGCTGGTGCCCAGCACACGATCATCGGAGCGCAACGCAGTGAAGAATGCACCCGCTGTGGCATCAGGGTCTAGTGACAGATGATCATCAGCAAACTCCAAGAACACCTCAATGAAAGCCTTGATGTTGTCCTCAACTGCAGGTGTGTCGCTACTGGAGGGGCTGATGAAAGCGCCATCACCACCGGCAACACCTGTAGCTCTGGTGCCTCTGCGGCTAGTAACACTGCCGCTGCTTGCAGCGATGGATTCGTCTGAGGATCCGTCTGAGGTTTCGCTGAGCCATTGACGGGTGTCGGCGACACATGACGCGAGACGGGCGTTGCCTGCCCAGGCTTGACGCACGGCTGCGATCTCAGGCTGGCGCAGCAAACCGGTTTCGCTACTTGCTGCTACTGGGATATTGCGTCGCTTAAGCGCTTGGCGCAGTGGTTCAAGCTGAGAGTTAGTTCGCGCCAGCACCGCTTGACGCCGCCAGCGCGACCCGGGTCGGTGTCGTTGGCGGATCAGCCGAGCCAGGATGTCGGGCTCATCAGCGCCGTCACAGACTGTGATGGTGGGCTCTGCCCCAGCAGGCCGGAATGCTGGCTGAGCTTCCCGCCCCAGCACCCGCCCCGCAGCGACGAGCACCTCAGGAGTCGAGCGGAAGTTGGTGCGCATGTGCAGCACTGCACAACCTGGGAAGTGTTCCGCTACCGAGTCGATCAGCTTCGGGTCAGCACCGTTCCAGCCGTAGATGGCCTGGTCAGGATCGCCCACAACCAACAGAGTTGAGTCGTCGCCTAACCACGATTGCAACAAACCGAACTGCAGCGGGTTGATGTCTTGGAACTCGTCAACGAGCAGGTGCTGATGCAGCCAGCGTTGTGCAGCAGCGTGGCGAGGCTGCGACTTCATGATTTCGGTGGCTCGAGTCAGCACATCGTCAAAGTCGAGCACTCTGCGCTTGCGTTTGGCCTGCTGGTAGTCGGTGAATGTTCGAACGAAGCGCTCGGAGTGCCCCAGCGGCGCACGACGTCCAGCGGGCTTTGCTGCAGCTGGATAATCCTCAGGTGCCACCAGACGGGCTCGGCACCAGCTGATCTCGCTAACGATACTGCTAACAGTTCTACGGTCAGACGAAGGATGCAACTCGGAAATGAGTTTGGCCGGATTGTCAAGAATCAGGGGTGGGCGCTTGTCGGAGTCGGCGGCATAGCGACGCAGTTGAGCCAACGCAATCGAATGGAAGGTGCCAGCCTTCACTGTGTTGGCGACTCTCAGTTGGCGCAGCCTAGATCGCAGCTCGCGTGCGGCTCGCCGGGTGAAAGTCACGGCCAAGGTGCGCCGCGGGTCTATGTGGCCTTGGTCGGCGTGCCAGGCGATACGCCGGGTCAAAACGCGGGTCTTGCCTGATCCTGCACCCGCGATCAAACACAGCGGTGAGGCTCGGGTAGTTACCGCGTCGCGTTGCTCTGCGGTGAGGCCTTCAAGCAGCGGATGGTCAGCTTGGGTCACCGGTGAACTTTAGAAGCCGAGCGACTAGGCGAGACGACAATCTCCAAGCAGTGGTCGGCACAGTGATGCAGACGGTCATTACTGTGGGTGATGGTGTTCCTAGTTGATGTCGAGCGTTTCGAGCAGCTCGTGGCCGAAGCCCTCGACTCGATGCCTCCAGCGCTTGGCGAAATGATGGAGAACATTGCTGTGGTAGTGCGCGACAGGCATCCCAGCGAGGATCTTCTGGGTCTCTACGAGGGGATTCCGTTGACGGAGCGCCAAGATTACGGCGCAATGGTGATGCCCGACCAGGTAACCGTCTACCGGCTGCCGATATGTGAGGTCTGCGATGACGAGCACGAACTGCGCCATGAAGTAACTGTCACGGTGGTTCATGAGGTCGCCCATCACTTCGGCATCGACGACAAAACCCTGCATCAACTCGGCTGGGGCTGACCGTCAACGCTGCAAGCACTGCAATCAGCTGAATCGTGTGAGTGAACGCATCAAGCCGGTAGGCAAGTGCGATGTAGTGGCTGCGCGCAGCGGCTTGAAAAGATTGTGCAAAAGATGTGGTTAGGGACATGACCCAACAACGTAGAGACAGGGTGTGACATTAGCCGAACTGATTTTCACATTGTCTGTTGAACCTCGCCGAGCGCAGGTGTCGCTGGTTGCTTCTATAGTGCTGTGACAACAACAAACCGGGGAGCTCGGGGCAGCCGGGCTGAGAGGGCACCTACAGCGGTGTCGACCCGCCGACCTGATCTGGGTAATGCCAGCGGAGGAAGAACCCCATGGATCACCAAATCTCAAACACTGTTCGACAAGCGCGCCCCAAAAAGCGAGCGCACAGGGTTTCGTGCAAAAGGCACAAGTTGCCCAAGGCTCTAAGTGTGGTCGCGGCGCTGGTAGCGCTGGCGCTTCTGTCTGCGGCCTGCGGCGACAGCAACGACAACGACACTGACAGCGACGCTAGCAACAGCACAGGAAGCGAAGACCTGTCTGGAACCACCGTGACGTTGCTCACCCACGACTCGTTCGCGGTTTCTCCAGAGACATTGGAAGCGTTCACATCCTCTACTGGCATCGAAGTAGAGCAACTCGCCTCTGGTGATGCCGGTGCCTTAGTAGCGCAAGCGTGCCTTACCGCCGGCGAACCGCTCGGCGATGTGCTGTTCGGTATCGACAACACGTTCTTGCAGCGAGGCTTGGACTGCGATCTTTTTGAGCCCTACGAATCACCGGGGCTCACAAATGTGCCCGACCGATTCGAGCTCGACTCACAGCACCGGGTAACACCCGTCGATTTCGGCGATGTCTGCCTCAACTACTGGATTGATGCATTCGCTGGCGACACGCCGCCGCCCACCGACCTCGACGACCTCACCGATGAGGCCTACAAAGACATGCTCGTAGTGCCGAGCCCCGAAACTTCTTCGCCTGGACTTGCGTTCTTATTGGCCACCATTGCCCGCTACGGCGAAGGTTATGAGGACTACTGGGCTGCTCTGCGCGACAACGGCGTGTCAGTTACCTCTGGATGGTCCGATGCCTACTACGGCGAGTTCACCGTCGGCGGCGGCGACCGGCCGATAGTCGTGTCATATGCATCCAGCCCGCCTGCGGAGGTGATCTTCGCTGATCCTCCTGTCGATAATCCACCCACAGGGGTGATAATTGACAGTTGTTACCGCCAGATTGAGTTTGCTGGTGTGCTGGCAGGTGCCGACAACCCAGCAGGCGCAAGAGCGTTGATCGACTTCATGCTCAGTGAAACATTCCAAAACGATGTTCCTTTGAACATGTTCGTATTCCCAGTGAACACCGCTGCCACCCTGCCACCAGAGTTTGTGGCACACGCCGAGATCGCAGAGGATCCGTTCATTTTGGATCCAGCTGAGGTCGAGGCTCAGCGTGACGCTTGGACCGACCGCTGGGTGGAGATAGTGCTTCGCTGAAGGTGTTGCTCTGGGAACCTCCGGTTCCGTGATCACAGCGCAGACCATGCCGAAACCGACAACAACGAGTGCCGAAACCGACAACAACGAGACTCGCCGCAGCAGCCCGCCACAGCTGGGTGCTGCTGCCTGCGGGTTTGGTGATCTTGTTCATGGGGCTGTTTTTTGTGTGGCCTGTCGCTGCTGTTATTCACCGAGGCTTCGGAGGATCTGGGGCGGCTGGAGGCCTAGGCGAGGTCTTCGCTTCGCCGTCGCATCGCTCGGTGATCTGGTTCACCTTCTGGCAGGCTGCAGCGTCAACAGCGTTGACTGTGGCGGTGGCGCTGCCCGCAGCCGCCGCGGTGGCTCGGCTTCGTTTTCGTGGTCGCCGGTTGGTGCGAGCTGTGGCCACGGTGCCATTCACTTTGCCGACTGTGGTTGTGGCGGCAGCGTTCGAAGGCACATTCGACCGTCTCGGACTAGCAGGCGACGGTGCTCTGAGCTTGCGTCACACGATATGGGCGATCCTTTTGGCGCACATGTTCTTCAACTATGCGGTGGTGCTCCGCATAGTCGGAGCGCATTGGGAGAGCCTTGATGCCCGCGTTGAGGATCAAGCCCGCGTGTTGGGTGCCTCACGTTTCGCGGTTTTTCGCCATGTTGTGCTGCCTCGACTGGCACCTTCGCTGGCCGCTGCGTCAGCTATCGTTTTTTTGTTCTCGTTTACTTCTTTCGGGGTGGTGCTAATCCTGGGAGGCCCAACACGCGCCACCATCGAAACCGAGATCTACCGACAAGCCGTGGTGCGTCTCGACTTGTCGGTTGCGGCCTCATTGGCCGTCATACAACTTGCGGCAGTGCTGGCTTTGGTGATCGTGTCGATCCTGCTGGAGCGCCGTCGCGCTTCTTCGGCACCAGCAATCGTGGCAGCGCCCGCCCCCCGACATCGAGGCATCGGATTGATGTTCAACTTGGGGGTTATGGGATTAGTTCTGGGTTTGCCCCTAGCGCTGCTAGTTGAACGTTCGCTGATAGCAGGCGACGGCAGCTACACGTTGCGTCACTACAGCGCTATGGCTCAGCGGGTCAACCTGCTGCCCGACACTGCTTTGGCTGCTCTGGCTAATTCGTTGCAGTTCGCTGTGCCAGCCGCCGCTTTGGCTCTGCTGGTGGGTGGCGCGGCTGCCATCGTGGTGTTGCGCTCAGCTTCACTCACTGGCCGCACCGTAGCGGGGCTAACCGATGTCACCTTGACGCTGCCGCTAGGCACTTCGGCGGTAACAGTCGGGCTGGGTTTCTTGCTGGTGCTGAACCGTCCACCGATTGACATTCGCACAGCGGTGATTGTGGTTCCGATAGCGCACGCCGTGGTGGGGATTCCTTTCGTAGTACGCACACTGGTGCCAATGCTGCGCAGTGTCAGCCCCCGGGTGCGTGAAGCGGCAGCGATGTTGGGGGCATCGCCTTGGCGGGCACGCCGTGAGGTAGACCTACCTGCTGCCGCACGCGGCGCAGCAGTCGGTGCCGGGTTCGCTTTTGCTGTGTCGCTTGGTGAGTTCGGGGCGACATCGTTCATTCCTCGCAGGCCCGAGACACTGACTGCGCCGCTGGCATTGTTTAGGCTGCTGGGCACTCCCGGTGACGCGTTGAGAGGACAAGCCATGGCGTTGGCTGTTTCGCTTATGGTGCTCACCGCTTTGGTTGTGTTCTTGATGGATCTGTGGGGCGATGCGCGCTCGGGTGTCTTCTAGGTCTCGGGTGGTTCGCAGATGCTGACAGTCACCGGTGCCAAGGTCAGCTTCGCAGATGTTGTTGCCCTCTCTGGATTGGATCTGCAAGTAGCAACCGGTGAAATCCTTGCAGTGCTTGGCCCTAGCGGCTGCGGCAAAAGCACGTTGTTGCGTGCCATTTCGGGATTGCAGCCACTTGATGACGGCGAGGTTCGTTGGAACGGCGAGAACCTAGACGCAAAGCCTGTGCATCGCCGTGATTTTGGGTTGATGTTTCAGGAGCACGCCCTGTTTTCGCATCGTGATGTGGCAGCCAACGTGGCTTTCGGTTTGCACATGAAGAAACTAGACGCGCCTAGGCGCGACCGACGGGTTGAAGAAGTGCTTGATCTAGTAGGTCTGGCTGGCTATCAGCGTCGGTCGATCGCCACGCTTTCGGGAGGTGAAGCCCAGCGAGTCGCGTTAGCGCGATCGCTGGCCCCCGAACCTCGGCTGTTGATGCTTGATGAGCCGCTCGGGTCGCTGGACCGCCCCCGTCGTGAGCAACTTACCGCAGAACTGCGCACGGTGCTGCGACGTGTCGGCGTGACGGCGCTGCATGTCACCCATGACCACGACGAAGCTTTCGCGGTAGCAGACAGGGTGGCTTTGATGCGGGCGGGACAGATCGCCAGGATCGGCACCCCAGCGGAGGTTTGGCGTGATCCCCGACAAAGCAACACAGCCAGATTTTTGGGTCATACCAATTTAGTGAATGTCGGACCACGCGGTGAAGTGCCTTGGGGGTGTCTCAGTGTTGCTGCGGGCCGGGTACTGCTTCGTAGTGATGCCTTTTCGCGACTCAACGAAGCGTCTCCTAAGTTTGAAGCGTCTACTGAGTCCACAGATTTCACCGCCACGAATTCGTTGACGGCAACGGTGAGCGAAGTGCGTTTCCGCGGTGATCGTTTTGAACTGGTACTAAGCAGTGATCCTGGTGATTGCAAACTTGTGGTGATGGATCCGCAGCCAGCGCAGGTCGGCGAGAAACTCAGCTACCGCCTTGACCCTGATCGCATCGCCATTCTTGACGATCAAGACGATGGAGTTGCCTGAGTGAGCCGTGTGCGGTTGAAGCGTGCATTGAACCAGGCCCCTGCGGCAGCAGCGACCAGCAGCAGAGACGCAATGCCGGAATAGTGACTCAGCAACTGAAATCCCAGCAGTTCCACTAGCGCACCCGATGACATCGCACCCAGAGCCCCGCCGCTAATCATCACGAAGTCGGCTGCACCTTGAACCTCCACTCTGTGTTCGACAGCAAAAGCGTTGGTCAAAAGCGTGCTTCCAGCGATCAGTCCACAACTCCAGCCGATGCCTATAAGCATTAGCCCGCTGAACAAACCAGCACTGTGCTCAGGATTGGTGTGCCCAGCGAGTTCAGCCCCGACAAACAAAGTCAGCCCGCCGACTGTGACCATGACATGGGTGCCAAGCCGGTCGACCAGCCATCCCACAATCGGCGAGAAAGCGTACATACCCACAATGTGAAGCGAGATCACCTGACCGATTACAGCCAAGTCTTGATCGCCGCTAGTCATATGCAGCGGTGTGGCTGTCATCACTCCGACCATCACCAACTGCCCCATCAGCATCGCTAGCAGGGCCAGTCGAGCCGCTGGCAGAGCCGCGATCCGGCGGATCACTACGAAAGGCGACTCTGGTTTGGGGGCTTTGGCTCCGATAGTGCCGAGCACCTCAAGCGGATCGGGGCGTAGCCAGGTGTGGGTGATGACCAGTCCGGTCACAAACATTGCAGTGCTCAGCAGGTAAGGGCCAGCTAGTTCAGGAAAGCCGAAAAATCCGGCTAAGTCGGCTACAGCCCCCAGCGCGATCGTCGGTCCCGCAGCAGCCCCGAAGGTGGAGGCCCATATCAGCATCCCTATAGAGCGCGCCAAGCGGTCCTCGGACGCATTGTCGGCCACCGCGTAGCGGGCTGCCAGGTTGGCGGTCTGCCCGATGCCCACTCCGATCATTCCCACCACCACCAACAGATACACATTGAACACCGCTGCTAGAACAGCAATCGCCGCCCCGAGAGCGCCCAGCCACCAGCCAGCTACAAGACCCCGGCGTCTTCCCAGCCGAGCCATGCGGCGCGACAAAGGAACCGCTGCGGCCATGCTGCCCAGCGCCATTGACCCGGCGGCCAGAGTCGCCAGAGTGGCGCTGCCGGTGATCTCCTCGGCGAGCACCGCAGAGGCGGCAAACGCGGCAGCCATGGCCATTGAGGTGGGTATCACCGAACTCATGGTCACGGCGATGGTGCGACGTTGAATCTCCGACACCAACGATGACGATAACTTGCCGGTGACATGCTCAGCGCTCACAACGGCGAGATTGAGATCGCTTATGAAATTTTCGGTAACGAAACCGATCCCGCGCTGATCCTGCGCTGATACTTATGCACGGGCTTTACTCCAACATGTTGGGAGTGTCAAAAGACGCTGAGCGAATAGGTAATCGGAACAGGTAATCGACAGGTAATCAATAGCGAAGGAAGGTGAAGACATGGGGCCTTTGACAGGAATTCGAGTCATTGAGATCGCGGGCATCGGGCCTGGGCCGTTTTGTGCCATGATGCTTGCCGACATGGGCGCGGACGTGATCCGTGTTGATCGTGCCGGAGCCGTGCGCGGAGGTGACCCATCTGAACCTCCCAGAGATCTACTTAACCGTGGCAGACGCTCGATTGGTGTTGACCTGAAGTCGTCTGACGGGGTGGATCTGGTAATGACGCTGGCATCAGGCGCTGATGCCATGTTGGAGGGGTTCCGACCGGGTGTGGCTGAACGTCTGGGGATCGGTCCCGACGACTGCCTAGAACTCAACCCTCGTCTGGTCTACGGCAGAATGACGGGCTGGGGGCAGGAAGGCCCTTACGCCTCAAGCGCGGGCCATGATCTCAACTACATCGCCCTTGCGGGCGCACTGCACAGCATCGGGCGTGCCGGTGAAGCTCCAGTGCCACCACTCAACCTTGTTGGGGATTTCGGTGGCGGGGGCATGTATCTAGCTTTCGGGATGGTGTGCGCTTTGCTGGAGGCTCGCACTTCGGGCCAAGGCCAAGTGGTGGACGCAGCCATGGTTGACGGTGCAGCCTCGTTGATGACTGCGTTCTTTGGGCTGGCTGGCACGCCTTTTTGGAGTGAAGAACGTGGCACCAACATGCTTGACACCGGTGCCCACTTCTACAACGTGTATGAAACCGCTGATAGCAAGTTCATCACTTTGGGCCCTTTGGAGCCGCAGTTCTATGCTGAGCTTCGCCAGCGTTTGGGTTTGGATGGCAGCGAATGGGATCAGCAGATGGACAGAGCGGCCTGGCCTGACCTCAAAAAGAAACTCGCTGCCGTGATAGCGCAGCGCACTAGAGATGAGTGGTGCGAACTGTTTGAGGGCAGCGACTGCTGTTTCGCTCCAGTGCTGTCACTGACTGAGGCACCTGATCATCCGCACAACGCAGCGCGCGACACTTTCGGTGAAGTGGCTGGCACGGTTCAACCGAATCCAGCACCGCGCTTTAGCCGAACCCCAGGCAGCATCCGCCGACCTCCACCTCACGCTGGTCAGCACACCGACGAGATCCTGCTTGAGGCGGGACTCGACTCCGATGCCATAGCGTCATTGCGTGCCAGCGGCGCTGTGGCTTGATGTTCGCGACTGTGAGCGCCACACACGCGGTCTGTGCCCCCAAAATGATGCACTGTGAAGTGGTTGTGGCTTGATGTTCGCGACTGTGAGCGCCACGCATGACTGGTTCTCATGGGTAGTGATCTTCGCCAACGCGGCGGTGGGATTATGGGCTCTGGTGGCGCATCGGCGCACAAGCCTGCGCACATCTGCGTTGTGGATCGCCACAGCAGCAGCCCAGCTCACCGTGTTTGTGCAGGCAGGGCTGGGGACGTGGCTCATGGTCGCCGAGAACCGTGAGGCACCCGAACTTCACGCTCTCTACGGGTTTTCGGGTCTGGTCGCGGTAGGCATCGCTTACAGCTACAGGCCGCATCTGCGTGCCTACTTGTGTCTGCTTTACGGCTTTACCGGGTTGTTCTTGATGGGGCTCGGCATTCGTGCAGTGATCCTGGATTCCGCAATATGAGCCTTCTGGTTAATGGGCTTTAGAAGTCTGGTGTGGCCATGTCGACTTCGGAGCCCAGACGCAGCCTAGTGGCTCGACCCTGGCTGTCAAGATCGAACTGCACTCGCTGGCCTTGGCGCAGCATCCGGAACAGCGACCCCTCCAACGCATTCGCTGCCAAATCGACATCTTGCAGGTCGGCTTCGTTCACAAGCACACCGTCGCCGGTGACTGGGTCATAGCTCTTAATTACGCCCTGCACGAAACGCATCGTAGTGGGCACATCTTGAAACTGGCCGTGTTTAGCGTGCCTAGATCAACTAGATCAATTTGGCGGCGCACTCCAAGCGACGCATATCTCCAAGCGACGCATATCAACGAGCCCGTCCAAAGCGACAGGTATCCTCGAACCATGACCTCCGCGGTGGTATCACCTGTCGTTGATGCAGTCACCTTGCGCCGCGTCATCACCAAATTCCACGACGGGCTCACCTCCCACCGGCAGGTGCTTGACAATCTGAACGTCTATCCGGTACCCGACGGCGACACCGGCCTGAACATGTCCTCGACCCTGCAGTCGGTGCTTGAAAGCTGCGAAGACACCGCTGACGATCTTGAGGCTCTGTGTGCAGCTATCTCACACGGGGCGCTCATGGGGGCTCGCGGCAACTCTGGAGTGATCCTGGCTCAGATACTTCGAGGCATCTGTGGGGCGTTGAGCCAATCCACCCAATCCACTCAATCCACCGAACCTGACGCTGCAACTATGGCTGCGGCTTTGCAAGCTGCCAGCGACGGTGCCTACTCGGCAGTGGCCCGACCCGTGGAAGGCACCATCTTGACCGTCGTCCGTGAAGCTGCTGAAGCTGCCCAAAGCACAGCCTCACAAGGTGCCAGTCTGGTCGAAGTGCTTGACGCGGCAAGCGACCGTGGTCATGACGCACTGGCTCGCACCCCCGAAATGCTGCCAGTGCTAGCTGCGGCGGGAGTGGTGGACGCGGGCGGTGCCGGGCTGCTTCTGCTGTTTGACGCCTGCTTGAACGTGTTTGACGGTCGCCCCATGCCAGAACCCCCCGAAGCACCACCCTCGCAAGCTGCAGCACACGCTGGCACTTCTGACGCCTCTGGCAGAGCTGTAAGCGATGCCCCTAGCGATGCTGAGCATCCCGCCAGCGAGTTTTCGGTAGCGGATTTGCGTTATGAGGTGATGTTCCTGCTGGATGCGCCCGACTCTGCTGTGGACAGCTTCAAAGCTGCCTGGAAAGACATCGGCGACTCGATAGTCGTGGTTGGCGGCGACGGCATCTGGAACTGCCATATCCACACCGACCACATTGGTGCAGCCATTGAGGCGGGTATCGCGGTTGGACGACCTCACCGTATTGAGGTCACCGACATATTAGAACAAGCAGGTGATCACACCGAATGGTTCAATCAACCCCCCACAGACACCGATACCGCCAACGATGATCGGGTTACCGTGCAGGCTTTCGAGCCGGTTGAGATCACTGAGGTTGATAGCTGTGCCGTGGTGGCGGTTGGAGCTGGCGCAGGCTTAGTTGAGATTCTTGAGTCAATGGGGGCGCAGCGAGTAGTGACCGGCGGTCAGTCCATGAACCCGTCCACCGCCGAACTGTTGGCAGCCGTTGATTCGCTGCCAACCGGCAATGTGGTGGTATTGCCCAACAATAAGAACATCATCGGTGTTGCCGAGCAACTTGACGGCGAAACTCGGCGAAATGTGGGCGTGGTGCCGACCCGCAGCGTGGTTGAAGGGCTAGCAGCGCTGATGTCTTTCAATGGCACAGCCACCATCACCGCGAACCTCCAGGAGATGGCCCGAGCTGCAGATTGTGTGATCAGCGGCGAAGTCACTCAGGCCGTGCGTGAAGCCTCTAGTTCGGCGGCTTCGATCTCCACTGGAGACTGGCTCGGCATCGGCCCGGCGGGAATAGAAGCGGTGACTTCTGACATGACTACCGCTGCGACTGCCTTGCTGGATTCGATTGTCACCGACCACCACGAGCTGCTGACCGTGATCGCTGGGGAAGACGCAGACGACGCCGCCACCGCAGCGATCGTTAGCCACATGACCGAGCATCACAGCGACATCGAAGTCGAGGTCACAGATGGCGGTCAGCCACTCTACCCCTACTATTTCGGCGTCGAATAGAGCGTCGGCGGTTCAACGGGGACAGCGGCGAGGCGATAACTACACGACGGCTGCGATCTCGACTATGCCTGCAGGTGACCCACCTCTGAGTTTCCGTGACCTTGATGCCATAGCCGTCGAGCGCCTCAAAAATCTAGGAACCAAACGCGCAGCAGCCCTAGCCGAACTCGAGATACGCAGCGTGCTTGATCTGCTGCAGCATTATCCACGCCGCTACCTTGACCGCACCCGCCAGGCACGAATAGTTGATCTGATGGTCGATGAAGAAGTCTTTGTGGTGGCTCGTGTTGAGCGCAGTGCTTCGCGGCGAACCAGGCGGCGTCAAAAGCTGGTCGAAGTGGTCGTCTCAGACGACAGCGGCAGGCTCAAGCTGGTCTTCTTCAATCAGCCGTGGCTAGAGCAGAGCCTTAACGTGGGTCGCACGGTTGTGGTGCATGGCAAGCCGAGCCGTTATCAGGGTGCTTTGCAGATGACCAATCCAGTGGTGGATCTGGTAGGTGACCGCACCGGTCGCATCATTGCCGTCTATCCGCAGTCGGAGAAGTCAGGTCTGAGAACCTGGCATATCGCTGATCATGTCGCCAACGTGCTAGACCGTTGCGAAGCCCGCAGCATAGATGACCCGTTACCAGACGAACTGCCGACCCGGCTCAAATTGATGAACCGTCACGCCGCGTTCTGTGGGATACACCGTCCTGAGACCATGGCAGAGTCGAGCCGGGCGAGGCAGCGTCTCATGTTCGATGAGCTTTTGCGTTTGCAGCTGCGTCTGGTGCAACGCAAGCGCCGGATGGAGCAAAACACCGCCGGTTTGTCGCACGCTGTCGGCGGGGAACTTGTGAACCTCTTTGTGGCGGGTTTGCCGTTTGAGTTGACCGATGCTCAACAGCAGGCGATCTCAGTGATCAGCGAGGACTTAGCCAAGGCTCACCCCATGCATCGACTGCTGCAAGGTGATGTCGGTGCAGGTAAAACAGTGGTGGCATTGTGCGCTTTGTTGACCGCAGTGCAGGGCGGCTATCAAGGTGCTTTGATGGCACCGACGGAGGTGCTCGCCGAACAGCACCATCAGACGATGACGAAACTGCTCGGAGACTTCTCGGTGCCCGACGAGACCCGCCTTACAGCTAGTCGCCCTCTGCGGATGGAACTATTGACAGCGAGTTGCCCCGCAGCGCAGCGCCGCAAGACGGCAGCCGGGCTGGCTGCTGGAGAGGTTGACATCGTGGTCGGTACCCATGCGCTCATCTCAGATGATCTGCAATATGAGTCTCTGGGGGTGGTGGTGATCGACGAGCAGCATCGTTTCGGTGTGGAGCAGCGGGCAGTTCTGCGTGACCGCGGGCCGCAGTCGCTGACACCAGATTTGCTGGTGATGACCGCAACCCCAATTCCGCGCACCGCAGCAATGACCGTCTACGGCGATTTGGACGTGTCGGTGCTTGATGAGCTTCCCTCTGGTCGCGTGCGGATTGACACCACTTGGGCCAGAGGCCCTCTTGGGGAGGCACTGGTTTGGGAAGCGGTTCGTGATGCTGCAGCAAAAGGGCATCAGGCGTATGTGGTTTGCCCGCTGATTGAGGAGTCCGAAGTGATTGATGTTCGTTCCGCTATGGAAACCTACGAGCGTCTCAGCGGCGAGGGAGGTGAACTAGCGGGACTTCGGGTTGGTTTATTACATGGGCGGGTTTCAGCCGCAGAGAAAGAGGCCACGATGAGCCTGTTCCGCTCGAATCAGCTTGATGTGCTGGTGTCCACCACCGTCATTGAGGTAGGTGTTGATGTTGCCAATGCCACCGTGATGGTAGTTATTGATGCGGGTCGATTCGGTATAGCGCAGCTTCATCAGTTGCGGGGTCGGGTAGGCCGCGCTCAATATGCATCCAACTGCTATCTGGTTGGAGAAGCCGCCACGCCTGAAGCCGAGGCTCGCCTGCAAGCTCTGGTGGACTCCGATGACGGTTTCCATCTAGCTGAAGTTGATTTAGAACTGCGCGGAGAGGGCACGATCATGGGGGAGCGCCAGAAGGGACGCAACGACCTGCGGCTGGCTTCGCTGCGACGCGACAAGGAATGGGTCGAAAAGGCTCGCGAGGTCGCAATCGAAATCCTTGACGATGATCCAGATCTGTTAAAGCTTCCAGCGCTAGCTGATGAAATAGAACTAATGCTCGGTGACCGTGAAGCCGAGTTCTTGCTTAAGAGTTAGGAAGAGTTAGACGATGAGCAGAAGGGTTAGACGGTGAGCATCCGTGTATCGGCTGGCTCAGCCAAGGGACGCCTGCTGGCAGCACCCGACGGCACCGGCACGCGACCCACGCCCAACAAGGTACGCCAGGCTGTGTTCAACTCGCTTTATTCCTTGGGTGCTGTGACAGACACACAGGTTCTTGATCTTTTCGCCGGTACGGGCGCGTTAGGGATCGAAGCGTTGAGCCGAGGTGCCGCTCACGCAGTTTTTGTTGAACGCAACCCTGCTGTGGCTGATCTTTTGCAAAGCAACTTAGCGCTCACAGGCTTCAGCGAGGCGGCCACTGTGATAGCTGCCGATGTGGAGACAGCGCTGGATGAACTGGCTGCACGCCGCTTCGATGTGGCGCTTATTGACCCTCCGTATGCTTTCGATGCTTGGCCTGAGTTGCTGGCATGTGTGCCCGCAGAGCTGGTAGTGATTGAGTCGGATCGTCCAGTTGAGGTGGGCTCGCGTTTCGTTGTCCAACATCGCCGCCGTCACGGGACTACCGTGGTGACGTTCGCAACAGTTACTGAATGACTAGCAGTAGATCAGCCAAAAAGCCGACAGAAAGAAAGCGATTCAAGCCGTGACCCGTGTGCTGTATCCAGGATCTTTCGACCCGATCCACTACGGCCATCTTGAGATTATTGTGACCAGCGCGCAGCTCTTTGATGAGGTGGTCGTTGCCGCGATGCGCAACCCTCAAAAAGGTCAGGGCTTGTTCAGCCTTGATGAGCGTGAGCAGATGATCAAGGAATGCTGCGCTGATCTGCCCAATGTCTCGGTAGCGATGTTCTCCAGTCTGGTGGTGAATCTGGCTCGTGACCTTGAAGCAGACTTCATCGTGAAAGGCTTGCGGGCGGTCTCAGATTTCGAGAGCGAGCTACAGATGGCGCAAATGAACCAAGCGTTGGCTGGCGTGCAGACGGTTTTTATTCCTTCTGCCAGCAAGAGATCTTTCGTCGCTTCCAAGCTGATCCGTGAAGTGGTGCGCTTCGGAGGCGACGTTTCGTCCATGGTGCCTGAGCCGGTTCAAAAGCGTCTGGCAGAGCGTTTCGAGCAGCAGCAATGAAACCGGCAGCCGGTGCGTCATATAACCCGAGGGTGTCTCTAGGCTTGACCAAGCCAAAGGCAGTCCAGATACGGCGGGAACAATGAGTTCGAATGCCCCCATGTCGTCACCTCCCGGCAACTCACACGAGGCTCGCCAGTTGACTGTTGAACAGTTGCTGGCCCAAGCAATCCGCATTCTGGAGCGCTCTCGCGCGATGCCGTTTTCGACTTCGGTGATGATCAACGGCGACGAACTGACAGCGATTCTGCAGAGAGCGTCAGCAGCTTTGCCTGAAGAGCTTCGTGCGGCACGGTGGATGCTCAAAGAGCGAGAAGACATGCGCCAGCGTGCTCAGCGAGAAGGAGAGGAAATAATCGCTGCGGCTCGAGCTCGTGCCGAGCAGATGGTGCAGCGCAGCGAAGTTGTCAAGGCCGCTGACCTGCGAGCCCGACGCACTGTTGACGAAGCAGAAGCCCGCGCCAAGAGGATGAAACTCGAAACCGAAGACTGGTGCGATCAGCGCTTAGCGGCATTTGAGGCGACGCTCCAAAAGACCGTTACGGCGGTGGCGGCCGGGCGTCAGAGGCTGCAAGACACGAGAATGCCGAGACCCGAGCCGGTACCTGAGCCAGCCAAGCAAGAAGACGATGTCTTCGATCAAGATCTGGGTGGTCTCAGTGCTGGCACCAACGGCACCTGAGCGATTCTTTTCACAAATCCGACCTGTGCAGCAATGCCCAGCAGCAAGCAACCCAGCAGCGAACCGCCCAACAGTAGCGAGCGACTCAGCAGCAACCTGATCGTTGACTGTGCGCGCTTAGAGGCGGGAACGGTTGACTGCATTGAGGTTTTGCGCCGATGCCAGTTGAGTGATCTTGTTTTGCCGTGTGCCCGAGTGCTAGATGACCTGCTTGAGGTGGAGGTGATGCTGCGAAAGGCGGCAGCCACATACCTGGCTGTCGGACAAGTGAGAGGGATTTGGGTGGCAGAATGCCGTCGCTGTCTTGAAGAAGTGCGCGGCCCGCTGGAGGCGGCCCTAGATGAGGTGTTTGAGTGGGAACCGCTCGAAGGAGAAACCTGGCCGATCCGCGATCAACGCGTTGATTTGGCACCAGCCAGTCATCAAGTAGCCATCTTGTCGTTGCCTATGGCACCGCTTTGTTCGTCGGATTGCGCCGGGCCTGTCCCAGAACGCTTCCCGACCGGTTCAGCAGCTCCGCCGCCAGCGAATGCCGACATGTAGGCCCCCAAACCGACATGTAGGCCCCTAAAGTTGATGCCGGTATGCTCACCCGCTGCAATTCGCTTTGCTGGTGAAGGTTCTCCCGAAGTGAGGATTCTCCTGTGGTGGGGATTCTCTAACCAAAAGATCAGGATCTGAGATGGCTGTCCCCAAGAAGAAGACCTCTAAAGCCAAAGGACGTAGCCGACGGGCTTCGGCTTGGCGTGTCCGTTCAGCGGGCCGCAGTGTCTGTCCCCGTTGCGGGGCAGTCAAGCGTCCGCATTATGCCTGCGGGCAATGCGGTTGGTATAGCAACCGTCAAGCTATTGAGGTGGCTTAGGTTGAGAAGTCTCGGCTGAGGCACGAGCCCTACGAGCTGAGATAGCTAATGGAACCAGATAGCTAATGGAACCTTTGTCGGGTCCGGCTGGTCTAATAAACATGGAGCCGGTGGCTGTTGATGCCATGGGAGGCGATAGCGCTCCCGGTGAGATTGTGGCTGGTGCCCGCCGTGCTGCCGACGAGTTGGGAATCCCCGTAGTGCTGGTAGGTCGCCCAGACGAAATGGGTGACACTGGCGGACTTGAAGTAATCGAAGCTTCTGAAGTGATCCCCATGGACGCCGAACCAGGCTCAAGCGTGCGCACTATGAAGGATTCGTCGCTGGTCAGGGCCGCTGAAGCGGTACGTGACGGGCTAGCTTCTGCGATGGTTTCGGCTGGCAACACTGGCGCTGCGATGGGAGCGGCGCTACTTCGCATGGGGCGCGTGCGTGGCATCACCAGGCCAGCGATAGCTACGCCCATTCCCACCCCGGGGGCCAGTCCTACCACCTTACTTGACTCGGGTGCTAACGCCGAATGCCGCCCAGAATGGTTGGTGCAGTTCGCTCGCATGGGGTCGGTATACGCCCGTGACCGTTTCGGCATCAAAAGGCCGCGTGTGGGGCTCTTGTCGATAGGTGAAGAAGCTGGCAAGGGCAACGATTTCACCAAGAGTGCTTTCGAGAAGTTGTCTGACGGTAGCTGGGCGCAAGATGTTGCTGCGGATTGGATCGGCAATGTGGAGGGTCGTGACATCATGACCTCTGATGTTGATGTGGTTGTGACCGACGGCTTCACCGGCAATGTCACGCTCAAAGCGTTAGAGGGGTCACTGCGAGCATTGTTTGGTCGCATGTTGGTGGCGATAGACACCGACGACACCTCGCGCAAAGCTGGCGAAATGCTCGCCCCGGCGCTTGACTCAATGGCCCAGGAAATCCACCCCGACAGCGTAGGTGGCGCTTTGCTGCTGGGAGTGAGAGGGGTGTGCGTGATTTCTCACGGGGCCAGTCGAGCGGCGGCGGTGATGAATGCGGTGAGAGTCGCCCGTGAGATGGTCAACGCTGGCATGGTGGGACATATCGCAGCGACGGCCCACAGCTAGTTTTTATCGAAGCGTCTGCTGTGACCTGGACGACGATGTGAGCGCATACGAGCAAGAACGCGAGGCACCTAGCATTGCTGCGACAGTGCATCACCCGATAGAGCATCACCCATTTGTGCATTATCTAAGGTATCGTCACAATCCCGTCTACTACTGGCAGCGCTGGCCCGTCAGCGGTGTATGGAGGTGCAAATGCCCGCAGAGACCCATGTAGTGCAGTCGCCTGTAGGGCGTGAAGAGGTCTTGGCGTTGATCCGTGACCGCCTTGCCGACATCTTGGAGATTGACCCTTCCGACATCTCTGAAGGGGCTTCCTTCGCAGACGATCTTGATGCAGACTCACTGGCGCTCATTGAGTTAGTGGAAGGGATAGAAGAGGATCTGGCTGAACGTGCGGTCGGTTTCCGCATTGAGGACGAAGACCTTGAAGATCTGCGTTCAGTTCGCGATGCAGTCGATTACGTCGTGGCGAAACTCGGCTGAGCACCGCGGAACAAGCAGTTGAAGAACCTGAACGGACATTCGATAGTCGAGTCACGGAACGCGACAGGTCACGCAGTGCTGATGGAGCGGCTCGGTTACAGCTTTGATGATGTTGGGTTGCTGGAGTTGGCTTTGACGCATCGCTCCTGGTGTGCCGAACACCCAGGAGCTTCCTCCAATGAGAGGCTTGAGTTTCTTGGCGACGCTGTATTGGGGCTTTCTGTCGCGCAACGGCTTTATTCGCACAATCGTCAATGCAGTGAAGGCGACCTAGCCAAAATTCTTTCTTCGCTGGTTAATGCCGCGACTTTGGCTGATTTAGCGCGTGCGGTCGGTCTGGGTGCTCAATTACGCCTCTCGGTTGGAGAGCAGGCATCAGGCGGCAGCGACAAGCGTTCAATTCTGGCCGATGCCATGGAAGCGGTGATCGGCGCAGTGTTTCTTGACGGAGGTTTCGTGTCCGCTGATGCAGTGGTTGGCACAACATTTGGCTCGCGGATTGAGGATGCGACACTGGCTCCAGGCGAAAGCGATTTCAAGAGCAGGCTCCAAGAACTAGCCGCACGCCTGGGTTCAGCACCGCCTGTCTATTGCATGACCGACAGCGGACCAGCTCACGACAAGTTGTTTGAGGCAACAGTGACCACAGGGTCAGCCACAGGAAGCGGTCAAGGCAGCACCAAAAAAGACGCTGAACAGCAAGCCGCAGAGATCGCATACAAGGTTCTCGTCAAGCAGGTCCACCCATGAGCGCTGCACGAGCCAAATCCAGCAGCGTCAAGGCCCTAGTCTTTGAACTACCCGAAGTTGAGACCGTCCGACGTGATCTTGAACGTGAAGTGGTCGGTCGCAAAATAAAGGCCGTAGAGGCGGCCAGCATGAAATGCCTGCGCCGTTACCGCAATCGCAAGTCCTTCACTTCTCAGCTTGATGGCGCCAAGATGATCGACGTCAGACGGGTCGGCCTTCATCTGGTGATCGAACTCAGCACTGGAATGTTGCTGGTCATGTCGCTCGGCTCCTCAGGTTCGCCTCGTCGCAACGCCAACAAGCACCCCACCGTGCCGGGAACTGAAGTGGTGATCTCTTTCACTCAATACGGACAGCTGCGTTTTGTGGACACTGAAGGCACCGGGCAGCTTTTCGTTATACCTAGCGAGGATCTCAATACCGTTTTGCCGGAAGTTACCCAGCTTGGGCTTGATCCAGTGTCTGCGCCCATTTCGTGGACCGAGATGGGACGGCTGCTGCTGCAGCAAGATACCCAACTTAAGCCTCTGATCACTGACGACCGTTTCGTGGTCGGCATCGGCCAGATTTACGCCGATGAGATACTTTTTGAGGCTGGGCTGCGCTTTGATCGCAAAGCGAACACGCTGTCTACGCAAGAGATCCGTCGCCTCCACCGAGCACTTGTGGGCACTTTGCACGATGCCATGAAGTACCGCGGGACTTCGGTTCCTCAGCGTCCGTTCCTAGATCCTTTCGGCGAGCCGGGCAATTTCGCAAACCATCTCAAAGTGTGGGGACGCCACGGTGAACTCAGCGAAAGATCAAGGGCACCAATCAAGCGCACTAAGTTCCGCGGCCAATGGACCTACTACTGCGATACCCAGGTCTGAAAGCTCTCGAAACTCTGGGCAGCAAAGCAATCCGCAAAAGCATCGATCGTTGCGGCTGGGTCAGCTATCGTCGCCGTTATGCACCTGAAGACGCTGACGCTCAAAGGCTTCAAGTCTTTCGCTGAGCCAGCCTCAATCAGGCTGGAGCCGGGGATCACTGTGGTTGTCGGCCCCAATGGCAGCGGCAAATCCAATGTCGTTGACGCGTTGGCTTGGGTGCTTGGAGCTCAGGCGCCGAGCGCAGTGCGTTCTGGTCGTATGGATGATGTGATCTTTGCGGGCACGACCAACAAGTCCGCTCTAGGACGCGCGGAAGTCTCGTTGACGATCGACAACTCTGACGCGTCCCTGCCCGTAGCAGCCAGTGAAGTGCAGATCACCCGCTGCTTGTTCCGCAACGGCGAGTCAAGCTATGCGCTCAACGGCAGCCCTTGTCGTCTGCTTGATATCAACGAACTGCTGTCTGATGCTGGTATCGGTCGTCAACAGCACATGATCGTGTCGCAGAACCAGATTGACGCGGTCCTCAACGCACGCCCCACTGATCGCCGCATCGTGGTGGAGGAGGCGGCCGGGATCCTCAAATTCCGCAAACGTCGCGAGCGAGCCGAACGGCGTCTCTTTGCCAGCGACGCTGATCTCACTCGTATGAGTGATCTGCTGCGTGAGCAGCGCCGACGTTTGAGCCCCTTAGAGAAGCAAGCTTCAGCGGCTCGACGCCATTCCGATCTGCTGACAGAACTGACGAATCTCAGGATCTGTCTGGCCGGTCGTGAGATAGCTGGGATGCGTGATCAGCTTCGACAACATAAAGAGCGCCGTGAGCAGCAGCTGGCGCTGCAAGCCGATCTGCGAGCTGAACTAGAGCAACTCGGCGAGCAGGTCGCTGCCGACGAGCAGAGCCTCGCCCGGCATGGGATGACCGACCATTCAGAGCATCTCGCTCAACTTGAGGGTCTGCGCGCTAGGGCGCAAGGTCAGGCAGCGGTTGTTGGGGAGCGCCTGCGAAGCATTGAGCGTCAGCAAGCCACCGAAGCGGATCAGGATTTGCTGGCGGTGCTGCAAGCCGAGGCGAATCAGTGTCGTCAAGAGCTTGACAAGGTTGTGAAGTCGCTGGATGCGGCCCACTCCGAGCGGAGCCGTGTAGCGGGCTTGCATGAGCGTTGGGAGGCTGAAGTCGCTGACTTCGAGGCACGAAGCTCAGAAATGAACGAATGCAAACTGAGACGAAACCGGCTTACGGTTGCCGAGGAGGCTTTGAGCGATGCCGCTTCGATGCTGGCCGAAGCGGTAGAGGCACGTTCGCGAGCCGAAGGCGAACTGCGACACTGGAAGGCGCGCAGCGAGGCTTTGGCGATGGCTCTTCAAGAAGCCACCACAGCGGCATCGGTCGCTTTAGATGCATCAACTCAAGGAGTCTTAGGGCGGTTGAGCGAACTGGTAAGAGTTGATCCAGGTCTTGAAGCAGCTTTCTCAGCCGCAGCAGGAGATGCGATCAGCGCGGTGGTGGTGCGTGATGTTGCAGCAGCGCGTCGCCTGTTGCAAAGCTTTGAGGCTGGTGACACGGGTGCATTGGTCATTGCAGTGGACTGCGACAGCACAGTCAATGAAGCCAGTCTCAGCCGGGCACCTCTCAGCGACGACCTCAATCTGGATTTGTTACGAAGTCATGTGAGCAGCAAAAACCCTGAAGTGGAACAGTTCCTAGACCTGCTGCTAGTCAACACGATCCTAGTTGATGGCAACTGGCGTGCCGCAGCCGACACTTGGATGCGGCACCGCCATCTGGTGGTGGTGACACCAACTGGAGATCGTGTAAGCGCGAGAGGTTGGAGGCTTGGCGCTGACAGCACGGCCGGGCTTAGACCTGCTCTCAACGAAGCCAATCAGCGGATCAAAGACACTGAGAAAGCTTGCTTGCAGGCAGTGGACACCTGTGAGCAGGTTCGGCATCAACACAGTCTGGCCAGCGAAGAGGCCCAAGAAGCCGCTGCGCTTCTTGCAGCAGCCGAAAGCGCCGCAGCAGACGCTCGTAGTAGCTTGCAGCAAAGAAGCGCTGAGGTCGCTGCTGCCGTCGCAGGGCAGAAAGCCAGCGAAGCCGGACTGAAACAGCAGCAACGAATGCTTGAATCTCGCGTCCAAGAACTGCAAAGCAGACTTTTGCGCCACCAAGATTCGCGCGCCGAAATCGCAAGCCGCATAGCTACATGGCAGCGTGAAACAGCAGTGCTCAACGCTCTCAAGCAGGTACTTGAGCACAAGACTGGCGTAGTTGACGGCAACCTCAGCGAGATCCGCGATCTGCACCGTAGATCATCTCAAGAGGTGAGAGTTCTAGCTTCGGGGCTCAAAGAACTACGGTGTCGTCACGCCGAAGCAGAAGACCGTTACGAGGCGATACGTCGCGCCGAAAACCGCCGCGATGTCGAGGAGGCGGAGTTGCGCACCCTGCTGCAGGGAGCGGTTGAGCGGCTGCGCGATGATCACGGGCTTTCACCTCAACAGGCAGCCCAGATGCCTCTGCCAGAGCTGCCTGAAGGGCTAGATGCCTCAGCGCGGATGACTCAACTGAGTGCCGAGTTGGAGATCATCGGCCCGGTCAACCCGCTTGCTTTAGCAGAATACGACGAACTCTATGAGCGTTACGAGTTGATGAAAGGCCAACTTGAAGACATTCGAGCCGCTCGCAGAGACCTCAACAAGGTGATTCGTCTCATTGACCGTGAGATCAAAGCGACTTTCAGTTCCGCTTTCGTGGATGTGGCTTCCAACTTTGAGGCGCTGTTCGCAGCACTGTTCCCAGGCGGGGAGGGTCGATTGAGCCTCAGCGACCCCGAAGACCTGCTCGATAGCGGCATTGAGATCTCGGCCAAACCCTCAGGCAAGAACATCAAGAGGTTGTCGCTGCTGTCTGGTGGGGAGCGGACCTTGGTGGCGCTTGCGTTCCTGTTCGCAGTTTTCCGCAGTCGGCCAGCGCCCTTCTATGTGATGGACGAGGTGGAAGCAGCGCTTGATGACATCAACCTGCATCGCTTCTTGAAACTGCTTGACGAGTTCCGCAGCGACGCCCAGCTGGTGATCGTTACTCACCAAAAGCGCACCATGGAAGCGGCTGACTGCCTGCAGGGCGTGTCAATGAAGCCTGGCGGCTCGTCAGTGATCGTATCCGAGCGTGTCTCTGAAGCTGCTTAGCTCCTCTTCCCATACTCCTAACCCTCTTCGCCTAAACCAGTCGACAGCTTTGATGTAGCCCTCGCTGCGGGCACGGTCGGCTATGGCTCTGACGCGCTCTGGTGTTGGAAGCCCAGTGTCTTGAGGACTATTTGCTGCACCTCCTCTTGCTGTACCTTTTCTTGCTGCACGGCTTGCTTCCCCGACCTCGCACCAAACCTCAGCAGCTTCGAATATAGGATGGTCCGACAGTAAAATGCCAGCAGGTGCCGCAGCATCAAGCGACTTGAGAGCTGCCCGCATCCGATCAATGTCTAAGGCGTAGCGAGCACTGTAAAGATAAAGCATCCCGTCCACGAGCAGTTCTGCTTCTGACTCGCTTAAGAAAATTGGTCGCCCGGCTTCATTATGCTCAAACCCGGCACACACGTCCCGACCTTTTTCGTAGACCCTCCAGCAGAGTTGGGAGATTTTCTCGAGGGTCTCGTTGCAGAGATTTTCTCGATGTGGCAACTGGGTTCGCAGCCATGCTCGGTACCGCCGCCGCCGATCTCCCATAGCTCGTCAATACCAAGAACTCCTACCGCCGAAGCTGCAAGTTGCTGAATGTCGCCAGGTTCAAGCTCCACAGCGACATGATTAAGTCCAAGGTGTGCTGCGGCTGCTGCTGCGCGCTCACGGTCATCGGAAGGGGTGTCCGTAACGCCGATCGTTACGCAAAGTGGCGGTTCCGCAAAACGTTGCCACGCTGCTGCGAGTAGCAGCGCTCGCTCGCTCGGTTACCGGGTATGCGGCATCCGTATATCCACACAGCAGCAAAGATCAGGATGGCTTGCTGTTCCAGACAGGGGAGACGCTGTTACCGGTATGGAGCCTTGGTTGGGCTGCCCGTCTTTCACTCACTGGACTAGTTGATGTTTTGATTTGATCTCTTGATCTGGTACTGCGTTGGTGTGGTTGTCCGCCCAATGTAGTGACAGTCTTTACCAGAGCGTGGCCGGGTCTCTAGCACTAGTTTTGGTTCGATTTGGCTTGTTCTGGGTTCTGGTTGGTGATCGCCCACGTCTGAGGGGTGGTGGTGCTGGCATTGGCAGGTCTTCGGCGTGGGCTGGCCCGTGTCGGGGTTGGGTGGCTGGGTTAGCTGGTGGGTGCAGGGTATGGCTGCCGTCGTCGTGGGTTTGGATGCGCCAGTTGTTGTGGTGAATGTGATGGTGGCAGTTCCAGCACACCATGACCATGTTTTTGACGCTGGTAGCCCCACCTTGGGAATACGGGGTGATGTGATGGGCTTGACATATGGATGGTGGCGCTCCGCAGTGGAAGCAGCCGCCGTAGATGGTGAGCAGTGTTTGCCATTGAGAGTCTGTGACTGTTCGGCGTGAGCGGTTACGCCAGATTGCGTCACCAACCCGGTCATACACGAGACCTGTCCAACGTGTGTTGCAGGAGAGTTCCTCCAACACTGCTGGTGGTAGCCGTGATCCGTCTGAGAGTTCAGCGATTAGTTCACCGGTGGTGTCATCTACACGAGCAACCAGTGTGATATCAGCCACCCAACCACCAGCCACACCGATTACCTCGTCATTGCTAGCGGTGTTAGCATCACCAACTGCTGTTGTTGCACTAGTTACGGCGTTTTCAGTGCAGCCGGTTACGGCACTTTGATGGCTGCGATCTCTGCTTCTGGTTGTCGCAGCAGGGATGGTGTTGTGGTCTAGAGCATCGGCCATGCATTGCGTGAACTGGCGTCTGTTGTCTTTGGGGAGCTTCTTGTCGTTGTCGAACAACTTGCCTGCGATGTGGCGTATCCGGTTATGTATACGTGTGCCGGTGATCTTGTCGAACTCGCCGTGCATAGCGATCATGCCGTCGTCTGTGTCATAGAACTTCAGATATCGTTTAGCACGCTGTCGGGCATGCTCTGAAGCCCCTTTGTCGGCCTGCTGGGCTGTGATCCAGCGTTGCGCAGTGTGTTTGAACTGTTCAGGCCGCAGAGAAGATGCTTGCTGCAACAGTTCAGCATCATCTGCGACTGCTGCAGAGCTGGTTTTGGTGATCACGTCAGCTAATCGCCGTGCGTTCGCTGAGGACACTTCACCTGATTGCACTGCGTCTCGTAGCTGCGGGACTTGGCGCAGCACTTGAGCGGTTTTGACTTGGTTATGCGCTTCGCTTTGAGTGAGTCCAGCCGATACGGCCAGCACCTCAGCACCGCCGTCACCGTGGCGTTCGCGAGCGGCGATCAGCTCAGCAGCAGTGGTCTGGAATGCTGCACCAGCAGCCATCAACTCTCGCGTTGCTTCCAACGCGGCACGCAACTCATCTGAGGCCACCACACCAGAGCGCACTGCTACAAGCATGCGTTGGGTGGCTGAGACCGCTTGTTGAGCGTCTTCTAAGATCATGAACAGCAGTATAGTCTATGGGTGTGACAAAGCAACCCCTTTCACACAAAAATATTGCTTATCACAGCAGAAGCTAGCCTTCGGCAGCAACGGTTGATCCGCGTATAACGCAACCCGCCCTTGCCTCCGAGGCTGCTAGCAACAAATCCTGTTGATGCCAGCCACAGTTTCGCAACAACCGAATCCGAGCGCAGAGTTCTTCTTGTGTTGCGGTGCTTTGGGTATAATGTGGGCTCTCTAATAGCTCTCAACGGCTTGGATTGAGGTCGTTTCTTGATTGCGTTTTGCTGGTTGGGTCGTAGCTTGTAGTCCTGATGAAAAACTTTGAAGCTGTTACAACAACTGCGACTATCAGGCCTGCTGAAGCCACTGCGGTGCTGCGGCCACCTGCGATTGAACCGACGACTTTGAGAGCTGAGCCTTCGACGCGGCGTCGGGCGTGGCTGACTGCTTTGGTAGCGCTTTGTGCTTGTCTGCTTTTTGGTGCTGGCGCTGTTGTGGGTGTGGTCGTTTCCGAGGAGTCCTCCGATGCGACGGCAGGTTCTAGATTGAGACCGGCATCAACTGAAGAGATCGCTGCGATCGAAAATAGCGAAGCGCCCGATGCGGAGTCCTCTGCTGCCGTCAACGAAGCAGCTGATCCATCTGCTGTGGAGCCGTCAAGAACCGTTGAGCCGTCGGCCACTGTCGGAACTCCAACCGCTAACGACGCTGCCCCCGGTTCATCATCGTCATCGTCATCTTTGATGCCTATCAACGAACCCCCTGAGCAAGCCGCCGAAGGAGGTCTTCAGCCGTCGCTGGTGCCGTTTGACTCTGATGAGCCGGTTGTGGCTGTGGCTGAGGCGCTGAGTCCGTCGGTTGTGCGTATTGAAGTGTTCTCCGACTCAGACCTTGCACCCAGCGCTTTGTTCGGGCTGGGTTCAGGCATTGTCTGGGACGCCCGCAACGGCTACATCGTCACCAATGAGCATGTCGTTGAAGGTGTCACCGAAGTTTCGGTCACCCTTCCGGACGGAACGCAGCTAGATGGTGAGGTCCTCGGCGGATCATGTGAGCACGATGTGGCGGTAGTGCAAGTAGACCCTCAGGCTGCTGAGCTGGTAGCGGCCCCCTTCGCCCCGGTCTCGTCGGTGCGGGTAGGACAGTTGGCTGTGGCTATCGGCAGTCCCTTCAACCTGACCGGAACAGTCACCGCCGGGATCGTCAGCGCAGTGCGCATTGAAGTTCTGCAAGGCGACCAGCGCTTGGGCGATCTTCGCTGCCCAGCGATTCCTATTGAGATGATTCAGACCGATGCCGCCATTAACCGCGGCAACTCTGGTGGTGCGCTAGCCGATTCACAAGGTCGAGTGATCGGGATGAACTCCAAGATTCTCACCCCGAGCGGTGGCAGCGCCGGAGTGGGTTTCGCTATTCCCGGCGACACGATTGAGTTGATCGCCGAACGCATCATTGCTGGCGAATCTCTAGAACTCGGTTATCTGGGCATAACTGGTCAAGCCAGCGACGGCTCTGATAGCGGCGTGCTGATCGTTGATGTTATGGAAGGATCTCCAGCCGCTGAGGCTGAACTAGCCGCAGGCGATGTGATTATCAAACTCAAAGATGAAACCATGATGGACATAGCCGAGCTTTCAGCCGCCATCAAGCTGCTGCGGCCTGGCGACACTATTGAGTTGACCATCAGACGTGACGGTGAGTTCTACGTTGCCAGTGTCGTGCTAGGCGCGCTCGGCTAACACTTGACTCAGCTAACACTTGAATTGAGATCCTAGAAATGATCGGAGTCGCGGAACTAGCGATTCTTGCAGCTTTGCTGTGCGCGATTGTTGCAACCGTTGTTGTGCTGGTGCTCCGGCACCGCAGATCAAAGGGTGTCCCTAGTGCGTCAGACACCGCAAAGGTCGCAGATCAGGTAGTTGATCGGCTGGCCCAGAAAGCCGCAACACGCGGCGCAACCTCCACTGGGCGACCTGCTTTGCGTGACCGGCTGTC
Source organism: Candidatus Aldehydirespirator catecholifindens (assembly GCA_028283245.1). GTDB lineage: Bacteria > Actinomycetota > Acidimicrobiia > Acidimicrobiales > Aldehydirespiratoraceae > Aldehydirespirator > Aldehydirespirator catecholifindens. The sequence goes on along the minus strand of JAPYNU010000057.1, from coordinate 24,210 downwards.
GAAAGCGCGCAATGCATTAAGCGGACCGCTGAGCACAGCCTTTGACCGTGCCGCGGTGCCTGATGAGGCCTGGACCGAGGTGACCGAGGCTTTGATCAGAGCTGATGTCGGCTTGGCGAGCAGTTCTGAGATTGTGTCAGCAGCCAGGGAGCGTGCCGATATGGATGGCAGTGGGCATCAAGGGGCGATAGCAGCGCTCAAGGCCGAACTGCTTGAACGGCTCGAAGGCTATGACCGGTCACTAAAGCGGCTTGACGAGAATGCAGGCCCTGCGGTGTGGCTCTTTGTTGGAGTTAACGGCACCGGCAAGACCACCACAGTTGGCAAGCTTGCCAAACAGCAAACGGATCAAGGTGCTCAAGTAGTCCTAGCCGCGGGTGACACGTTTCGTGCCGCGGCGGGCGATCAACTCGCCATGTGGGCTGAGCGTGCTTCGGCGCACTTCGTTGGCGGTGCCGAGGGTGCTGATCCCTCGTCGGTGGTGTATGACGCAGTGTCATCTGCCGCAGCTCGTGGAGCGGATCTAGTGCTGGCCGACACCGCGGGCCGTTTCCACACCGAACAGAACCTCATGGCCGAACTTCGCAAAGTGCGAAGAGTGGCAGATAAAGGAGCAGGCACAGTCACCGAAACGCTGTTGGTGCTTGATGCTTCCACCGGCCAGAACGGCTTAGCGCAGGCGCGGCAGTTCACTCAGGCTGTTGACCTCACCGGGGTCGTGCTCACCAAACTTGACGGTTCAGCTAAAGGCGGGATAGTGGTATCTGTGCAAGCCGAGATCAAAGCGCCGGTCAAGCTCATCGGAGTGGGTGAAGGGATTGATGATCTCATGGCCTTCGATGCTGCAGAGTTTGTGGAAGCGCTGTTTGACTGAGAGCGCCACTCACCACGCAACTTCGCCAGTTCAGCCACACCGTCGACCCCTTCGCTGCGTTGATCCCCTAAAGCAGAGTCCCCCAAGCGTGCTGCCGATAGTGTGGCTCGGCCATGTTTGACACACTCACTGGACGTTTCGAGGCTGCGTTCTCAAAGCTTCGAGGTAAGGGACGGCTTTCTGAGGCCGATGTTGACGAGGCACTACAAGAGATACGTGTTGCGCTGATTGAGGCCGATGTCAACCTTGACGTGGTCACCAGCCTCACTGAGCGGATCCGGCGGCGAGCGGTAGGTGAGGAGCTTTCGGGTGCTCTCAACCCCGCTCAGCAGGTGGTCAAGATCGTGTTGTCGGAACTCACCACCACTTTGGGTGGCGAGCAACTTTCGATCACTTACGCGCCTAAACCGCCGACCGTGATCATGCTGGCTGGTTTGCAGGGAGCAGGCAAGACCACCAACGCCGCCAAACTCGCTCAATGGTTCTTGCGTCAAGGTCGCAGCCCGCTTCTGGTGGGTGCCGATTTGCAACGCCCGGCAGCGCTAGAGCAGCTACGCACGCTTGCCGACCGCGTCGGGGTGCCCGTCTTCAGCCATCCCCGCAATCCAGTGAAAGCGGCATCTGCTTCGCTGTCTGAAGCTGCACGAACCGGTCGTGATGTGGTGATAGTTGACACAGCCGGGCGGCTGGCTGTTGATACCGAGATGATGGATCAGGCCCGGCGCATCTCCAAGGCGGTGCAACCTCACTACACCTTCTTAGTGGTTGATTCCACGGTCGGCTCCGATGCGGTGAACACAGCTAAAGCGTTTCACGACACGCTGGAACTTGACGGCGTGATCCTCACAAAACTCGACGGTGATGCCCGCGGGGGCGCAGCGCTCTCTGTGAAAGAGGTTGTGGGCCGTCCTATTGCGTTTGCGTCGGTGGGCGAGAAGCTCGAAGACTTTGAGCCGTTCCACCCAGATCGTCTCGCCAGTCGCATCTTGGGAATGGGCGATGTCGAAACGCTTATTGACAAGGCGGAAGCTGCTTTCGAAGCTGAGCAAGCCGAGGAGGCAGCGACGAGACTGCTTGAAGGCAGTTTCACTTTCGACGACTTTCTGTCAACGATGCAGCAAGTTCTCGGTATGGGCAATCTGCGCAGCATCATGTCGATGATGCCGGGCATGTCGCAACAATTACGTGGTGCCGACATTGATGAGAGCCGCATCACTCGCATCACTGGCATGATCCACTCCATGACGACTGCTGAGCGCGCCCAGCCTGACATTATCGACTCTTCACGGCGTCAACGCATCGCTGCGGGTTCGGGTTGTCGTCCCAGCGATGTGAAAGCGCTGGTGGATCAGTTCAAACAGATGCGATCAATGATGAAAGGTTTCGGAGATCCCGGCGGTGGCAAGCGTAGAACTGCTATGTCAAGATCTGGTGCCTCAAGGCAGTTAGGGAGATCCAAATCGAAGCGGCGTGGTAGTGGTGGTCGCACCACTCCGAAGGGTCCACAGCCGGTGCCCAAAGTGCCTTTAACTCTTCCAGGGTTGGAAAAAGGTGACTGGCCCGGGTTCAATTGATCCTTGAATCTCGCAGAACCGACTCGGCGAAGATTCTGAAGCACGCAAACAGCAAAGACAAGACAAGCACAAGCACAAGACAAGCACAAGACAAAGGAAACACAATTGGCAGTCAAGTTGCGCCTCATGCGGATGGGGAAGAAGAAGCAGCCCACCTACCGTGTCGTGGCCGCCGACTCGCGCTCGCCTCGAAACGGGCGGTTTATTGAGATAATCGGGTTCTATGAACCGCGCCAAGAACCTTCGGTGGTGAGAATCGACAATGATCGAGCCCTGCATTGGCTGCGACATGGTGCTCAGCCCACTGAGCGTGTTGAGAAGCTCTTGAAGATCAGCGGCGCTTGGGATAACTTCCGCGACCCTAAGGAAGCCCAAGCTAAGGAAGCCCAAGCTGCGTCAACGCCTCAAGTTGAGCCGTCTCTGATTGAAGCCAGCTCTGGAGAAGCGCAAGAGGCTTCAGGCGAAACTGCCCAAGCTGAACCCGCTTCGCAAGCATCATGAGCGACTTAGCCCCCACCGCGGTGGCGATGTGCCGCTATTTGGTCAGCAATGTCGTTGATGATGCCGATGCCGTGCAGATCGATATCAGCACTCCCGACACTCACACCGATAACGACACGGTGCGACTTGATGTGCAGGTCGCCCAAGGCGAGATGGGTCGAGTTATCGGCAAGCGAGGCCGTGTGGCTAACTCCATTCGCACACTGGTGCGCGCCGCCGGGTCGCGCGATGATGTGGACATTGAGGTCGAGTTCGTCGACTGATTCTGGAGAACCCTCTGCCGAGCTTGCCGCTGCTGGCCTGCCTTCGGGCTCTGTGGCTGAGCCGCTGCTTGAGATCGGACGTGTCGGCCGCCCGCACGGCACTCGCGGCGAAGTGACCGTAACTTTGGTTAGCAACCGCTTAGAGCGTCTTAACCCTGGGTCAGAGTTCCAAACAGATGAGGGCACGCTTGTAGTGTCCGCCTCTAGGCCACACCAACAGCGCTATCTGGTGCATTTTGCTGGCGTTGAAGATCGCAACGCGGCAGAAGCCTTGAGAGGCTTGGTGCTGCGAGCTCCTGCGATCGTCGATCCTGATGAACTTTGGGTGCATGAGTTGATCGGGGCACGGCTGCTGGAGATTTCTGGTGCCGACCGGGGGCTTGTCGTTGCGGTTGTGGCGAATCCGGCGGGTGACCTGCTTGAACTTGATGACGGCACTCTGGTGCCGCTGCGCTTCATGGTTGACGCAGTGCCCGGCGAACGTGTTGAGGTGGATGCTCCAGCAGGGCTGTTCGCTGAACTTGAAGACACGCCATGAGCTTCAGGATCGAAATTTTTACGATCTTCCCCGACTTGGTGGAGACCATGGCATCGGCCTCTGTTATCGGGCGCAGCCGAACCGATGGCATCATCGACATAAGGATCCATGACCTGCGAATGGCAGCTGAAGGGCGTCATCGCAGCGTGGATGATGCCCCCTACGGTGGTGGGGCTGGGATGGTGATGATGCCGCAACCGTTGTTCGACGCAGTCGAGGAGATTCAGCCGCAGCGCCCACTTTTTTACCTTTCGCCTGCGGGACGGCACCTTGATCAGGCTCTTGCTGTCGAACTTTCTTGCGGTGACGGGTTCTCGTTGCTGTGCGGTCGCTATGAAGGTGTTGATGAGCGGGTCTGTGAGCATTTGGTTGATGGCGAAATATCTGTTGGTGATGTGGTGCTTGCTGGCGGCGAATCAGCTGCGCTGATAATGATGGAGGCAGTAGCGCGTTGCGTTCCCGGGGTCTTGTCCAACGCCGACTCTGCCAGCGAGGAGTCCTTTAGTGAAGGGCTGCTGGAGTACCCGCATTACACACGACCTGCTGAGTTCCGTGACTGGCCAGTTCCTGAGGTGCTGTTATCGGGCAACCACGAAAAAATCGCCCGCTGGCGGCGAGTCCAGTCGCTGGTGCGCACCATTGAGCGACGCCCGGATCTAATCGCGGCACGCGGCGGGCTGAGCGACCCAGAGATCGAGTTGTTAGCTGACCACGGTTTCGATTTCACCGATCAAGCCTCAGATCACAGAAACTGAGCGCGCGGTCACAGAAGCTCGGCACCTGATCACAGAAGTTGGGCGCACTTCTTTGGGCGTACTTCATTGAGCGCACAGATTGGGCGCACTTCTTTGGGCGCACTTCATTGAGCGAGCAAGCGAAGGTGGCAGCGTGCGTTGTAAGCCGTAGACTCTCCCGGCTCGCAAAAGCTGCCGATGCGAGTGGAGACATGCCATGAATCCCACCGATCTTGTTGATGCCAGAAGCTTGCGCAGCGACATCCCAGAGTTCCAGCCCGGCGACACTGTGCGCGTCCATGTGCGCGTGGTGGAAGGCAACAGGGCCCGAACTCAGATGTTCGAAGGCATCGTGCTGCGACGTCAAGGAAGCGGAGTCCGCGAGTCGTTCACCGTGCGGAAAGTGAGTTTCGGTGTGGGCGTGGAGCGAACCTTCCCGGTGCATACTCCAGTGATTGAGCGAATTGAGCGTGTTACGTCAGGTGATGTGCGCCGAGCCAAGCTCTACTACCTGCGTGATCGAGTCGGCAAGGCAGCCAAAGTCAAAGAAAAACGACAAGTCAGCAACTGAGACAGCATCAGAATTACTAAAAAGATTTGAAAGTCTCATATAGCTGTTAAGGTCTCTTCATGGCCGAAACTGCTGTCAACCGTTCCAGGCAAGCCCGCGGTGCGTGGGGTGAGCGCAAAGTGGCTCGCTGGTACCTTGAGGCCGGGTATGAGATACTCGATCGCAACTGGAGGGTGCGCTCGGGTGAGATTGATCTGGTGCTGTTGCGAGACGACGAAATCGTGTTCTGTGAGGTGAAAGCCCGCCGCTCAGAACGTTTCGGGATGCCTTCAGAGGCGGTGGATCGTCGCAAACAACTCAAAATCAGGGCTCTTGCTGCTCAGTGGCTGCGAGCCACCGGGCACCACGGACGGGTGCGTTTCGATGTGGCCACTGTCACCGGTATTGAAGTCGCCGTGATTGAGGGTGCCTTCTAGCGTTTGGTGCGTCGCTGCCAGCATCCGCGATGCCAGTGGCGGCGCAGGTCGACTGCTTCAATTGGCACCACCACTAAGTGGGCGGTTCGTGCTGGCACGAGGCGATTGCATCCCGGACAGACGTAATCCTTGACGGCCTGATACGAAGCAATGAAGCGAACCTCTACTTCGCCGAGAAGTTCTGGATTATCCAAGGCTCAGCCCAGCAGTGCCCAAAGCAGCAGAGCGATCGCCACAAGCAGTCCAGCAGCCACGAACAGCAAGTCGGTCGGTCGGCGTCGCTGAGGGCGTGTGGGATCAAACCCCATAACTCAAGTATCGTGGCGCAACGTTGTTACCGCACCCAAGCACCGTGTTGAGTTCTGCTCTGCCTCGTCGCCTTCTCGCTGGTTTCGTCAAGTTCAGCCTGTTGCTTGCGGTGATCGCCGTTGCAACTCTGGTGGGGGCCTGCTCTGTTGATGACGTGCCGGAGATACCAATCGGAGTGGACGGCTACCCCGACCCGCAGCTAGTAACAGGCAGGCAGGTCTACATAGCGCGCTGCGCCAACTGTCACGGCAACGACGGTGGCGGAGGAAGAGGCAACAAGCTCTCTGAGGGTCGCATGGTTGCCCAGTACCCCGACTTTGGTGACCAGGTTCGTGTCGTAGCCGAAGGTGTGCGGTCAATGCCCGGCTTCGCTGAGGTGTTGGAACCCAACGAAATTGATGCAGTTGTCAGATACACACGGGAAGTATTATAATATTTGATGAGTTTTTAGGTAAACTCATTATCTCACTTGTCTACTTCCCAAAAGAGGCCGCTGTGCTCGCAACAATTCGTTCCGCCACCCTCGTCGGTGTATGGGGTCATCAGGTTTCAGTTGAAGTCCATGTCGCCGACGGGCTGCCAGGGTTCACGGTGGTGGGCTTGCCCGACGCGTCGTGTCGAGAGGCGCGTGACCGGGTCAGGGCCGCCATCATCTCTAGCAAGCTGAAATGGCCGCCCAAACGCATCACTGTCAACCTGGCCCCTAACGACATGCCCAAATCCGGCGCAGGCCTTGACCTAGCCGTAGCAGTAGGTGTGCTTGCAGCAGACCAACAGCTAGCACCAGAAACGTTGAAAAATATGGGGGTTCTCGGGCAGTTGGGTCTTGACGGTTCGGTTCGACCGGTTCCAGGGGCTCTTCCTTTAGTAGATGCCATAGGCGATTCGCCTGTGGTGGTCGCCGCCCGTGACCGTTGCGTTGCTGAGCTGGTGGCGCGCGAAGGAGTCCGGCCGATCAACAATCTCAAAGAAATGTTTAAGGCGTTGTCAGGCACCGCGCCTTGGCCGGAACCGCCGCCTCCACCGCCACCTCGACGTGCTGATCCCGAACCAGACCTTTGCGACATTTCAGGCCAGCCATTAGCTCGTTGGGCGTTGGAGGTGGCCGCAGCGGGTGGACATCATCTGCTGTTCGTGGGGCCTCCTGGTGCTGGTAAGACGATGCTGGCGCGTCGCATGGTGGGTCTGCTGCCGGATTTGACACCTCAGGAATCACTGGAAGTCACACGAGTGCATTCGGCTGCGGGTTTGGTATTGCCCGACGGTTTGATCACTAGGCCACCGTTTAGAGCACCTCATCATTCTTCGTCAATGGCCGCGCTGGTGGGTGGCGGCACCCACATGGCTCGACCTGGTGAAGTCAGCGCAGCCACCAGCGGTGTGCTGTTCCTTGATGAACTCGGTGAGTTCGCGCCGTCGGTGCTTGACGCGTTGCGTCAGCCTTTGGAGGAGGGCAAGATCCGGGTGGCTCGCTCGCAAGGCATGATTGAGCATCCGGCGCGGTTCCTGTTAGTGGCGGCCATGAACCCCTGTCCCTGCGGTGCTGGTGGCACGGTTGGTTGCCGTTGCGCTCCAGCAGCATTGGCTCGTTACCAGCGACGGCTTTCTGGTCCTTTCGTTGATCGTCTCGACTTGGTGGTGCGCGTGGATCGACCCGACCCGGCTGACCTGCTCGACAGCAGACCCAGTGTTTCAAGCGCAGAGGTCGCTCAACGGGTGGCAGAAGTGCGAACCCTGACTCGAAAGCGTGGTGTGGCCCGCAACGCTGATTTGCACGGCAGCGCTCTGGATCAGCATGCGCCTCTTGATGCCGAAGCAACAAAGGTGTTGCGCACTGCGCTTGATGAGGGGCGTCTCAGCGCTAGGGGACTGCGCCGAGTGCAGACAGTGGCTCGCACCATCCGCGATCTTGACGACGGTGGCCTTGAACTGCGAGCTCAGGATCTGTTGGCGGCTTTGTCGCTGCGGATGCGTCTCGATAGCACTGGGAGCCTGATCCATGGCTGAAGCACAAGCACAAGCACCATCACCAGAGCCGATTTTGGCAGTATCTGCGAGCCCGGCTGCTGACCTAGATGCGACTGCACGAGGTGTTCACGCTGCGGCTCTGGCAGCGTTACCGCGCGCATCTTCTGCTCGACTCCACAAACTGCTGAAGCAGCAAGATCCTGCCGAAGTGTGGTCTCAGGTTGTCGCTGGTGAACTGCCCCGCTGGGCATCTAGTGAGGATTTCGCTGACCTTTGGTATCGGCACGCCCGTGACTGTGATCTTGGTGCTTTGGCTGAGCAGCTTGAGTCGCTTGACGCTTGGGTCACCACGCCAGTTAGCCCTGAACATCCACCCGCTTTGGTTGATGACATCGACCCAGCACCGATCCTGTTCCGCCGGGGTCGAGTGCCCGATTCGGGATCGCCAGCGGTGGCCATTGTGGGCACGCGGCGCTGCACACCCACGGGCCGTTCAGTCGCAATGGAACTGGGTGCGGGCTTGGCAGAGGCTGGGGTAACAGTGGTGTCGGGGCTGGCTCTCGGTATTGATGGGGCAGCGCATCGTGGGGCTCTAGCCGCTGCAGCCGCGCCGGTTGTAGGGGTAGTCGGAAGTGGCCTTGATCGGGTCTATCCCTACCGCAACCTTGATCTTTGGGATGAGGTGACAGCATCAGGCACACTGCTGAGCGAAGCACCTTTGGGCGCTGAACCAGAGGGCTGGCGCTTTCCGGCTCGCAATCGGCTTCTGGTGGCGCTGGCTGATGTGGTTGTGGTGATTGAATCAAAACGTGCTGGGGGCTCAATGCATACCGTCGAAGAAGCCGTGCGGCGTGATGTGGTTGTGATGGCAGTGCCAGGTTCGGTGCGCAATCCCGCAGCGGAGGGCACCAACCTGCTGTTGAGTGAAGGCTGCCCGCCAGTGTGCTCCACTGATGATGTGCTGGTTGCGTTGGATCTCGCTACCGCAGGAACTGCTGCAAAAGATGCTGGCAAGGCAGAGTCTCCGCAGGCGAATCGAGTTGCCCAAAACAGCCTCAACCCGCTCCAGAAACGCTTGCTGCAACTGCTTGATGACGGCCCGGTGAGCCTTGACGCGCTGGTGCTGAGGGCAGCTTCCCCAGTGCCTGAAGTGCTGGTCGCCGCTGAGGCCCTTGAACGTTGTGGACTGCTGGCCCGCGACGGTTCCCTAGTAATGCGCGCCTAACCACCCGCTCTATGCCAGCTTTTACTACAACCGGCGTGGTGTCCATCCGAACTTGCATTTTTGGGTGATTCGATTAATGGTGGAGCTTTCGGCTCTTCTATCCGCTCGGCCTTACTCAGAAATGGGGATGCTGCCGAAGTTGATCATGTCAGCGGGTTCCTCAAGAACGGTCTCTGTAGTCTCGCCCAATAAAATCACTGCTTCATCGGAGATGACCACCGAGAAAGTCTGTTGGCCGTTCCAGCACAGCGTGGGTTCGATGGGGACACGGTTCGCTGCGGTGAGCCACTGGGGATACTGCTGTGATTCGATTCGATCCGATTCATCGTAGTACTGCATCTCAGGCTTCAACGGAGCAATCCATCCATACACAGTCTCAGCTTCGCTTTCGCTTATTTGAGCCACAAACCAAACTGACTCAAGTTGACCGATGAGCGTGCTGATGATCTGGGTAGTGTCTCCGACACGGCTGTGAAGCTCTACCTCCTGCAGGCCGTTTGGGCGGATTTCAACTGTTTTATCACCGGAAGCAGACGACACTTCACAAATAGAATCCGACCTCGAGCAGGATGCGAAAAGAATGAATACCGAGCATAAAACTAAGTATTGAATCCACCGTAGCCTAAATAAGTTACCCCCGCATATGCTTCCAAGCTTAGGGTTTTTTCGATTTCTGGTCGATGTGGGATGCGTCAGCAGGTTGAGCCCTCGGCTAGATCCTCGAATAACGAGCACATAGAAATTACACTTAGGGTGTGAATAGTTGCGATGGATGGGATGTCGGCGACTGGCTTGACTCGTTGATCAGCGTGGCTGACTCCACTCGGGAGGTCTACGCTCGAGATGCCAATGCCTTCATTGAATGGTTCAGCGCCGCTGGAGTGAGCAGCCCCGCAGAGATGAACCGCAAGACAGCGCGGCGTTATCTAGCGGGCTTGACCTTAGACGGCTACGCGCCGCGCACCGTTAGCCGCAAAGCCGCAGTGCTGCGTCGTTATTTCGACTGGGCGCGACGCACTGGCCGAGTCACAGCCGACCCCACCCTCGGGCTAACCTCCCCGAAAGGGCCTTCCAAACTGCCTAAGGTGCTCACCGATGAACAGGTTCACACCCTCATCGACAAACCCGCCCGAGCAGGCGAAGATACGGCTCGTGACGCTCGTGACCTAGCTATAGTTGAGTTGCTCTATGGCAGCGGCCTGCGGGTCAGCGAGTTATGCGGCCTCCGCAGTGAGCATTTGAACCTAGCTGCTGGCGAAGCGCGGATCTGGGGCAAGGGTGCCAAGGAGCGGCTCGTGCCTTTGAGTGATCCTGCTTGTGAAGCTCTGCGCGACTGGATGAAAGTTCATCGCAGAGACTTCATCACCGAGCACACATCCGCAGATGCGATCTTCTTGAACCTGCGCGGTCGTGCCATGACTCCTCGCGATGTGCGCCGGGTGATCGACCGTCGCAGTGTGGCACCCACTCATCCTCATGCTCTGCGTCACACTTTCGCCACTCATCTACTTGATGGTGGTGCCGATCTGCGCGCAGTGCAGGAACTGCTGGGTCACGCTGATATTGCCACCACACAGATTTACACGCATGTCAGCCGTGAGCGCCTCCGCGAGGTGCATCGCAGTTCGCATCCTCGCGCTTGAGAGTTTCTCAGCCTCTGAGAGAGCGCCAGCGTGCGGCGTTCACCGAAATTGCTAGCCGCTGGCTCCAATTGCTGGCCGCTGGCTCCAACTACAGGGAACTACAGGCACCCGGCATCAGGAGATGGGCAGGAACTCGCTTATCGGGTAGATACAGATTCCGTCGGGTGAGCCGGGCACAACAAATTCGTAGTTTTTGGTGCAAGGAAACTCCCACTGAAAAATGCGGTACACGTCGGGGGTAGTTGTCTTGTCTGGCCGGATCGAGTTGGGGAGCATCTCGTTGCCGTCGACAGCCCCCAGGTTAACAAGAGCGGAATGGATGTCATCGGTGGTGGGGTTGTCCCCAGCGTCGTAAATCGCTCGCATTGTCATCCGCAGAAAACTGCACACGTTGGTGACCATTCCGTAGGGGGCGCTGGCTTCACCCGGAGCGCTCTCGATATCGTGGCGCGTTCGCGAGGGGCTGTAGCTTGCGTAGGTTTCAGCGCACATTTCGTTGAACGCCTTCGGTTCGTAATCATCTAGTCGGTAGCCGCCGATGTCGCGCGAGTCCAGCATGACCGCCCCGTTGTAGAGTTCGCCAGCGCCAGCGCCACCAAACTGCACGATCTTGGAACTGACAAGCTCGTTGGCTTGACTGTTGAAGGTGCTTGCATAGAACTGCACATCTCCAGGCTCGAATCCCTGGTTGGCCATCTCGTTAAAGAAGGGCGGGGCGGTCAAGATGTTGAGCACGTTGAAGAACACGTCCACTCCGGCGCTGCGCATCCGACCCACCGTTTCCACGCCTCCGACCATGCAAGGGACTCCAGTGCAGCCGAGTTTGTCGAACACGGCGACGTTAACTCCGTTGGCTCGCAGCACATCAACGAGGGCGGTTTCTACCGCCTCGTACCTGCCCGGTGCGTCCGATGCCGCAACACCGACGGTTTTGCCTTCGAGTTCACCGCTTTCGATCAGATCGAGAGCAAGTGTTCGCAGTGCCTGCTCGGCGCTGTTTGTCGAAGAGATCAGACGGCCTTCGCTGCGCTCTATGATCAACTCCGGCATAGAGGTGTTGAGTATGAGCATGGTCTGTTGCTGATCAACAATGCACAGCGCCGCCTCCTCAAAGATTCCGGTCGTGTTCAAAACAATGACGGCGTTGTGATCCTCTGTGGCTTCGATGCAGGCCGCAAATTGGAGTTCCTGCGCTTGATTGTCGATCACGTCGACCTCGATGGTGTGAAGGTCGATCGTGCGGCCTCGCACGCCGCCACACTGCTCGTTCACGTAAGCGACGAAAGTCTCGCCCATCTCGCGGGTGTCGCCCACATCGCTGGCGAAACCGATCTGCACCAGATTCTCGATCTTCTGGCGAAAATGCACCACCGAAATGGAGTCTGCTTGGATGCCCGCGTCTGTGGCGACACGCTCGGGAGCGGGGTCGTGGGCTTTGCAGAAAGCATCAATCTGCATGAAAGGATGATCGCCACGGTCCATAGTGGCTTGGAACTCGTCGAACAGGCCATCGCGTGGGTCGTCATAAATGTTGCGAGTCGCGCTCTGCTGCTCGCTACCAGCAGTTTCATCCTCGTCTTCGGTTTCGCTGGCTGGTGACTTCTCAGGTGCTGCAGGCGGCACATCAGCGGCTGCTGCTGGCATTGTTGGCTCGGCGGCTTCGGCGCTGGTGGAACTCGCATTGGAATCGTCCGACTCCAGCGGCTGGGTCTCGTCGCTGTTGGTCGCTGAAGCCCCAAACGCTGTGGTGCTGTCGCTGTCTGTGTCGGAGTCGCTGACCTCGCCTCCGCAGCCAGCAGCCACAACAACTGCACATGCAAAGATTGCAAGCCCTCGACTCAGCCTAGAAGTCATTGCTGTTCTCTCTTTAGCGTCTGCGGTCTCAAAGATGACCCTGAATGATCAAGCGTTTATGACGACTGCCATCATATAAGGGGTTGCACAGCAGTTTCTGGATCGGTCTCGCAGCGTCTGCATCGCCTCTGCGTTGCGGTGAACGGGCGTTCTGTCGCCCTGGTCATGGCGACTACTGTTGCAGGCGCTGGATACGTCAATTTTGGCTGCTGAGAGTTTAGCGGGGATGCCTATGTCACAGGACCAGTCTGAGTCACAAGACCAGTCTGAGTCACAGGACCAGTCTGAGACGACTGAATACGAGGCTCCTGAAAGGCACCGCAAGCGTTCCCAGGGTGCGGTCGCAAACCGGGCGGTCCCGGTGGATCGCTCGGCTGCTGAATTGGCTGAAGAGATCCTCACCGAAGAGCTCAGCCCCCGAGCCGAGCAAGCAGAACGCGACCCCGAAGCTGTTCTCCCCGATGACCTGCTGCCGGGAGTCGGTGCTGAGCCCATGACTTTGCGAGAGTCTTTACGTGCAGGCGGCCGGGCCACGGTGTTCGTGATGGCACTGCTGGCGTTCATTGACGAGTTGCCCCGTGCCATTCGGGTGCTCGCGCCCGACATCCAGCACTCTCTCAATATTAGCGACACAGCGCTTTTGGGAATCTTCGGTTTTGGCGGTGTCGTCTTGGCGCTCGGCGCGATCCCAATGGCTGTGTTCGCGGACCGCTTCAAGCGGGCGTTCATCATCCCTGTTGCTTCTATTTTCTGGGGTGTCGCCACGTTTTTGAGCGGTCTCGTTGTCACCTCTTTCCAGCTGTTTTTGACAAATGCGGCTACCGGGCTGGGTCAGTCTTATCGCATTGTTGTGACGAACTCGATCCTGGCAGACACTTATCCGCTTCCGGCTCGCAGCCGCATCTTCGCTCTAGAAAGAATCGGAAGTTGTGCTGGCCGGCTGCTGGGTCCGCTGATGATCGGCGGGATCGCTGTGCTGATGGGCGGCGACGAGCCGTGGCGGTCAGCCTTCTTCGCTGTTGCGGTGGCACCTCTGGTAGCCGCAGTCGTATCGTCGGTGATGCTGCGTGAACCGCCGCGCGGCCGTTTCGACAAGGCCATCGTTTCTGGAGACAACTGCCATGAGGCGGACACGCTGCCTGTGCCGATCGGCGTGGCCTACGCACGATTGCGCAAATCCAAGACTTTCTGGTATGTGTCCACTGGAGCAGGGATTCTGGGCTTCGTTTCGGTCGCTTTGCCTGTCCAGTTCAATCTGCTGTTGGAAGACAAATACGCCATGGGACCCTTTCAGCGCGGTGTGGTCGAGTCACTCATCTGGGTGGCGGCGCTGGCCGGATTGCCTCTGGCGCGAAGGCTTTTCGATAGCCGATTCCGCAGTGATCCCGCTTTGATGATGCGCCTAGCGGGTTGGTGCGCTATGGCTTCGGGTTTGCTCTTCGCAGTGGCTCTGTCCATCAAGACCATCGGGTTGCTGGTAGCGCTGACAGCGGTTGCCCAGACCCTTGCGGCCATGGCTCTGGTAGCGGCTCCAGCGGTGATAGCGGCAGTGTCGCCCTATCGTATTCGTGCTCAAGCTTTCGCTCTGCTGCCGATGTTCGTCTTGTTGGTAGGTGGCTTCTTCTGCGGGTTGATATCGGGGCAGTTTTCAGATGCCCTCAACGAACGCACCGCCATGCTAGTAATGGCACCATCGGCGGCTCTGGCTGGTGGCGGGTTGATCTTCTACGGCAGCCGCTTCATCCGCTATGACATTTATCGCTCGGTTGAGGAGCTGCGTGAAGAACATCAAGAACGAGCTCGGATAGAGGCTGATCCCGAATCGCTCCCAGCACTGCAAGTCAACAACCTTGACTTCGCCTACAGCAGCGTGCAGGTGCTTTTCGACGTATCGCTCGAAGTGGCGAAAGGCGAGGTGCTGGCGTTGCTCGGTGCCAACGGCGCAGGCAAGTCCACCCTGCTGCGTGCTGTCAGCGGACTCGGCATACCAAGCCGCGGAGTGGTGCGTCTAGGGGGCCGCACCATCACCTACGCCACGGCCGAAGACCGTTTTGCGGCCGGGCTGGTGCATCTCAGAGGCGGTGCTGGCGTTTTCGAGTCTCTTTCGGTGACCGACAATCTCAAGGTTTCGCTGCTGGAATCGAAACTCGGCAAAGATGAGGTCAAAGAGCGCACCGATCGGGCTCTGAGCCTGTTCCCGTGGCTTGCTGATCGTGCGGGCATCAAAGCGGGTGACCTTTCTGGAGGCCAGCAGCAGCAACTCGCTCTGGCTATGGCCTTGATGCACGACCCTGCGGTGCTGCTCATCGACGAGCTGAGCCTAGGGCTGGCGCCGGTAGTGGTGCAGGAACTGCTGGAGGTGATCGAAAGGCTGCGTGCTGAGGGTCAGACGATGGTGATAGTCGAGCAGTCGATCAATGTGGCACTGGCTCTCGCTGACCGGGCGATCTTCTTAGAGAAGGGCAGGATTCATTTTGAAGGATCGGCTCAGCAGCTGGCCGAGCAGGACGACATAGCTCAGGCGGTGCTTTTGGGAGGCGAAGACCGGTGAACACCACGAGGCGCTCGAGGACGCAGCGGCTGTGATCGAGTTTCTGGGACTTACCGTGAGCCAGCAGGCCGTGGCGCTCGGCCTGGTGACAGGGCTCACCTATGCCGCTTTCGCCGCTGGGTTCGTGCTGGTCTATCGATCTACCGGAGTGCTCAACTTCGCTCACGGCGAGATTGGGGCTTTCGGGGTGGCGGTGTTCGTGCTGCTGCTGGTCTCTTACGGAGTCGGTTGGTGGCTGTCGTTCGTGCTGGCTATGGCGGTCTGCGCGGTGCTCGGGATGCTCATCGAACTGGTAGTTATCCGCCGACTCTTCGATGCACCCCGTCTAGTTTTGCTGATCGCCACCATAGGTGTCGGTCAGGTAGTGCTGTTCGCCAAGGTCAACCTGCCCAGCGTGGTCACCCCAGGACCGATCCCCGCAGCGTTCGAGGTGACTTGGACACCCACCGACCACATTCGTCTGCAAGCTCGAGAACTGGTCGTCTTGGCGGTGATCCCGGTTTTGATCTTCGCATTGGCCTGGTTCATGGCGCGAACTCGCTTAGGGCTGGCGGTCAGGGCATCAGCCTCCAATCCCGACACAGCGCGTGTCTACGGCACCTCGCCCCGACGCACCTCAACGATCGTGTGGACCGTCTCGGGGGCTTTCGCGGCCGCCACCGCAATCTTTCTGGCACCGTTGCAGGGCATCAACTCGGCTGAGGCAGGCACCGCCGCAATAGCCGAGCCGCTGCTTCTGAAGGTGTTGGTGGTGTCGCTTCTGGCACGGATGCGTTCGCTGCCAGCCACGATCGTTGCTGGAGTTGGGGTGGGTCTGGCCGAGACGCTGATCCGCGCCAACGTGGAGTCAGCTAACCGTTCACTGGTCGACGTTTACCTGTTCGTGGCTGTGCTGGCAGTGGTGGTGCTTGTAGTTCGCAGCAACGGCGAACAGGAGCCTTGGTCGTTGTCGCCGCGGCTGAAAGCCGTTCCCAGTCGCTTGGAGTATGTGTGGTGGGTGCGCCACCTCAACACCATGGGGTTCATAGCGCTCTTCGGTTTTTTTGTGGTTCTGGGATTGTCGCTCACCAGCAGCAGCGCGCTGTTTATCTGGACCAGCATTCTGCTGTTCGCGATGGTGGTGATGTCGATGACGGTGCTCACCGGCTGGGCTGGCCAGCTCTCGCTGGGTCAATACGCTTTTGTGGGACTGGGCGGCTTGACCGTGATCGGGCTGACTCAGGGCAACGACATCCCGGTGCCTTTTGACTTGTTCGACCTGTCGCTAGAACTGCAATGGGCTCAAGCCATGGTGATAGCTACTGCCGTCGGCGTGTTGGCCGCAGTGATAGTGGGCCTCCCCGCGCTGCGCGTGCGGGGGCTTTTCCTGGCTGTTACCACCCTTGCGTTCGCGGTGGCGGCGGCTGCCTGGCTGTTCGATCAGGACTTCTTCACCGGAGGCGCTGGCTTCTTGCAGCCCGCCTCCAAGCCGGTGCTCGACATCGGCCCCGTATGCATCAACTTCGAAGCTTCACGGCGCAACTATTACTTCTTATGCCTGCTATCGCTGGCGGTGGTGGCTGTTGTGGTTGCGCGGCTTCGCCGCACCGGCATAGGGAGATCATGGATGGCGGTGCGCGACAACGAGGAGATGGCCGCTGCGTCTACCGTGTCGCCGATTCGCATGAAGCTGACAGCTTTCGGGGTGGCAGGGGGCATCGCCGCATACTCCGGCGGTTTGTTCGTGACCCTGGTTCCTGCGCTTCAGCCCACCTTCACGTTCAGGGCAGGCGAATCGATTGCGGTGGTGGCGACCGCGATCGTCGGCGGCCTTGGCTCGGTGGCAGGCCCGATCCTCGGGGCGCTGTGGGTCCGAGGTGTTCCCCAGCTGACTCCCGATCAACTCGATGACCTAGTGAGGCTTTTGACCAGCAACATCGGTCTGCTGGTTCTGCTCATGTATTTTCCGGGTGGTCTGATGCAGTTGGTCTACGGCGCGCGCGACAGGCTCTTAGCGCTCGCCGAACGAAGGCTGCCGCCGCAGCCTCAGACGCAGTCCGTCGTGGTGCCTTACGAAGAGCCTGAGACGCAGCCCTCGCAGCCCTTGAAGCCCTCGAAGCAGTCCCCGGCTGATTCTGCGGCGAACTCGACTCGCACGGTGCCGGTGCCCGTGTCGGCATACAACCGATCACAGCCAGCAAAGGTTTCCGCGTCCGTCGGAGCTGTTGCGGCTTTGAAGACCGAGGAAGTGACGGTGCGCTTCGGAGGCAACGTTGCTGTCGACAGGGTGTCGATGCATGTGGATCACGGTGAGCTAGTGGGTTTGATCGGCACCAACGGTGCTGGCAAGTCCACGTTGCTCAACGCCGTCTGCGGCTTCGTTGAAGCTGAGGGAAGAATCTTCGTGCTCGGTGCCGATGTCACTGACAAGAGTTCGCATGAACGCCACGCCAACGGTCTGGGCCGCAGCTTCCAGAGTGCCCGCGTTTACCCCGATCTCACAGTCCGCGAGTCGCTGATGGTCGCTCTCGAGGCGAGGTCGTCGTCACGGCTGCTGGCATCAATGACCGCTCTGCCACCGTCGCCGCGCCAGGAGCGACTCAAACGTGCTGAAGCCGACGAGATCATCGATTACATGGGCTTGAAACGTTACGCCGATCATTTTGTGGGCACGCTTTCCACAGGCACGCGACGCATAGTTGAGTTGTCGGGCCTGCTGGCGGTCGATGCCAGAGTGTTACTGCTTGATGAACCCACCGCTGGTGTGGCACAGAGAGAAGCCGAAGCGTTCGCTCCGCTTATCAAGCAGCTACAGAACGAACTTAATGCCGCTGTGGTCGTCATCGAGCACGATATGGCTTTGCTGATGGGGATAAGCGACCGCGTCTACTGTCTAGAGGCAGGTTCTGTGATCGCCGAGGGCTCGCCCGACGAGATCCGCCGAGACGAGTTGGTGATAGCCAGCTATCTGGGCACCTACGAGTAGGTCGCCGATCGCTGCTAATCGACAGCCAGCCGGTGACGATCCCGATTCATCTGGCCAGCTTCTTCTTCGTCTGGCTGGCCTCTCGTCTAGCCGGTGATGACCCGTGCCACCAGAACCACGCCCGCCGTCGCTAGCAGCGCCAGCACCGCTCTGTCGAACTGCGTGCTTGACAGCCTAGCCCGTAGCCGTTCACCCACAGGTAGCAACATCAGCACCGGTATCAACCCCACCGCCGAAGCGAGCAGGCGCTCACTGCTGAACTCTCCGATGAGCGCCAGAGTCGCGATCTGTGCTGACCCTGAACATAAGAAGACCACCGCCAAAGAAAATATGTAGGCGTCGCGCTTTAGTCGGTAGGCATAAAACCATGAACCGATCACAGGCCCAGAAACGCCTACAGCTCCCTGCATCAGACCCGCAGCTAGACCCACGAAAGGTGCTGCACGCCGCCCCTGCTCAGGTGCCACCACCACATCGCCTAACCACAACGACCGCACCACGAACAGCAGAACCGTTGCCGCTAGCACAATCAACAGCGGACGCTCGGCGACTTTGACTAGCACGAAACTGCCAGCGATTGCTGCCAGCAACGCAGTAACCGACAACGGCACCAAGTCTCGGGTTTCTGATAGCGCCGCACGAGTGCGCCAGCCGATCAAGATGTTAGCTGCCGCGTTGGGGAGGCTCACCACCACTACAGCCGTTTCTACGCCTGCCACGCTGGCGATGATCGGGATGCTTATCATCGGATAGCCGAGCCCGGTAACGCTTTTCACCAGCATCGCCAAAGCCGAGGCCACAGCCACTAACAGCAGTTCGGTGACGCTCACGTCTTGTTGCTCATTCTTGCAACTTCGCTAAAAAGCAGACGTTGGTCGGGATCGTGACGTTGGTCGGGATCGTGGAGCGCTGCGTAACTTTTGGCACCTAGGGCATCAGCGGTGGCACGCATCTGAGAGCACATCCGTCAGCGTACCTTTGAACGGGCAGCTGAAACGGTTGTGTCGGGTAGCGGACAATGAGCGTTCAGGCGCATCTAGGCATCTTCGCAGCCGAACCCTCGGCACGATTTCGTGGCATCTCTGCGATGTCTTAGAAACAAATTCGCGGCCAATATGACAGCTTGGGTCGTGATTGTGCTATTGTCGCTGAGAGCGTGGGATCCCACGCTCACCTAAGCGATTGGGGGTCTCAGGGTGTTACCTGCCCGGTTTGAATATCAGATTGTCTCCTCTGTGGAGGAAGCAGTCGCTGCCAAGACGCAAGGAGGCGACGAAGCACGCTTCCTAGCAGGAGGGCAGAGTTTGCTGCCGATGATGAAGCTGCGTTTCGCCACCCCGACACATCTAGTTGACATCAACCGGATCAGCGGACTTGACACTATTGAGCGCCACAACGGCCATGTGGAGGTTGGGGCTCTCGTGCGACACGCCGACGTTGCCGCATCTGACCAAGTATCTGGTGTGGTTGCCTCGGCTGCGCCTTGGATCGCCGATCCGCTGGTGCGCAACCTGGGCACCATGTGTGGATCTGTGGCGCACTGCGATCCCGAAGGCGACTGGAACACGGTGCTGCTCGCAACCGGTGCTGAAGTCATCGCTCAAGGTCCGGCAGGTCGGCGCATGATCGCTATTGACGACTTTGTGGTGGACTTCTTCACCAACTCTCTAGCTGACGACGAAATGGTGGTCGCTCTTCGCATCCCGGCAGCTGCTGGTGCTTCAGGTGGCTCATATCAGAAACTTGAGCGCAAGGTTGGTGACTACGCCACGGTAGGCGTGGCCGCCCATTTGGAGCTTGGTGCTGACGGCAGGATCAGCGCTGCAGGTGTGGCTATGACCTCGGTTGCACCGATCAACTGCAAAGCCCGTGATGCTGAGGCGCTGCTGGTCGGCAACGCGCCCAGCGCAGAACTGTTCGCTGAAGCTGGCGCAGCAGCAGCCGCAGCGTCGGAACCTCGTGACGATGTCAGAGGAACAGCACGCTGGAAGCGCCAAGTCGTAGCCGCTTTCACCCGAAGAGCACTCACCGAAGCCGCTGAGCAGGCTCAGAGCTGAACAAGATCTGGAAGGAAGAATCGAAGAATCATGGAGATCACCGTCAACATCAACGGAACCGATCACACAGCTGATGTCGAGCCTCGCAAACTGCTGGTTGATCACATACGCACCGATGCCAGGCTGACCGGCACCCACATTGGTTGTGACACCACTAGCTGTGGGGTTTGCACTGTGCTAGTGGATGGCAAGCCGGTCAAGTCATGCACCATGCTGGCAGTGCAAGCCGATGGGCGAAATGTAACCACCGTCGAAGGCCTCAAATCCGCCGACGGACTGCATCCGATCCAGCAGGCGTTCAGCGATGAACACGGCCTGCAGTGCGGTTTCTGCACTCCAGCAATGATGCTCGTAGGGGCTGCTCTCATTGACGAGAACCCGAATCCCTCAGATGACGAGATCCGCTGGGCCATATCTGGGAACCTGTGCCGCTGCACCGGCTACATGAACATTGTCAAATCAATCCAAGCCGCAGCCGCGGTAGCCAGCAACGGTGCCGCTGGCGCAGACGCCTGAAACTCAGGAGGCAATAGCAAATGACTGACACCACCACAACGTCTCCCGAGATTGGAGGCATCGGACACAGCGTCAAGCGTGCTGAAGATGCTCGTCTGATCGAAGGCCAAGGCAACTTCGTTGACGACATAGCCATGCCCGGAATGCTGTATATGGCTCTGGTGCGCTCACCGGTGGCGCACGCCCGCATCAACAGCATCAACACTGAGGCCGCTGCTGCCGTTGACGGTGTCGTAGCCGTGGTTACGGGCGAGCTGATGGACGCTCACGGGCTGGCTTGGATGCCTACCCTCTCGGGCGACACGCAGGCCGTGCTGGCCACCGACAAGGTCCGCTATCAGGGCCAGGAGGTGGCCGCCGTTGTCGCTACCGACCCATACATCGCTACCGATGCCGCTGAGCTGGTTGATGTCGATTACGAAATGCTTGATGCCATCACCACGCCTCAACAGTCTCTGGCTGATGGGGCTGAGCTGATCCGCAACGAAAAGGAAGGCCAGACCGACAATCTGGCTTACACCTGGGAGACTGGTGACGCAGCCGCCACTGAGGCTGCTTTCGCCAACGCTGATCGGGTGGTGTCGCTCACCACCCACTATCCGCGTTCGCATCCTTCACCGCTTGAGACTTGCGGGATCGTGGCTGATGTCAATTCTGTGACCGGTCAGGCCACGCTGTATATGACTTCGCAGGCACCGCACGCCCATCGCACACTGTTTGCGCTGGTGGCCGGACTGCCCGAGCAGAACATCCGCATTGTCAGCCCTGACATCGGTGGGGGTTTCGGCAACAAGGTGCCGATCTATCCCGGCTATGTGGTGGCAACCGCAGCCAGCCTGTTGATCGGCCAGCCCGTCAAATGGGTGGAGACCCGCACCGGCAACCTGATCTCAACAGGCTTCGGGCGTGACTATTACATGACCGGCGAACTAGCTCTCTCCAACGATGGACGGATCCAAGCGATGCGGGTGGACATGCTCTCAGATCAGGGTGCTTTTTATGCTGATGCTCAACCGACGCGTTACAAGGCCGGGCTGTTCCATGTCTGCACCGGCAGCTACGACTTCGGTAATGCACACATCAAATGTCGTGGTGCCTTCACCAACAAGGCACCGGGCGGGGTGGCTTACCGTTGCTCATTCCGTATCACCGAAGCATCGTTTTTAATTGAGCGATTGATGCAGACCGCTGCTGATGAGCTTGGTATTGACCCTGCCGAACTTAGGATGCGCAACTTCATCCAGCCCGAGCAGTTCCCGTATGAAACACCCACTGGGTTTGTTTACGACTCGGGTGATTACCCGACCGCGCTGCGCAAAGCGCTGGATGCTGCTGGTTACGACGAGTTGCGTGCCGAGCAGGCAGCATCACGCGAGCAAGGCAAGTTGATGGGGATCGGCATAGCGCATTTCACCGAAGCGGTTGGTGCAGGCCCGGCTCACACCTACGACATTGCTGGTTTGAAGATGATCGACTCTGCTGAGTTGAGAGTGCATCCCACCGGTAAAGCTGTTTTGAAGATCGGTGTCAAGACTCAAGGCCAAGGCCATGAGACCACCTTCGCTCAGATCGTTGCTGAAGAGACCGGCATCCCCGCTAGTGACATCAAAGTGATCCACGGCGACACCGATGACACGCCTTACGGGCTCGGCACTTACGCCTCGCGCTCAACCCCTGTGGGTGGGGCAGCTACGGCCATGGTGGCTCGCAAGATTGCTGATAAGGCTCGCCATATTGCCGCTCATCTGCTTGAGGCTGCGCCCGAAGACATTGAGCGTGACGCCGACAAGTTCTTTGTGGCTGGTTCACCTGATCAGTCGGTGTCTATCCAAGATGCTGCCTTTGCGGCCTACACCAACCTGCCTGAGGGCATGGAATACGGCCTTGAGGATGTCACCTACTACAACCCCCCCAACCTCACGTTCCCATACGGGTCATATGTGGTGGTGGTTGATGTGGATCCTGACACTGGAGTGTGGAAGGTTCGCCGCATGGTCGCGCTTGATGATTGCGGGGTTCGTATCAACCCGATGATCGTAGAAGGCCAGATCCATGGCGGCTTGACCGAGGGTTTCGCTATGTCTTCGATGCAGTGGATCACTTTCGATGATGATGGCAACTGCATCGGCTCGAACTTCATGGATTATTTGATCCCGACAGCCTGGGAGACGCCGCGTTTCGAGTTGCTTGAGACGGTTACGCCTTCACCGCATCACCCGATCGGTGCTAAAGGCATCGGTGAGTCAGCCACTGTGGGTTCGCCAGCGGCTTTCGTTAACGCAGTAGTTGATGCCGTGGCTCATCTCGGGGTGCGCAACATCGACATGCCAGTGCTGCCCGACCGAGTATGGGAAGCAATAGAAACCGCCAACACCTAACCGATCGCATCCCGCCCAAATCAAACTCTTAAGCACTATCTTGGGAAAGGTTGGGATCGTCTCGGGCGGCATCTTGAGCGCGCTTTCTTAGGGAGTGGTGACGGAAGCGGACCCGACCTTCGGAGGTGGGGCTCAGCGCGCCTGCAGCTAACAGTCGTCGCCGGTAGGTCCGTATGTATTGGAGGGATCGATCCAGTCTTGCAGCGATATCAGCCAGCGATGAGCCCTTTTCGTCTTGGAGCATCGCCAGTAGAAATCGTCGGTCCATGAGAGACAGCCGGTTCCAGACCGGGCCTGCGACCTGCTCTACCATCGCATGTTCGGCTTCTACGATGGCTGCTCTGATGTTTACGGAATTGATGGGTTCGTCTGGTGTTGAGCGCATCTGCCAGGCATGGAATCCGACTAGCTGAATCATGTACGGATAGCCGAGAGTCGATTCCACAGCCTCTGCAAGGGCATCATCGTCAATGGTGCCACCCCGACTGAATATCGGCTCGCGTAGGGCGCGTCGTGTCTCATCGGTGGACAAGGGCCCCAGCGGTGCTCGCGCGCAGCGCTGCAAGAAGGTCATGTGAGGGTCTGCGAGGTGGCTGTGCTCAATGAGTGGTAAAGCGGCTGCTGCGAATGCAATCGGGCTCTGCTGTCGTCGAGTTGCGATTTGCACGGCGGATGCAACATTGCGAACATCGTCGCGCTCTACATCGTGGAGTTCGTCGACAGTGAGTAGTAGCCCGGTTTGCTTGTCTGCCAGTGCTGTGCCCAGATGCTCAAGCGCACTGGTGAGGCTCCCGGCTTTGGTAGGGGACGCGTCGCCATGTTCAAGTTCTAGACCGACCCCGAGCACGCTGAGCGCTCCAAGCTTGATATGTCGACTTCCACCCGACAGTTGTTCAAAGCAACGCAGCGCCTCAGTCAAGATGCGCTCAGACAACGGCTCTGAGGATGCGGCAGCCGTGACGGTTAACCATCCCCGCTCGGCGACTGTCGCTTCCAATGTATTCAACAGTGCTGTCTTGCCTGTGCCACGGTCACCTGTCACTAACAGCGTGTAGTCGGGATGGGTCGGGCCAGACTCAATCGCTTCGGTGAACCGCTCCAAAACCTTATCGCGACCAGCAAGTAGCGGAGGAGTAGTCCCGAATGATGGTGAGAACGGGTTGGTGGGGGAGCGCTCAGCCACGACAGACACTCTAGCCGCAACTTTTTCGCGTCTTTTCGTCTTTTCGTTTTTATTCGTCTTTTCGCATCTTTGCGTCTTTTCGCATCTTTG
>JAPYNU010000056.1 GCA_028283245.1 Candidatus Aldehydirespirator catecholifindens | reverse complement strand
GCGACAACCCCAGCGACCCCGAAGCCGACTCCAGCGACGAACCCAGCAACGAACCTCCACCCCTCGAGTAAGCCACCCACACCCCTAAGCCCACCAAATCCAACCGAACCTGAGGAGCCTGTTGCTGAAATCCGTGATATAGTCTTGAGCATCTGTAGGAGAGGATTCTGTAAAAAGGTTTTCTAGAGCAGATGCGTATATCTTCAAATAAATTTTGGGCATCGCGGCCCGCTTTGGGGTGTCTAGTGGTAGCAGCGGTAGTTGCTGCTGTGTTGGCTGCTGGATCACCAACAGCTAGTGCGCAGACTCTTCCCGCTACTGCCGATGGGCCTGAGTCTGATGCGCTTGAGTTGGAGCAAACACTGGTGCCGCAAGCTGGTGATCTGGCACCAGAAACACTGCCACCGGAAACACTGGTGCCGCAAGTTGGTGATGATGACAGCGGCGACACTGCGGTCGACGAGTTCGACGTTACCGAGGGTCTCGACGATTTGACACCAGAAGAGATCGAAGGCCACGAGCTTGGCGCTCAGCCGCCGCCAGCGAGCATCGGTGATTTGCTTGATGATGAAGGTTTTTTCGAATGGGAAGATGCCTCTGGCAAGATGTCAATGGCGCTGCTGGGTTCGCAGGCTGCGTCGACCTACGATGGCGGTGCAGACATCAACGCCTCCACGCTGGCTAGCCTAGCTTCGTCAGCGGCAGTAAGTTACGTCCGGCCACATAACGGGCGCTCCAACGACACCTCCACGATTGCACAAGCCCAGCAGCAGGCCGACAACTGGTTCGTTTCCGATACTGGGCAGCTGCTTTTGCTGGTGGGTGGCGTGCTGGTGGTGTTTGAGTCGGGTGTTGGTGACGCTGCCGCGCATGCGGTGCTGTCGGCTCATGAAGTGCAATCGACGCGCATCTCGCCAGTCCCCGGTCTTCCTGGTGCGTTCAGCATCGCCACTTCCTCAGATGCCGAGTCGTTGGATTTAGTGCGGCTATTAGCCGGTGCGCCGGGTGTGGTGTCGGTAACACCCAACTTGTTTAGTCCCGACACCGTCGACGACAGCGAGTCGGTGCCACAGAACTATCCAAGCATCAACTCTTTTGCGACAAATCGGTGCAGGTCAGACAGTCCGCCGTTGAGCGACGCCTTGTCTAAGTGCTTGTGGCATCTTGACGCTAGCGAGGCCGTCAGCGTCTCCTCTGGCGGTACCACCTACGTGCCGTCGGTCGACATCAACGTCGGCAATGTCTGGGATACCACCAAAGGCGCAGGTGTCACGGTCTCGGTGGTTGATGCCACATGGGAAGCCGGTCACGAAGACTTGGTCGGAAATGCCGACCGGGCTGCCAGCACCTACTGGGGAAACAAAAAAGGTGAGAACGGCACGCGTTCTCCGTATCACGCAACGGCAGTAGCTGGCATCATCGGTGCACGCGACAACGACAAAGGCGGACGCGGCGTAGCACCTCGAGCCAAATTGCTGAATGTCAACTACGTTGACTTTCAAAATACGTGGAGCAACACGCAGGCGTATTTGCACCGCCAGAACACGGTTGCAGTCGCAAACCACAGCTACGGTTCGAACCAATATGGACGTCTCGACCGGGAGAATCCGATTGTCTTTCGAGCTTTAGAAGAGAGCCTTGAGTCGGGTTATGGCGGCAAGGGCATCGTCCATGTAAAAGGTGCTGGCAATGGAAGGAACGACGGCGTCGGCGATGAGGCAGCACTCGACGAAAGCATGAACCACCGTGGCATCATCGTTGCCTGCGCGGTGAACTCTGCCGGAACCGTTGCTGCTTATTCTGAGTATGGGTCAACGCTTTGGGTGTGCGGTCCGTCAGGAGATACGCCGCGTCACGGCATGTTGGGGCCGATCGGTAAGAGCCATTATCACGCTGGCCTGCGAGGTACCAGCTTCTCAGCGCCGGTGGTGTCGGGTGTAGCGGCGCTGATGCGCAGCGCCAACAGCGCGTTGACGTGGCGTGATGTGAAGCTGATCCTCGCCAACACAGCTCAGAAGAACGACAGCAGCGACTCAAGCTGGTCGACAGGTGCCCTGAAGTACGGATCGACTACCGACTCCTACTCCCACAGTCGCAAGTACGGGTTCGGGCTTGTGGATGCGTCTGCTGCAGTGGCGGCAGCAAAAACGTGGACGAACCTGCCGCCGATACTCCCCAGTTCGGCCTCAGCGAAAGGCTCTTGGGATGTTTCAAGTTCCAGCAGTACCAAAGAGCTAACGCTTGATCTGCAGTCGGATATCAGTTTCATAGAGCATGTCGATGTCAAAATTGACATGGAAACATCGCATTTCCGCTCCATGAAGCTCACGCTGGTGTCGCCGAGTGGACGCGAGTCACTGCTGGTCGATTCCAGCTTGGCGCTCGGCCGCAACTGCCGTTGCTCGATCAACGGAAACTATACGTTCGCCTCTGCTCGGCATCTTGGCGAATCCGCCAACGGAACCTGGAAGCTGAAAGTTAGTAACGCCACTGGCGTTACTGCCCAGCTCAACTCGTGGGAAGTCACGGCCTATGGGCATAACCCCGCTCGCACGAAAATAGTCAAGCTGTCGGCACCGGCCGCGGTGACCGAGGGCGAGGACATCACGGTGACAGTAGGGCATTCTGGCTCAGCGCTCGCCACTGATTTCGTCGTTCCCGTGGTGCTGTCTTCCTCCACGGCAACGCCGCCCGGCCAGACCAACGCCGACTACTCAGCGCTCACATCCATCACAATCCCTGCGGGTGCGCTGAAGGCATCGGCCACGGTTTCTACCACTCAGGATGACACAACCGAGTCCACTGAGATCATAAAGGTGGCGATCGGCGCACTGCCCGTCCCGCACGCAGCAGCCTCGGCCAAGAGCGTGCTTATTTATGACGACGACCAGCCCCAAGTGTCCATCAAGGCACTCGATTACAGCATCAACGAAGGAGAGCCAATCGAACTTGAAGTAACGATGGACCGCGACCCGGCAACTCCGACTGGTCTTGCGCTCAGGGTGACGGAATTAGTGTTTCCAAGAGCCTACCTCAGCAGCACTCATTACATATTTCCAGTCTTCCGCACCGCGGGTACGAAAAAGTATACGATAGCAACAAACATAGACGAAATAGACGATCCAACCCGTCAAGTCGTGGCCCAGATTGGCCAAAAACCCGGCCAATACAAGATCAAAGGGCCCTCGCGAATCTTACTGACGGTGTCTGATGATCTGCCGCGTGTGAGCATTGCTTCCGATGGTGACATCAGGGAGGGTGCTGATGCGTCGTTTGCTCTTAAGGCGGTCCCCGCGCCGCAGTCGCCGCTGTCGGTGAAGGTTGCTGTTGATGAGCAGGGCTTTTTTGGCGTTGACACTGCAACTCGCACGGTCACGATTCCCACGACCGGCACTGCGAAGCTCACAGTGCCCACCGTGACTCACGCGTTCTCTCAACCTGATGGTGCGGTGATCGCCACAATCCAGGCACCCGACGACAACAGCTATTATCCCTCGCCTCGCAACAGCGACAAGAGTGCTTCGGCTAAAGTAACCGACACTTCTTTGCTGTCGTTGTCTATCAATCCCAGAGTGATCGAGATAGCCAAGAAGGCATCAACGGCCCACCCGCTGTGGCACGCCCTCGAGCCAGCGCGTGGCAATGCATGGAAACGGGCACTGTTGGCGTTGGGCCAGAGTCCGTCTGGTGTGACTGGCGGGAAGATCACTGCTGCGGAGGCTCAGGTATACGCCGACCAAGGTAAGGCCGACGCAGATGCCTGGCAGGCGGTCGCTGACGAGTTGCGGCGTCTCAACCTTGCACGGTCTGTGACACCTACGGTGATCGTGACCGGCGACGGTGACATTACCGAAGGTGACGACGCTGTCTTTACCTTGCGGGCGCTTCCCGGCCCTGTTGCTGATCTTGACGTTGAGGTGACGGTCAACGCGGGTGGCCGCTTCGGTGTCAGTGCTGGTACCCAAACGGTGACGATCCCCGCAGGCGACATAGCAAAGCTGACCGTCTCTACTTCTGATGACGGGTTCACTGGGTCCGAAGGCGCGGTCACGGTGACAGTCACCGACGGCGCTGCCTATGATGTCTACTCAGAGCCGTCAGCAGTGGTCACCGTTGCAGACGTGAGCGGCACCCCGACTGTGCCTGTGCCTGAAATCAGTGTCACCGCTGGTAGTGCTGTCACCGAAGGTGGAGATGCTAAATTCACGATTACTCCTAAGCCCATACCCGCATCACCCCTCATAGTCAGCTACAAAGTCACCACCTCAGGCGACTATGGTGTAACGACTGGCACAAGAACAGTCACTATCGGAACTAACACTATATCAACCGCGTTCTCAATCGCTACCACCGGCGACAACACGGACGAAGTTGACGGTTCCGTAACCGTCACACTCGTCGACGATGCTGCTTATGATCTGGACTCTTCTGCATCAACAGCAACCGTCAATATCAACGACGATGACGTTCCCGAAATCAGCATTACCGCCGGTAGCGCTGTCACCGAAGGCACTGCTGCTTCGTTCACGTTGACTGCTGATCCCGCGCCGCATACCAGCATTAACGTGGCCGTCAATGTCACCGCTACCGGCGACTACGGTGTCACCACAGGATCACAAACAGTCACAATCGGAACCAGCGGCACCGCCACACTCACAATCGCTACCACCGGCGACTCAACAGATGAGGCTGATGGTTCTGTAGCCGTGGCTATTAACACAGGTACCGGTTACACCCCGAGTTCGTCAGCATCGTCAGCGACTGTGATTGTGGCTGATGATGATACA
>JAPYNU010000055.1 GCA_028283245.1 Candidatus Aldehydirespirator catecholifindens | reverse complement strand
CTCTCTCTCTCTCTCCTTAACGAAACAAAATATTCCGCAATAAACAAATATTACGCAGAAACAAAATATTCCGCAAGTAAGTGCTACAGTCTTGTGAGGTCAGCGCCAGCCTGTTTCGACGATGCCGTAGGAGGGCTTGTGACTGTGCGACTCACGAATCCGTTCTCACCGTCGTTCGGCATCAACCCTCCCGTGCTCGCTGGTAGGCGTAGTGTTCTTCACAGTTTCGACCGTGTGTTCGACAGTATTCGCAGTCCGAGCTACGCAACTCTGTTGTGGGGTTTGCGAGGAACAGGCAAGACGGTGCTGTTGAATGCTGTCGAGGACCGAGCCAGAGCCCAAGGATGGCTGGTCGTGTCTTCGTCGGCAGTGAGCGGAAGCGGACTCGTTGCTCAAATCGCATTAAAGGTGTCAAGTCTGCTAGCTGAGCAGCGCGCTGAGCGCGAGCCTGGGCCGAAACGAACTGTGACCGGGGTCTCAATCATGGGCAGCGGCATCCAGACCGAGCGCGTCGTTGACCCAGACCCAGTTAAGCGATCGATCCCCGATCTTGAGGCAGCGCTGAGCGAACTGGGCGATCTGCTTGCCGAAAATGGTTCAGGCCTGCTGATCACGGTTGATGAGATCCATGTCAGCGACATTGACGAGATCAGACATTTTGGCAGCGTGTTTCAGCTTGCGTCTCGTCGTGCCGAACGGCCTGTGGCGTTCGTGGGCGCGGCGCTGCCCGAGTTGGAGCGGCGTCTGCTGTCGGGTGATGCGAGCACCTTCCTTCAGAGATCCGTGCGCCACGAGATTGGGAACTTGCGCCCATCGGAGGCTGCAACCGCTTTGCGTGAACCCATTGAGCAGGCAGGAGGTCGCATTGAAGATGAAGCGTTGGCTGTAGCCGTTGAGGTGTCTATGGGTCAGCCATACCTGGTGCAGTTGATCGGCTCACATGTCTGGGATGATGCGGAGGATTTGATCAGGGGCGTGACCGTGAAGGAGGTCAAGTTGGCATCCGACGATGCCAGTGAGCAGTTCGGGCAGCATGTCCACGGTCCGGTGTGGAATCGACTTTCCGACCTTGACAAGCGGTTCTTGGCGGCCATGCTGGATGACCGTGCCAGCAGTGCTGTCGGTGATGTCGGCGGCCGCTGGGGCCACAGTGCCCGCAGTCTCAGTACTTATCGCCAGCGCTTGGTGCGATCAGGGCTGATCAACGCTGTAGGCCACGGTCGGGTGATGTTCGCAGACCAAACAGTCCGCCGCTTCGTCAAGGCCCAAGCCGCCAAAGAAGGCTTCACTAGCTAGCCACAAGAGGCTGCGTGGTAGGCATGATGGAAGAAGGGGAGATGCTGGTGTTCACAAAATCCAGGCATCGCCTACGTTATGACGGCTCGGGGTTCCGAGTAATGTCTTGCATTCCGACAGTGGTCGCCCGAAGTGGTAGATGTTCACGCAGTCCCTCTTTGGGTCAATGATGGACTCAAGTTCAACGGTCAGCGTCGCATAGCGTGCAGGTGAGAGACGACATTCGAATACCGAGAATTGAACGCGAGTTCCGTAACCGCAGCAAAGATCGTGGATTGCTCGTAGCCGCTTCGCGCCTGATCCTTGCGTGTCAGCGATGTCGTAAGCTACGAGCAGATCCATAATCACTCTCTACGTTGCTACAAAGGGCGGGTACTGGCGTAAATCGCCGCGCAGGTGTCGAGCCAATAGAGTCGCCTGCACCGTCGGTAGTGCCCAGCGCTCAACTGGTCGGCGCAGGATTCGGTGAGGCACAGTTTTCTCTTTGTGTGCTTCCCATGATTTGAGCACCACGTCACGCCCGTTGTCAGCCAAGTAGACGGCACCGCCAGGAGTGCGGACGAAATGGGGTACCCCCAGTTGTTGTCGTGTGAGCAGAGCCACGGCGAAACGGTCTGTCAATGGACGTGTCTCTTCGGCAAGATCCAAAGCAAGTGAGGGTCGTCCTGAACGCGGCCTATGCAAGAATCCGAGTTGGTGGTCTAGCCCGACAGCATTTAGGGCTCCCACTATTTCGGCAGTTAGTAAGCCATAGCAGAAGCTCATCAGCGCGTTGGCTGGATCTCTGGGCGGGCGACGTGTGCGGTTGCTGAATCGGATACCCGAGTTCGCCAAATGGTGTCCTAGCCCTCCGAAGTAGATCCTGGCAGCGTCTCCCTCTAGGCCTCGCAGATGATCGGGTGATTGGGTGTATGGCACCTTCGCTATTCGCTCTGAGATCATCTCGGCGCGTCTGTGCAGCCGTTGCCGTCGTGACAGATTGTCTGCATCGCGCGCCCAACGCAAAAGCATGGTGCGGCTGCTCTGCAATTTCGCAGCTACCACCGCTCTAGCAATAGCTAGCGAATGCACTGTGCTTACGACGGCCTCGTGTTGAGCCATCCGCAAGTGGACGTTGCCAGACAGCGGTCCTCCGACTACAAAGCGAATCGCGCCATTGCGCCTTAGCGAAGCAACTCTGATGTTTCGCTTGACGCACGCTGCGAGCGCTTCGGTGCTGACCTGCCCCGAGCCAAGCAGCACGACAGCATCAATGCTGGCAAGTGGTATCCGTGTCGTTCCAGTCTCCTGCTTGACCATCAGCGAGCCCCGTCGATGCCCGATCCTCGCCGTGTGGTCTCGAACGTAGACGGTGTTCAGGTAGCGCACCCGAAGACATCTCTCTGCATGAAGCTTGTGACTCTGTCTCGCCCGTCGCTGATCTCTGGTAGACAGTGGTGCAGCAGTTGGCACTCTTGACATCTGACATCGTTGGGTGCCATCGGTAGCGCACCCGATCTCAACTGACCGCGGATCGACTCAATCACTGCAACGACTTCTAAGCGGATCGTCTCAGTGAAGTTGACGCGGCTACGGCGGCGGGGAGATGCATACCACACGTATCCGAAGGGCACCTTGACTCCAAGCATCTCCTCTAGGCAGAGTGCTTGGGCACACACTTGGAGGTCAGCGGCTTTACCGTGGCGGGTGCCAGCCTTGTACTCGACGGGGCGGA
The DNA here is from genome assembly GCA_028283245.1 of Candidatus Aldehydirespirator catecholifindens. GTDB lineage: Bacteria > Actinomycetota > Acidimicrobiia > Acidimicrobiales > Aldehydirespiratoraceae > Aldehydirespirator > Aldehydirespirator catecholifindens. Next base: position 7,281 of record JAPYNU010000055.1, on the reverse strand, counting down.
CTGCACCGTCAACAATCTCAACAGCGTCAGCGCGTCCCGACAGCCCAAGAACTTCGGACCATAGTGGGATTGCCCGCAGTACCAGAGCACCGCGCTCTTTGCGGTGGACACCTGAGTCCACACGTCGGTGCTCATGCTGACCTCTAACAGTGTGTCGGTTGTCTGTCCAAACGCCATCCACATGGATCAACGCGCACTGCCTAGTGCAGTACTCGTAGTGCTCAATCGCGGAGATCGGCACCACGATGTCAGCGTCGACCGGCATTAAGCTCCATTCTTGCGGATGCAAAGCCGACGGTTGTGTCACTGGTGCCGCGTGCTTCGTAGGGAACGGACCGCCAAGCTGCATGAATACCAATGACAGAGCGTTTGGTCCTAGAAGTTCTCTTGGTATGAGTCGCTTGCTTGATTACCTCGGCCCAAAGGTCCATAAGGGCATCAACCCCCGAGAAGTCGAGAGGTTGCTCCCATGCTGGCCAGGTCATTTGCTGGGCGGCTTGTGCAGGTTCAAGATTCCAGCCACGTTGACGCGCTGCAAATCGGTTTCGCGGTCCCGATTTTTTCACTTCGATGCCTTCACCGCGCATAGGTAGCAGCTTTAGTCCGAAGAAGGCAAGCACCTCAATAACTGGATCAACCATCGGATCAGTCGAGTCAGCTAGAGCCGATATCCGGGTTACATCGAATCCAAGACCATTGCCTTTTACGCGCTTGGCATGTCCTCGCAGAGTCGAACTGACTTGCACTGAAGGATTTGTGATCAGCGAGTGCGACTTCAAAAGTCTGTGGTGGAGCCACTTGATCGTTCCTGGACCCTTTGGATCCAGTCGAGCGTGCCTCACAGTCATCTTTGTTTCAGTGTCTGTATCAACGCAGAGATCTGTAACCGTTGAGGAAAGCGTCCATGAGTCGACATGTTGTTGTTGCCGACAAAACTCGGCTCGCTGCTGGAAGACCTTGACGGAGACCGAGCGCTGCATTGCGTCCAGTCCTGAGACGCTCTCTACGATGGGCATTTCATCTAGACGAGATAATGACGGCCAAGCGTTGACTGCTAATTCCGATGGGTTCTCGCCGTCTTCAGTGCTCAGTACCGCTATCGGCTCAGGTTCGGAAGTCCAGCTGAGACGTAGACGAGGCTCAAGGGCGATTAAGCCGACGGCAGCGAGCCAGGCATTGAGCCAACTCGCTGGGAGCCCAGGACATTCGACTGATGCCATCATTGAACCTCCGTAACTGCCGATACCTGATGGTCGGCCTGACGGACCAACGCCTCGAGGAGTGCTAATCCCCAAGGCCCGAACCTTTCGTTGAGTCGCCGAAATCGTGATGGCTGACCCCAATCCGTCAATGACAAATCGGCGGCCACGCTCACATTTGCTCCATTTCCAAAGGTCCACTGGACTGTGTCGGGGGTGCCGTCGGCGACTGGCACTAGGAGAGGCCTGCCCTTACCGTGGTGGCTGACAACGAGATGAATCAGCAGATCCTGATCGTTATTGTCGAGGCCGCTGCCACCTTCTTTAACCCAAGCCTTTACTAGCCGTGCAGACAGTTCTTCGTGGCGTCCGCCAGCGGGCCATCCCGCATCGGAACGTGCCGCCGACCACTGCGATTTATGCATCTGCGACTTGGCGAGAAGCACATGGTTCGGACTCGCAGGGGAATTAGGATCAAGCCAGCGCTGAAACCTGCTATCCGCCTTACCGAGGTCGTGAAACTCACCAGCTTGGGCGATCACGACTGCGAGTTCTTCCGAAAGGCCGAGAGCAGAGGCCAACCCCTTGCTGTGATCACCGACCGCAGTCCCATGGGCCACAAGTTCCATCGCTTCGGGTGGCAGCCCTTCACAGAGCGAGACCTCGTCGGATTCGTCAAGGCTTGCGCTTTGTCTGGCATCGCCCATTTCAAGTCGAGGAACTTCATTGAATGCGCGTACGGGTATGGGATTAAGTGCCTCAAGAAACGTATTGCTTTCATCAGGTCCGAATCCAAGCAAGTCACTCCCTTGCAGTAGAGCGATGAGCCGCTCAGATGCTTCCTGCGCCACAGCTTCATCAAGCTCTTGGTCGCCGTCCCCTATTGCAGCACGAAGTGAGGCTGATAGTTCGGGACCAAGTTTGTGGGGTGATCCACCGCAAAGCGCTTCCAAGGCTTGACGGTCGAGAGGCAGCCCAGCACGCTTGATTGAAAGATCAACAACGCGGCCTCTCGATTCGGGATTCCAGCCGAACTCGTCGCACATTCCTGCGTCGGAGGGCAGGATCACTGCATCACCTGGGCGCAAGTCAGATGGCTGAACTACTTCCACTAGTCCTTCGTCCACGAGCCGGTGGACTTGTTTGATGCCAACTGCCTCTAGCGCAGAGCGAAGTTCGTAGAGAGGCAAATCAATCGTTTCGTTTGAGTTAACGCGCGGCCACAGACGCTGCGGGGACGACGCTTCGTTGTCTTGCTCATTCGCATTCTCCACGAACTTCTCATTGAGGGCTTCGGCGGCAGGCAAGCACACCCTCCACAAGATCGACACTGTTGGCCGGATTTCTCTGATACCTGAGAAGTAGGGCTCTACGGGTGCTTCGCCATGGGGTGGAGTGGTCGTCTTGATCCATTCCCACAGCAGATCTGGCAGCACCTCGGGTGCTCTTCCTGGATCGTCTGCTGGTTGGCCCAAGTGCTTCGCTATTACTCTCGGATTGAGGTTCACCTTTTCCTCCGGCTTAGCGCACACAAGGCGCTCCAGCACCATCTCAGGTTCTGTGCCGTAGACCGGCCATCCGCCCAATTGCGTGTTGCCGTCATGCTCCCCGCGCTTTGATCTTGAACGGCTGGGTGGGCGGTGTACATATACAGCCTGAGCGTGGCTGTGATGCCCTAGTCGGTTGAGACGTCCTAGGCGTTGAGTGAGAGAGCGCACTCCGCATTGCTCGGTGACCAGATACTCGAAGTCAAGATCTGCCCCCACTTCGAGGGTCTGTGTTGACACCACTATCAGATTTCGGGTTCGTTCGAATTGTTCTGATGCGTTCGCTGGCACACCCCCCTCTGGTGACAGCAGCCTTCGCCGTAATTCGTCACTGTCGGCTTGCCGGGTTCGGCCCGTGACCAGCAGCAAATCGGCATCAGTGCAGTGCTTGTGGCTCTTGAGAAGAGTGAAGACCTCCCGAGCCAGCGCGGGGGTGTTGCAGAAGATCACACATGAAGTAGGAGAACTGGCTGCGTCCAGAAGTTTCAAGGCAGCATCGCGCAGAGCTTTGGCAGGGTCACCGGTTGATGCTGAGTCGATCTTGACCGGCTTAGCGGCATCAAGCCGTTTACAGATGGTCTGATCGGCAAGGTCTGCCTCGTCTAAGTCGAATCGAGCGCTACCAGATGCATCTCCAGTCGCTGTCAACGACACAATCTGAGGTGACCCCCGTTCTGCGGGCAGTGTCGCAACATGCGGACTCATACACTGACGAAGCTTCGGGATCAAATCTCGAAGATGGTGGGCTAGGTGGGCTTCGTCAACTAGGACGAGACTGTCAGTTCCTGCTAGGGCGGCATCGACAGGACGCATGGAACGCGATGATCCGTAGCCGCGGAACAGCAGTCGCGAGCCGTACATCGGAATGGTTGAAACGATGACAGAAGGCTGTGCAGGGTGAGGAGGCCGATGGAGGCTTATCCCGCCGCGCAACGGGATCACGCAGAGCGGTTTCTCAGCGGAGGGGCCAGCCAAGCTCTTGAGCCGATCTGCGATTTTGTGTAGCACGTCGACATCTGGTGCCGTGCGACCTAAAGCCGGGGTTTCCAGCATCGCTCGGATTTTTTCGGCATGCCTGCTCGCTTCGTCGACGAGCAAACGCCGGTTGACCACCCACCAGATGCGGGTCGGTGCCGAACGCTGCACAGGAGGCAGATGCGCTTGCGACGCGAGCCACCAGATCGTGATGTCCAAGCACGCCGTCTTACCTAGTCCCGTCGGCACACCTATTTCAAGCGGCCAACATGCGTCTTCGAAGACTTGCTCGGCAAGGCGACGTTGCCATGGGAACGGTTCACGGTCATTGACGGCTCTGTAAAAGTCCTTGAACTCAGGCATCTCGGAGAGTTGCGGGGAGCGGCTGTTCACAATGCCCGCCTCCCGTCGCCAGCCGAGTCGGCCGCTTTGATCGGGTGATGAGGGATGCACAGACCAAAACCGCGTGATCGGCCACCTCCTATCACGACCGGGCCCCGAACAGGTTCTGCAAATCGAACAGCAATATGGGAGTACGGCTTCGCGGTATCACGGCTCTTGGAATCGTTGCGCTTGACTTGTAAGGGGTGCAGATCAAGAGCACCCGTAACTAGTGGCACTCGAGCCCTACGAAACGCTACCGGTTGCGGCAATCCGGCATTTCGGCACCAGCGCTGCAGTTCAGGGAGATCAAGGCGACCGAAGCGCTCATGCACAGCAGGTATGGCTGTCACCCATACCTCAGACTTCTGCCGCCAGCGGCTCGGCTTAACTGTTAGTGGCCCGTCACCACGCCAGGGCGCGATCTTGATCTTGAGCTTTGGGCCTCTGAGCCAGTCGAGTGATTTCGCAGACGCACGGACACGTTCAATGACAGCACTGTCACAACTGCGGGGGAGCCATACTGCTACTCCCAGAATCCGTCCGTCGGAATGGTCGTAGCCGACGTTGGGTAGTGCCAAGTAGCGCGCTATCTCGAAGCCTTTGTTGTCGAAGCCGTGTCCGTGAAGCTCGCGCGGCAACGGATCACCGTAGAGCCGTTGATACCTTGACATGATGGCCGCTTTGAGAGCGGCAGTCACATCGGCGATCCGTCGTCCTGGAACTCCAGGCTCAAGTCGGAGCCATGCAACGACCGAGCCAGCCTCGTCTTCGTTGGCATCATCAGGGCCTGCGTAGGCGGTGGGGTTTCTCAGCACTGGAAACCGTGACCTAGCAAAGGAAGAGCCTTCCGTCATCCACGACTTGTATGCCTCGGCCAGCGCTGCCAAATGATGGCCTGGGCGGGGCACCGAAACCATGCAAGTTCCATCGGCGCGTGGGTGGAATGAATAAAGCAATTCGGTCTCGTTGCCGTCAAGTGAAGTGCCGACTCGCACTCTGACTGGGGAATCAGCGCATCCGAGGTAGCCGATACGCGCAGCGCGGATCTTCAAAGAGTCAAGCCAAGTCGTCGGATCGGCGTCCTGCCAGACATAAACGACCTTCTGATGCTCAACGGCGACCCGCACACCCGGCCGTATGAGAGCCCCTTTCCTTGCGGGGTACTCCTGATGGTTGCTCGGGTAATCCACCCCAACTTTCTTGACGGAGTTGAAAGCCTCCACAACGTAGCGCGGCTCCAACCTCTGATGATGAGGGCTCGCCTCAGCATGGATCACCGGCGGCCCCAGAGCTTCGAGAAACTCCAACTCAGAACCGCTTGTGAAGCGACAGTCATCCCCCATGCCATCTGCGGCGACGAAGGCAGCCAGAAGCCGTGTTACGGACGGCGGCCACTCTCCAGCCTCAGCTCGCCCCGTGACAGCACTACCGTCAGGGTCGGCCCGATAGGTGCCATGTAGAAAATCAACGCTAATTGTCAGCATCAGCTCTCCTCAGCCAGTGGCCATGAAGACTCAATTGCTTTAGCGACGTTGTCCTTGGGTGTCAGCTTGATGGGATCCTTGTCCCAGCCGTTCAGCGGAACACCGACCAACCTAGCGTGCTGCTTTGCAAGTTCTAGCAGTTCTCTAGTTGCTTGAGGGGTGAGAGTATCAAGCGATTCGTCGTTGGAGCCGAGCCACATCGTTGAAGTGCTGGAGACTCGAAGATCAGTACCAGAACGTAGGGCGAATCCACGTCCGAAGGCCAAACAGTGCGCATGCAAGCCCATCGCGACTAGCAAAGCTCTCGCTGCCGCATCTGCATCATCGTCGTAGTCAGGGCCAAGTCCGATCCGTCGGAGTTGCGCGAATGAAACGGTTGCTCGCTGAGTCAATCGCCGGAACGACACCGCTGCTGGAGTTGTGCCACTGACTGGAACCTGTCCATGACCGAGTTCTGAGAGCTTTTTCTTGACTTCACCTTTCTCTGGCTTTGAACCGAGGCGCCAACCTTCGTGATCGCGGTCGTCGTAGATAGCTGACTCCTCAATGCTGAGATTCAGCGGATCGCCCTTGAGTCCCAGGACCTTCGTTTCTTTGCCGGCAGGTTGCCATCCAATGATCTCTGAGGTCCAAGCTCGAGCGTGTTTAGCCTGGTTGCGTTTCTTGCCAAGGTGAGACTGCCAGAAGCCGTAGAGCAGTGCCTGTGGCCACCATGCCATAAGCGCCGCAGCTGTGTCGTGAGTGGCATTAAGGATCCAGCGTCCAATTTCGTGCTTGCCGAAGTCGGTTCCATCTAGGGTTGAATCCCGGAGATAAGCATCGGCGTTCCGATGCGGAAACTGCCAGCTCGAAAGTTCGCGCGGGAGATGCGGAGGCAGCCCGGGCAAAGCAGAGAGGTCTAGGACCATCTCCGGCAAGCCTGTTTTTGCGCGACTGCGTCTCAGTGCATCTTCATAGCGATTGGCTTGTGAAGGAACGTTGTCAATGACATAGACATCTTGAGGTTCTTTTTCATCACCCTGAGGTTCATGCTCTGAAGGCCATCGACGGTCAGCCTGATAAACAGCTCCTGAGTAGATGGCTGGCTTCACGGTTGCGCCAGAGCCTCCGAGCGGCTCTAGCACGGTGTCAAGCCGGATTCCGTCCTCGAACGATTCGTTCGATGTGCCAGTGAGCAGTCTTTCCAATGTGATTTCCACTTCAGTCTCCTTTTAGGATTAGGGGCTCTGTTCTGTAGCGCCAACTTCGTCATCAAACCGACCGGAATCCAAGCAACGAAAATTCGACGCAGTGCGAACTATAGAGGTGAGGTGTGACACGGGACCTTTCTGGTAGGGCCGCGGCAGCAAAGAAAGCCCAATCAGCGCCTCTCGCAGAGCGTGCCCTCCGCAACGAGCGCTAGGCGACATGGACGACTAACCTATACTCTGCGAATCTCCAGTGATGCTTGACAATCTAAGTTTGTAGCGGCTGCTTATGCCCAGTTACTAGCCTGAACCTTGCATCAAATGCTCCAAGAGTGCAGTTGAGGCTGCGTTGAGGGGGGCTAGCCCCCCTCCTTCATTGAGCGTCACTGGTGATACTGACACTCCACCAACTACAGGCGTTGAGGGGGGCTAGCCCCCCTCCTTCATTGAGCGAATAGCGTGCTGCTGGTAGCTAACTCGGCCTCGGTCACGCGTTGAGGGGGGC
>JAPYNU010000054.1 GCA_028283245.1 Candidatus Aldehydirespirator catecholifindens | reverse complement strand
GAATATTGCATGGAGATTAACTATGAAGTCCTACCGTGACCTTCCCCCGGCAATCGCAAACTCCAATGTGATCACGCTGATACCGTGGGTGGATAAACGCTTTGACGTGATCGGTTTCGATCCTAGGTCGGCCTACGTTGAGCAGTTCTGGCTAGCAACGCTTGGGCCTGCCACAACCTGGTTCCTACGCCATTGCGCTGACTTGCTTGACCACACAACCTGCACACCGCTGAACCTTGAAGAAGCTGCGGCCACGCTCGGCATCAAACACGAAGGTGGTGTCGGCAGCGCCATGGTCCGCACCGTGGCTCGGGCATGCCGGTTCCGTACCGCTCGCATTGTCGGCGACAGCACCCTGTCGGTGCGACGGAGGCTGCCCCAAATCAGCAAACGCCAACTGCAGCGGCTGCCGAGTCCTGCGCGGCATCAGCATCAGGAGTATCTATCCGCAACCTGCAATCTTGGCGTTCTGGCTCGCCATCAGCACCGAGCACGTCATCTAGCCCTGAGCCTGCTGAGATGCGGCGACACCATCAACGAAACCGAGAGACAACTCGCCGAGATGCGGATGCATCCGGCCATTGTCGCTGAAGCTGTTCATTGGGCATTGGACAACCTCTCCAATGCTGCTGGCACCAACAACACCAGCGACGGCATCATTGCTGGCAACAGCATCACTGGCCCTGATCTCAATGCCAGCAGCACCGACAACACAAGCAAAAGCATCAGCGGTAGCAGCATCTACAACGGCAGTGAGGTTCACCAGCCGCACGCCAGAGCCGAACCGGCCAAAGCTGAGCTAGTCACGGTGGGCTAAGTTTGATCCTGGTTTGATCAGTTCGGCTTGAAGGTTTCGGCCAGTTCTATCAGAGTGCGCACACCGAAACCGGTGCCGCCTTGCACGATCTCGCCGTCGTCTGACTCAGCGCGAGCTGGACCTGCTATATCAAGGTGAACCCAGGGCGTGCCTTCGGTCACGAAGTGTTGCAGAATTAGGCCCGCAGTTAGCGCTCCCCCATAAGACCCACCAATGTTTTTGATGTCGGCCACGCTGGACTCAACCTGCTTGTTGTAGTCCGCGGGCAGAGGCAGTGGCCAGACCCGCTCACCTACTTGATCAGCGGCAGAGCGCACCACAGTGCTGAAAGATTCGTCGTTGCCCATCAGTCCAGCAATTGAAGGCCCAAGCGCCACCATGCAGGCACCGGTGAGGGTGGCTAGATCAATGATCGCGTCCGGTGAATGTTCGCAAGCCAACGACAAAGCATCAGCCAGAATCAATCGTCCTTCAGCGTCGGTGTTGAGCACTTCTATGGTTTTGCCGTTGCGAATCGTCAAAACGTCACCGGGTCGGGTGGCATCACCGCCGAGCATGTTGTCAGTCATGGGCAGATACCCCTTGACTGACACCGGCACCTTCAGCGCGGGCAGCACCGACATAGCACCGATGACCGCCGCAGCGCCGCACATGTCAGTCTTCATCGCCATCATTCCCTGCGCCGTCTTGATGGACAAGCCTCCAGCGTCAAAAGTGATGCCTTTGCCCACAAACGCCAAGCTGGCCACGGGCTTGGTCTCGGGTTCGTAAGTCAACTGCACGAACCGCGCTGGGTTGGTGCTGCCTCGATTGACTCCCAGCAAGCCTCCCAGTCGCTGTTTTTTGATCTCGGCTTCGGTCCAGACCCGTGACTTCAAACCGGCTTTGCGCGCTATTGCGGCGGTTCGGCGAGCGAAAACCGGTGCCGTGAGTGAGCCTCCCGGCTCGTTGGCAAGATCACGAGCTGTGCAGACACCTGAAGCGATGACCGAGCCGCGCAGCAACGCCTCTTTGGCTGCTGCTGCGGTGCTGCCCACCACATCAACACGTTTCAGTCGGCGCTGGGCATCATCGCCATTGGCAGCTGCTGACTTGAACTGGGTATAGCTGTAGTTGCCCAATATCAGGCCTTCAGCCAGCGGCTGGAGAGCCGACTTAGGCGACACGGCGCTGTCTTGGGATAGCTGAAGCGCCACCCGCGAATGTCGTGAGCAACTGCGCGACACTGCTGCTGCGCTGCGCCGGATCGTGGCTGCGGTTACTTCAGCAGCCGCACCGAGTCCGACGAGTCCGACGAAACCGTCTTCGCTGGGTTGAAGATGTACCTGCTCTGGTTTGCCTACGAAACCGGCCGTGTCAAGCATGGCACTGTCGAAGCCATCAATCCCGGCTTCAAGTGACTCTTTGGTTACGAACGTGAGGATGGCACCGGCCGCTTTGGGCACGGAGCGGGCTGCATGAACTGTGATCGGCATCACCTCAGGCTAATGCTCCTAGCTTGGCTTGTGCCGCTGCCGCTGTGGTGCAGTTTTGATGACGTAACTAAGGTGCCAGCAGTATTCGCGCTACTAGGTCTTGACCGAAAGCGGTGACGATCGCTAGATACACCAAGCCTGTGGCTGCCATCACAGCCGAATATTGGCGTTCGCGCAGTGCCGCGCGCGCCACGATCACAAGCACTACCGTCATAGCCGCAGAAGCTGCCCAAAACCATCCAAGAAGGCCGTTATAACCGTCGTCGATGCTGCCATTAAGCACCGAAAACATGCCCGTAGGCACAAGCATCATCAGCGTGTGCGGCAGCCACAGCCATAACGCAGCTCGCAGCATTTCCAGTAACGGCCCGCGAGCCAAGCCAGGCTGCACCAAATACCAATGACCCAAAAGCATGGCACTGCTAACAGCACCAACAAATAACGCCCCCGTGAGGGTGCGACCCAAAGCCAGCCCGGTCGGTCCCTCAGCAGCGAACGCACCCAGTGTCGTGGCCACCAAACCCAGCAGGGCCGTGCAAAGATCAAGCAGCGGCGGAAACTCGGGCGTGTCAAAGTCGAAGCTAGTTTCGGATTTATCAATACCAGTCATGGCAGTCATGGCAGCCACCCGATCCGAACGGCGCTGCTGTTCTACACGCTGCAATGACACCCCTGCTGACCGGCGTTGCAGCGACACGATCAAAGCCACAACGCCCGACACAAAACAAGCCGCCACAACGATGTCACGCAAAGCGCTAGCCCAGTCTTGTGACCAGTCTGATCCTCCTGTGGTCACGCCGAGGGTCACCGAGCCTGCTGCAAGCAACAGGTAGATAGGTCTCATCAGCCATCCATAACCGAGACCCACTTCGCGTCGGCGGGTAGTAACCCAAAGAAACAACCAGCCTCCGCCCACCCAGCCAGCCAAAAGAGTGGCAGCGTTCAGCTCGACCATCGTGTCGGTTCACCCTCGTCGTGTTCAGTGAATGTGTTGAAATGTGATGTGTTGTCGGCTTGCGCCGCCGCTCAAGCCAGCACAGCCAAACGGCGTTCAGCGTCGCGTCCGTCGTGTTCTTGACATCGTACCCAGCATTACGTAGTGTGAGCCATCGTTGAAGTCACTAGGCGTTGAACTGTCGTCCACGCAACTTGCGTTAGAGTTTGCCGCTGCTCATGTGCAGTGTGACTACTCTTGGAGTGACTTGCGAGTTGTCAGATCTGGATGCTGAAGTCGACAGCGGTCGACTCAAGTTGACAGGCGAAGATCACTTCTCGCTGACAGACCAGGATCACGTTGCACCCACAGACCGTGAGGCGGTCAATCAAGATCAAGCTATTCATGCTGGATTCGACTGTGACGGCGCTCGTAGCGCACCGTTTGCCTATACCGCGGAAGCATCGCTTGTTGAGAGGTGGCGAAGACGCAGGATGGCGCGCATGACCCGTCGCGGTAAACAGTTCAACATTGCCTTCACAGAGTTCGCGGACTTGAGCGATAGCAGACGCTACGTCTTGCGTAATGACCGCGGATTCAGTCGGAGTTCACCAAGATGGAGGAATCCATGGCTGGGACAAACCCCAGAAGTTCTTGCTGCTGACATCAGGCACTGCTTCAGCGAGTACGAAAAAGATCGTCCAACGGCACCTGAATGGGTTGCTGAGCGCTTGCGGCGCGTCTATGGGATCAATGTCGACCCAGTTTCGGTTGAGGCGGCTCTGAGAGCGCCGCTGCTAATCGAGTTCGGTCCGCAGCTCTTGGAAGTGCTGCCGAAATCCGATTGATCGCCTTGAGTAGTCGGTGGTCATTAGTTGGCGAGCTTGATCTAGGCGGCTCGCGAACACGCTGGTCATGTCACGACCACCTTCAAGGCGGCTGCAGCAATGCCGCTCCCGGTAACAGCACCGGCAGAGTCGACAACGGCGTTACCAGTTTCGGCTTTGTCTGCGGCAGTGCGAGCGTGATAGCTCGAACGGGTCAATGGTGATGCCTCTACATGGCTTATGCCTAGCGATTCGCCGATTTCTTTCCAGCGCGTGAAAGCTTCTGGCGGCCACCAACGATCCACCGGCAGATGCTTAGCACTGGGGCGCAGATACTGCCCGATGGTAACAATGTCGGTGCCCGCAGCGTGAAGATCAACCAGGGTCTGCACCATCTCATCATGGGTTTCGCCCATGCCAGCAATGATCGACGACTTGGTTGTCAGTCCCGCTGTCGCCGCCCGAGCCAGCACCGAAAGGCTGCGGGCGTAGCTAGCTGAAGGGCGCACAGCCCGCTGCAGCCGGGCCACGGTCTCGATGTTGTGGTTCAACACGTCGGGCTGACAGTCGAACACTGTCTGCAGTGCGGCAGGGTCTCCGCGCAAATCGCTTATTAAAGTCTCAACCCGTACACCGGGCAGACGTTGTCGCAGCGCGGCCACCGTGGCGACCACCGCCTCAGCGCCGCCGTCGGTCAGATCATCACGAGCCACCATCGTCACCACCACATATTCGAGCTTCATTCGAGCCGCTGCTTCGGCCACTCGCTGCGGTTCGGAGGTATCAGGCAGCTCGGGGTGGCGAGTGTCAACTAAACAGAAACCGCAGGCTCGGGTGCAGCGCTCGCCCAAGATCATGAAGGTTGCGGTGCCGTCATTCCAGCATTCCGAAATGTTGGGGCAGCCCGCCTCCTCACAGACGGTCACCAGATCAAGATCCCGCAAAGTTGATCGCACCTCATGGAACGTTGAGCCGGTATTAAGCGGCACTCGCATCCACTCAGGTTTGCGTGACTTCAACGGCACCGGCTTGTGGCTGTCACCTTGCAGTTGAACTTCGGCCAGCCTTCCCAAAAGCCGCGGCGATACCGGCTCAGGCTCTGCCTCAGACACGGACTCCATCTCAGTCACCGACTCGCCAGCTAAACCATCTGATTCTTCTAAGCCATCTGATTCTTCGGTGGCTTCGGATCCTGTGGCAGCTTCACGGGTGAAACGTGCTAAGTCACTGGGCACCAGACGATGTGCCACATCGGCTCGGTCAATGCGGTCTTCGCTCGCCCAAGTTCGCCCAGCACGCTGAACCACCAGATCCACGACTTCGCGCATTGACACATTGATGCCTTCAGCCACCAGAGATGTGACTCCAAGACCGGTGATTCCGCAGGGCACAATGCGGCTGAACCAGCTGAGATCTGGGTCAACGTTGAGTGCGAAGCCGTGCATGGAACGCGCTCGTGACAGCCTCACGCCGATGGCAGCGATCTTGCGGGGTCTCAGCCCGTCGTGGTCAATCCACACACCGGTATGGCGATGTAAACGCCCTGCATTCAACCCCAGATCAGCTAGCACCCCGATTAACATTTCTTCAATGCCAGCAACGTAGGCGGCAGTGTCGGCTAGGCCCCCACCTCGGCGACCGGGCACGGTCAGGATCGGATAGCCGACCAACTGCCCGGGCCCGTGATATGTCACCTCACCGCCACGGTCGGTTTCGACCACCGAACCGCCCAACGCTTCAACATCAACCAGCAGATGTTGGCGACTGCCTCGACGTCCCAGAGTCACCACATGGGGATGCTCAAGCAGCAGCAAATAATTATCGCGGCTGTCACGATGCAGGCGTCTCTGCAACGCCAAAGCATCGTCGTAAGTAACTCGACCCAGCCAGCGAACTCGCAAAGCCGATTCATCGGTGGCCAGCAGTTCTGCGCTCAGCGGATCTCAGCCTCCCAGTCACGGGTCTCGATGGTTTCTTTGACCCGGTGCAGGAACGCAGCAGCATAGGCACCGTCAAAAGCTCGATGATCCCAAGCCATGGCCAGAACGCCCATCGAATGGATAGCGATCGACTCGTTGCCGTAAGAGTCAGTAACCACGACCGGCTTGCGTGACACTCCGTCAGTGCTGAGGATGGCCACTTGGGGCTGATTAATGATCGGGAACTGCATCATCGTGCCGTATTGGCCAGCGTTGGTGAGAGTAAACGTGCCGCCGGAAAGGTCGTCGGGTCCGAGTTTGCGGCTACGGGCACGGTTAGCCAGATCAACAATATCTCTGGCGACCTGGCGCAGGCGTTTGCCTTCAGCGCCGTGGATAACTGGTGCCAGAAGACCCTGGAAGTCAATGTCGACCGCTACAGCGAGGCTGACACCTGAGTGAACCACCAGTTCATCACCGCCGAAGCTGGCGTTGAGATGGGGATAGTCACGCAAAGCGTCGATCACAGCTCGGGCAATGAACGGCAAATAGGTGAGGCTGAAACCCTCCTCAGCTTTCCAGACCTGCTTCGCACGGCGACGCACGGTTTCGACACCTTCGTAGTCGACTTCGATGGCGGTCAGCACATGCGGTGAAGTCTGTTTGGACATGACCATGTGCTCAGCGGTGCGGCGGCGGATGTTGTTAAGCGGCACCACGCTGTCACCGGCACGCGGCACTACCGCAGGCACAGATGACTTCTTGGCGCGACGAGAACGCCGACGCTCAGGTCGGGACTCTGGATCGGCCTCAACAGTAGGCGAAGCGGATGCAGTAACCGGTGCAGATTCTGGTGCTGCAGCAGGCGCAGGCGGCGGTTCAGCAACGGCAGCAGGCGGCGGTTCGGCAGCGGGAGCAGATGCAGGAGTGGCTTGGCTGCGGGCTCGTATCGCTTGTTCCACATCGGCGCGGGTGATGCGACCCCCTCTGCCGGTGCCGCTCAGCGTTGTCGGGTCTATGCCGTTTTCGTTAATCAGTCGTCGCACCACCGGCGAAAGCACCAGAGACTCCGCCGCGACAGCAGCAACAGCCACCGAAGCCGCCAACGACTCATCTGGTGTCTCAGTGTGCGCTTGCTCAACCGGCGGAGCTTGCGGAAGTGGCGAAGCTGGAGAAACCTGCTCAACCAGCGGAGCCTGCGGAAGTGGCGAAGCTGGAGAAACCTGCTCAACCAGCGGAGCCTGCGGAAGT
>JAPYNU010000053.1 GCA_028283245.1 Candidatus Aldehydirespirator catecholifindens | reverse complement strand
CTCTTAGAATGCAAGCAGTTTTGTTATGGTTTGTTCTTGGGCCTCTTCCTGGTTTATGTGCTTCTGCGTTGTTGTGGTCGGCTAAGCGCCTACACGACCGACAGTCCCATCGCCGACGCTGGCGGCTGACCGACCCTCAAGGTCTGCGAATCTGCATCTCTGCTTCACCCGACATTGAATCGGGAACCTATTCCCGACCCACCACGGGTATTGGGCAAGCTAAGGCTCTTGCGTTTGTTGCACCTTCTCTGATGAAAGCTTGGCGAGATGTCGATGCACAAAATGTCTACTTCGCGAATGAGATCTCAGGGTCTGACCTTGAAGCCGATTTGATCTTAATTGGAGGACCCAAAACAAATGCCCTTTCAGCTCGCGTGCTTGATCTTGTAGGAGAAGCGCACGGCATTAGCCAGCAGGGATCTACTATCATTGCAGGCAACAGCAAGTTTGAAGGTGAGGTTGCCAGTGATGCGACCGGCACGGACTACGGTCTACTTCTTCACATCAACAACCCGTTCGCGCAAGGACACCGACTTGTCCTGCTTTCTGGATCGCACACCTTTGGTACGGTCGCAGCAGCAAGGTTCATGACATCATCACCGACAGTTTCCAGACACAACGGAGAGTTTGCTGTCGTGCTGAGGACTTCGGTAGAGAGAGGTCATGCCCTAGCGGCCACGATCGTGTGGAGCAGCGACGGTGACTGAGTTTGTTGAAGCTGTTTCGTATGCCAAGAACGGCGACGATGCCCTAAACGAGGACGCTTTCGTTATTGAGAATGACATTGTTGCGGTGTTTGACGGTGAGACCAACAAAGGCTCGCCGGTGGTTCCTTCGCCAGGCAATCAGGCAGTGCAAGCACTCGTGCATGCGGTAGAAGATTTGCCTAGATCAAGTGATCCATCCGTGGTGGTGAAGCATCTCCAAGCTGCTGTGGCATCGGTTGGGGGCGGTCCCTCGGTCGCTGCTGTTGGGGCTGTGCTTGATGTCTGCTCTCGGCGGCTTATCCGAGTAGGTGATGTCGCTGTTGGGATCGCTGGTGAGTTCCATTTGCGGCGCAAGCTTGTGGATGAGGTCGCCGCAGCAGCCCGTGCAGCCATGCTTCACTCTTGTTTGCTTGATGGTCGTGACCTTGAGGAGCTTCTTGTGGAAGATCCAGGTCGTAAGATGATTCTGCCTTTGTTGCGGGCGAGTAGATCATGGCGTAACCGAGCGGACTCTGCGTATGGCTTCGCGTCGTTAGATGGAGGAACAACCCCCGATGTGCTGATTGACGTGTTTGACATTGACAGGGGCGCAGAAGTCATTATGACAACCGACGGCTATACCGATCCTCGATCAACGTTGCGTGAAAGCGAGGAAGTTCTCGCCCGCTCAATAAGGGATGACCCGCTTAGGATTGCTTCGCCGCCGGGAACAAAAGGCGTGTTGCCCGGTAACAACAGCTTTGATGACCGAACCTACGTCCGTGTGAAGATCGGGTAGGCAACTCCCCACAGCCAAACATAGAGCGTTAGCTGGTGCGGGTAGCCTCGCTGTTGATGGAGTTGCTTGTGATTCGTCATGCTCGGCCGGTGCGCGGCGAAGGTTCTGACGGTCGTCCCGCCGATCCTGATCTGTCTGATTTGGGCCGACAGCAAGCCGAAATCACCGCCGAGTTGCTCGTGGCCGAAGGTGTCGATCATGTCGTGTCGTCCACGATGAAACGAGCACTTAGCACCGCTGAACCCCTAGCCGAGCGGCTCGACATAGAAGTAGAGGCCCTTGACGACCTGCGCGAATCCGATCATCGTGCCAGCGTCTACGTGCCTGCCGAAGAGTTCTCCAAAGACGATCCTGCCACAGCGCATTTCTTTGATCCCGAAGCCAACCTTCACGCCTTGATCTTCCCCGACGGCTACGAAGAGTTCTGCGAGCGTGTGCAACGCGGTTTCGATCATGTCATTGACACCAACCAGTCGCAGCGGGTGGCCGTCTTTTGCCACGGCATGGTGACAGCCGTTTATCTGCAGATGCTGCTCGGTTATCAAGATCCTTTCGCGGTGATGGTCGACTATTGCGGCATCACCCGCATCGCCGCGTCAAGCGAAGGGCAACGCACTGTTCGGTCCGTGAATGAGACTCAGCATGTTCGTCATCTTTTAGGGCGCTGAATATCACCGATGCTGACGTTGGTGGTGATGGCCGCGGGCCTCGGTCGGCGCTTCGGCGGTGACAAGCAACTGGCAGCAGTCGGCCCTGAAGGCGAATCGTTCATTGATTACGCAGTGTCGGCAGCCACTCAAGCAGGAGCTTCGCGGGTGGTGATGGTGGTGCGCAGTGAAATCGAAGCAGCATTGCGCCGCCACACCGAAGCGCACCATCAGACCCAAGGCGATGCTGGTGTGACTTTTGCGTATGTGTGCCAAGACCAGCACGGCCCTCGTCGAGCCAAACCTTGGGGGACCGCTCATGCCGTGTGGGTCGCCCGAGATGAAGTCCCTGGAGCTTTCCTAGTGTGCAACGCAGACGACTACTACGCCCCAGCAGCGATGGCACCGCTGGCTTCGGCGGCGGCAGACCTCAAATACAACGAAGCCTGTCTCTGTGGTTATCAACTAAGCAAGACTCTGCCAGCCGATGGTGCGGTTAGTCGCGGTGTGTGCCGAGTGTCAGGTGATCAACTGCTTGACATTGTTGAGCATCATGGAGTGCGCCGCCACAGTGACGGCACGATCCGTGCAGCCGACCCTGTAGGGGATTTGCCTGATGGCACTGTTGTGTCAATGAACTTGTGGGCTTTTCCGCAGGCTGCGTTCGACTGGATCGGTGAAAGCGTTGAACGGTTCTGGGCAGAGCACCAAGATGACCAAGATGACCAAGATGATCTAGATGCCGAATGTTTGCTGCCAGCGGTGGTCGCACAGCGGATGGCTGCCAAGCAGCTATCAGTGAGAATGGTCTACACCTCACAGCAATGGGTCGGTGTCACCAGCGCAGAAGACCTAACCACCGCCCGCAAAACCCTAAGCCAAACCCCTCTCTAAGCAACGATCAGAACCGCTTCATCTTGATCGCTAACATGCGTGGTTGGTGAGGTTCCGAGGCGTTTTGCGGGTGGTTGCGTCGGCGCGCGCTGCGCCTGCTCGAGTCGTGTCGGGGGTTCGGCAGGCTCGGACGCAGATGCAGGCTGAGCTGTCCCCGCTGATGCTTGTGGTGGCGGGAACACTCCTTTGGCTTTTTGGCACTGCTGCCACCACCGCCACGATTGCGGTTGTTACAGGTCTGTTGCTTCCAGTTTGTGAGCACCCTGGCGAAACCTTCCCAGTGCTGTATGAAACCCTCGCTGACTGGAAGCAATGGCGCAACACCCCAGTGGGCTTCACCGTCGCTGTGGTCTGCATGGTTGTATCAATACTTCTGGCTCATAGCTTCAAATCGCGCATTGTGTGCGTGATTGCGTGGCTGTCGCTGCCTTTGCAGGCAAATTTTTGGCATGGCCTCCTTCTCGAAACTGACGCGTGCAACTAACCGAACGCAGCGCTCAAAACGGTGCCATTAGACAACGGCCCGAAAATGCGCCAATATATGCATCCCTAACCGGTCGACGCAGGAGAAATGAATGACATCTGTGACCTTGACCGTCAACGGCACCGAACGGAGCTTCGAAGTGGAGCCGCGCACCTTGCTGGTGCATGCGCTGCGCGATGACCTCGGGCTCACGGGCACCAACGTCGGCTGCGACTCCAGCAGCTGCGGTGCCTGCACAGTGCTGGTAGACGGAGAATCTGCCAAAGCTTGCACCATGTTTACGGTGCAAGCCGACGGTGCCGAAATCACCACGATTGAAGGCATCGCCAACGCTGATGGGACGCTGCACCCCATGCAGCAAGCGTTCCACGAAAAGCACGCCCTGCAGTGCGGTTACTGCACGCCGGGCATGGTGATGGCCGCCATCTCGCTGGTGGAGGAATACCCCGGCCTAGACGAAGACGGCGTACGCCACGGGCTTGAAGGCAACCTTTGCCGTTGCACCGGCTATCAGAACATCGTTGACGCTGTGCTGCAAGCAGCCGGCACAGGAGGTGACTGAAATGACCATCACAGAATCAGCCCCCGCGGCCCATGTCGGCTCGCGCAGGCTGCGCAAAGAAGACCCCGCCCTGCTGACCGGCGAAGCCAAGTTCATTGATGATCTAGATCTGCCTGGCGCTGTCTGGGTGGGCGTGGTCCGATCCACCGAAGCTCACGCCAAGATCGTCGGAATCGACGGCTCGGCTGCGCTGGCCATTGACGGTGTCACCGAAGTGCTCTCCGGTGACGATCTCGCCCCGCTGTGGGGTGAAGGCGCACTGCCTTGCGCTTGGCCGGTCACTCCCGACATGAAGAACCCGCCGCATCTGCCGGTGGCTCGTGGCACAGCCAAATATGTGGGCGATGCCGTGGCAGTGGTTCTGGCCGATTCACGCTACGCCGCCGCTGACGGTGCCGCAGCCGTGGTGGTCGACTATGAGCCGCTTGATGCGGTGGTCGAGATCGAAGACGCCGTAGCTGATGGCGCTGCGCTGGTGCATCCAGACCTAGAAAGCAACGAGTGCTACACATGGGGACTCTGGGGAGACAACGCAGCAGCCGTTGACGCTGCTTTCGCTGAGGCCACACATGTGGTGACCGAGCGTTATGTTCAGCAGCGTCTGATCCCGGCACCGATGGAGCCTCGCGGCTGCGCGGCTGTGCCATCACCAGCGGGTGGTGAACTCACTTTGTATTCCGCTACCCAGATTCCGCACATCTTGAAGGTGATGACCTCGGTGGTGCTTGGTATCGGCGAAAACAAACTGCGGGTCGTGGCTCCTTCGGTGGGCGGCGGCTTCGGCTGCAAGCTCAACGTCTACGCCGAAGAGATCCTGTGCTGCGCTCTGGCTCAGCAGCGTGGTGCGCCGGTGCGCTGGACCGAAAGTCGTGCCGAAGCTGCGGTGTCCACCATTCAGGGACGCGGCCAGGTGCAGCACATTGAACTGGCTGCCGACTCCGAAGGCAGGCTGCAGGCGGTGCGAGTGAAGCTGCTAGCAGACATGGGTGCCTATTTGCAGTTGGTTACGCCGGGTGTTCCTCTGCTAGGGGGCTTCCTTTATCACGGCTGCTATCACATCCCGAACTACATCTTCGAATGCAAGGCGGTTTTCACCAATAGGGTGCCTACCGACGCTTATCGTGGCGCTGGCCGTCCCGAAGCGACCTACGCAATCGAGCGGGCTATGGATTCCCTCGCCGTAGCGGTCGGGGTGGCACCTGAGGAGATCAGGTCACGCAACTTCATCAAAGCCGAAGACTTCCCCTATGAGTCCCCACCGGGGCTGGTGTTTGACAGCGGCGACTATCACGCTGTGCTCGACAAAGCGGTTTCGTTGGCCAATGTCGCTGGTCGTCGTGCTCAAGCAGCGCAGCGCCGAGCCGCGGGATCATCGAAACGCATAGGTGTCGGGTTCTCCAGCTACGTGGAGATGTGCGGCCTAGCGCCCAGCCGGGTGCTGGCATCTCTGGCTTACGGTGCTGGTGGCTGGGAAGCCGCCACGGTTCGTATCTCACCCACCTGCAAAGTGCAGGTAGTAACCGGATCAACACCGCACGGCCAGGGTCACGAGACCTGCTGGTCAATGATCGTGGCCGACAAGCTCGGCATTGATCCCGACGACGTGGAGGTGCTGCACTCCGACACGGCGATAAGCCCGACCGGTTTAGACACTTATGGGTCACGGTCGCTTTCGGTTGGCGGCACGGCAGTGTTCATGGCCACCGACAAAGTGATCGACAAGGCCCGCTCCATTGCTGCTCATCAGCTTGAAGCCAACGAGGATGATCTTGAGTTCTCTGGTGGCGTGTTCCGAGTGAGAGGCACTCCCGAAGCTGAAGTGCCGCTAGCAGGAGTGGCGTTCGCAGCTTTTACTGCTCATGACCTACCCGACGGCATGGAGCCCAACCTTGAGGCTCATGTCACCTACGATCCGCCGAACTTCACTTTCCCCAACGGCACTCATATTGCTGTAGTGGAAGTTGACACCGACACAGGCAACGTCGATTTGATTGATTATGTGGCGGTGGACGACTGCGGAGTGCAGATCAATCCGCTGATCGTGGAAGGTCAAGTGCATGGAGGCATCTTGCAAGGTGCCGCGCAGGCGCTGTATGAGGATGCTGTCTACAACTCTGACGGGCAGCTAGTGACGGCCAACCTGGCCGATTATCTGGTGCCGTCGGCTGTGGAAGCACCCAGATACCGGCTAGAGAACCATGTTTCGCCGAGCCCCACCAACCCGATGGGTGTCAAGGGTGTGGGCGAAGCGGGCACCATTGCATCTGCTCCTGCGGTCATGAACGCAGTTGTGGATGCTCTGCGAGATCTGGGTGTATCCAACTTGGAGATGCCCGCATCGCCTCAAACCGTCTGGAAAGCCATCAGCCAAGCCCAGGGAGGTGCATCATGATTCCTGCTGCTTTTGATTACAAGGTCGCCGAGTCGGTTGAGCACGCGATTTCGCTGCTGACCGAGCATGGCGACGAAGCCAAGCTGCTGGCAGGGGGTCACAGTCTGATCCCGATGATGCGTTTCCGTTTGGCTACGCCCGGTGTGCTGGTGGATGTGGGTCGTCTAGACGATCTGCGTTACATCCGCAGAAGCAACGGCACGGTAGCTATCGGAGCGTTGACTCGTCACAGCGAACTGGAGCACTCCGCTGAACTGGCGCAGGCTTGCCCGATGCTGTCGTCGGTGGCAGCGCTGGTGGGCGACCCGGCTGTGCGTCATCGAGGCACTCTGGGAGGCACTATCGCGCATGCTGATCCGGCGTCTGATCTTCCGGCTGCGGTGCTGGCGCTTGGTGCCACGATTGTGGCTCAGGGCCCCAGCGGCAGGCGCGAGATAGCGGCAACCGACTTTTTCACTGGATATTTCGAGTCGGTATTGGCCGACGACGAGATGATCACCGAAGTGAGGGTGCCAGCTACCGGCGGCGGCTGGAACTATCAGAAGTTCAACCGCAGAGCCCAAGACTGGGCCATTGTTGGTGTGGCTGTCGCGGACGGTGGCGCTGGTGTGAGCCTTGTCAACATGGGTTCCACACCGCTGCGGGCTTCAGGTGTTGAAGCTGCACTCGCGTCGGGTGCTTCGGCTGCTGACGCGGCTGCGGTAGCTGCTGAAGGGCTTGAGCCGCCCACCGACCTCAACGCTGACTCCGATTACCGCAGTCACCTAGCCCAAGTGCTAACGCAGCGAGCTTTGAACGCTGCCGGAGTCGCATAGCGCATAGCGCCAGTCGGCAGTTAGCAGCTAGCAGCCCTAACTGTTTGACCGGCCGGAATGTCCGACTGGTCAAACGCGCCTAAGACAAGGTGCGTTCTGTCTGGCTGTAAGACAGCACAGCAAGGCTGTCGCGCACATCAACAACCTTTACTCCGGCTACTGAGCCCACGTCTTGGATCGCCGTCTGGATTGCGTCCCATCGCGTGGGGGCTTCCCGGTCGAACTCAACAGTGCGGTGGCCGATGCTCGCGTCTGTGCATCCAGCTTCGTAGAGCGCCTCAAGGGCTTCTCTCTCAAGCAGATCGCGCCCTTCGGTGACTAGCACAAAGTGGTGTTCAGAATCACCAACTTGATGGGTTGCATGCTTCATGTTGTCTCGCTCAGTCTTTTGCACCGCTTGATGCGTTGCCTTAGTCTACGAGCTTCGTTGACACTGCTGCGGGGGGTGCCTGATATGGAGACAGGGCAGTCCAAGTGCCGCCAATGCCCTTCGTGTGGACAGAAAGCTTTGCCCCAGGCGTGAGCTGAGCGCCCTTTGGTGCGCTCGATCCGCCAGCCAGCACCCCGCATTTCTGTGATGGCCGAATTGATGTCC
>JAPYNU010000052.1 GCA_028283245.1 Candidatus Aldehydirespirator catecholifindens | reverse complement strand
GGCGTTGGCAGGTAGAGGTAAGGCTGGCAATGTGTATACATGAAATAACTGTCTGTAGACTGAATAGTGCTGGATTGATTTGACATCAGCGTCAGAGGTGCTATAGTAAGCGCAGCTACGCATCGGGCACCCGTGCCCCGTGCGAAGGCCTCGGTGCAGCCCTCGCGGCCACCCGCATCCCGGTCACAGCAGACGCAAGGAGGTTCGTGATGGCCGCGACTCAATCACAGATGTCTACTCTTTACCAACGAATGACGGAATCAATAGGTGAAGAAGCCACCGAAGTGCTCTTGGACCAGCTACCGCCCGGCGGCTGGGACCAGATGTCCACCAAGAGCGATCTCAAAGACGTGAAGAGCGATCTCAAGGACGTGAAGAGCGAACTCAAAGGCGACCTCGCGGACATCAAGGCCGAGATGGTTGATTTGAAGGGCTTGATGCTCGCTGGCTTCGCAGACGCAGCTGTGGAACGAGCCAAGATCATTAAAGGTCAGGCCAGGCAGCTCTACGTGATGGTGTCGGCAATCGCCCTGTTCTCAATCTCGATATGGGTGGCTCTCTACACCGCCGTCGCCAGCGGCTAGCAGATCTAGTCGCAGGCTGGTGCTTGCAGAGAATCAAGATCAAACGCTGCTGGCACAGCTTCAGTATCAACAAACAGCCCCGCAGCAGGACTTTCGCCATTGAGAGCGTCAGCCGCTAGCAACACCGCAGCCGCTGAATAAGTGCTGCACTCCCCGTCGGGATAGCTGACACCAGAGGGAAAAGCTCGCCCTGTCAGGTAGCTGCCGTCAGGCTCGCGCAACTGCTGAGCCCACTCAAATAGCTGCAAAGCACTGTCACGTTCGCCAGCCAGCAGATAGGCCATAACGCATTCGCATGTCTCTGCGGTGGTCACCCAGTCCTGATTACTGACGCAGAGCACCCCGGCACCTTCATGCACGAAGATCTCACGCTGCGCCGCCAAGCGCTGCCGAGCGGGCGCGCCGGTTAGCACCCCCGCCAGAACCGGGTAATACCAGTCCATCGCGAAACGGTCCTTCGGAGCGAAAGCCTCACGACTGTGATGACGGATGGTGTGAACCAGCCGAGCCAGAGCAAGCTCCCAGACAGGTTTTTGCTGACCTATCTGCTGAGCAATAGCGAGACCGCACCGCAGTGAGTGGCTGATCGACGACGACCCCGCCAACAAAGCAAAAGGCCATGGCGTGCCGTCTGCATGGCGTGCCCACAGAATTTCGCCTCGGGGTGTCTGCAATCGCAAAACGAAATCGAGAGCCCGCTGCACGACTGGCCACATCTCAGCCAGAAAGTCCGACTCGCGGTAGCACAGCCAGTGATGCCACACGCCAGTAGCGACATAAGCGATCGTGTTGGCGTCAAGCTTGTCCTGCTCAATGCCCTCAGCGCTGTAGTACTGATGCCAAGAACCGTCGGTTCGCTGGTTGCGTGCCAGCCACCGGTAGGCGGCTTCGGCTTCGATTTTGCGTCCTGCCACAGCCAGAGCCATGGCCGCCTCAACATGGTTCCACGGGTCGGCGGTTCCACCGTCAAAATGTGGGATCATGCCGTTGCTCAGCTGGCTGGCTGCGATCGTCAATGCCGTGCGGTCAGCATCAGCACGGCTCAACAGCTCACGCACTTGAAGTAGCCAGAGGCTTGTCGGCTGAAGCAGCCAGAGGCTTGTCGGCGTAGACAACAAGGCTTTTGCCAATCACAGGGTTGAGTAGCCGCTCAGCGGCCACCGTCACAAAAGGCTGTTTGACGATGTCCCATTCCAGCAGGCGGTGATAGCCGCGCACCAGCCGATTATCGCCGATCTCACGATTAGGCCCTACCGCACAGCGCAGCCACCAGTACGGGGTGTGCAACCCATGAGCATGATGCCAACGACCCGGCTCAAATCCGGCATGTCGCAGCTTGCGTCGCATTTCACTGAGCCGGTAGATGCGCACATGGCCTCCCACCGCAGCAGGCGCGTGATAATCGCTAGACAGCTTCCAGCACACCGTCTCAGACAGCCAAGCTGGCACGGTTACCGCCAGGCGTCCTTTAGGCCGAAGCACCCGAGCCAGTTCCGTGAACGCAGTTGCGTCATCATGCACATGCTCAAGAACTTCTGATGCCACGATCTTGTCGAAGGAGTCATCGGCGAAAGGCAGCCGCGCAGCATCGGCTTGCACGGCTGCTGTCATCGCTGAGGTATCCACTTCACCTTCTGATACCAGCATTCGCATCAAATTACGAACTTGCTGAACCTCGGCGGTTGCCAGGTCGCATGACAAAACGTCTGCGCCGCGTTTCAACGCCTCATAAGAGTGGCGACCGAACCCGCAACCCAGATCAAGCAGTCGTTCCCCGGCCTTGAGATCCAGCAGATCGTAGTTGACTGTCAGCACCTCGGCGCAGTCTCCTGCAGCACGGCCCGGTATTGCTCAACGGTGCGCTCTGCGGTGTGGTGCCACGACCATTGATCCACCACACGTTGGCGGCCAGCTTGACCCACCCGAGTTCTTGCTTCGGGGTTATCAAGCGCTTTGGCCAGTGTCGCGGCCAAAGCGTCAGAGTCGCCGGGTTCAGTCAAAAAGCACGTCTCGTCGTGTCTGCCAGCCACTTCAGGAAGAGCGCCGCCGGTGGTAGCCACCAGCGGCACCCCGCATGACATGGCCTCAATAGCGGGCAGCGAGAAACCCTCATAAAGCGACGGCACCACAGCCAGTTCCGCTTCGGCGTAAAGCTCCACAATGCGCTGATCTGTCACCCCCGACACGAACCTGATTGCGTCAGTTAGACCAAGCTCCGTGATTGCACGGCTGGCCGCTGAGTCGCGTTTGGCTTTGCCGATGATGGTCAGCTCCACATGGCGCTCGACGCGCAGTTTGGCGATCGCTTCAAGCAGATATCTGAGACCCTTCATGGCTACATCGGCACTGGCTGTAGTAATCAAGCGCCCTGGCACCCGCTGGATACTGGCCAAAGGAGAGAACATGTCAGGGTCAACCCCCACAGGCACCACATGAATGCGCCCAGGCTTGACTTTGTGGTCGCGGGCGATGTCACGTCGCGACGATTCTGACACGGTCAGCACACGCGGCAGCCGTTTGGCGACCTGGGTTTGCATTCTGGTGAAGGCATACCAGCGACGCTTGCCGATCTGCTCACTCAAAGTGCGGGCATGAGCCAGCTCCAGACGACGGTCCACGGTAATTGGATGGTGGATCGTCTCAAGCAGCGGCCACCGTTGGCGTTGCAGCGCCAGAATCCCCCAGCCGAGAGTCTGATTGTCGTGTATCACATCAAAATCCGCTCTGCGGGTTTGCAGATAACGCCAAGCACGCCAACTGAAAGCCATAGGCTCGCTGAAGTTGCCTGTTACGAATGAGCAGTGCTCTGCCAGATCGATCCAGTCCTTCAACTCCCAGGCGCGGGGTTTGCGCATGGGGTGAGGCGGTGACCAGATATCCAGGCCACCGAGACGCACCAGAGGCACGCGTTGGTCGAGTTCGGGATAGGGAGGACCGCCGAGCACCGTGACGCTGTGACCCAGATCAGCGAGAGCTGCCGACAGGCGGTTGACGTAGACGCCTTGGCCGCCGACGTGAGGATTGCCCCGATAAGCCAGCATTGCCACCCGCAGCGACTCGCCACCAGAGCTGCCGGAGCCGTTTGATTCGCTGACGATGCCGGAACCGCCGGAGATGTCGAAATCGCTGGATTTGCCGGAGCCGTTTGAGTCGACGACGCTGTGAGTTGTCACAGGGAACTCTTGGCTGGTGCTGGTCGCCCGTCGAGACGGCATAGCTATCGCTTTCTCGCTGGCTTCAGTCTGGTCAACTTCTGTGGCAGCCTTAGTGCCTGAATGAGCAGCAGCACTGCGGCGACGGTTACCGGCCACGGCCCGAACCGAACTGCGAGAGTATCGCCTTGGCGCAGCTCAACGATGGCTTGAATCACCCTGCTCTCGGAGATGCCGGTGCGCTCAACCACATCGCCTTCGGGTGTGATCACTGCACTGAAGCCGGTGGGGGCGGCTTGAATCACCCAGCGGTCGGTTTCGATGGCTCTCAGGCGGCTTGATGCTATCTGCTGGCTTTGCACCATCGTTAACCAGTAGCTGGAGCCGTTGGTGGGGTTGAGCAGCAGCCGGCCGTCACCGTCGCCGATGGCGCTGCGGGCACGATGATCAAAGAAAACCTCCCAAGAGATCAACACACCCAAAGGCCCCAGCGCAGTATCAACCACAGCCGGCTGATCTGAAGGCCCGGGCCGCACGTCACGCGCTGGCAGTTCATCGCTGAATCGTTCAACAGTAGACCGCAGAGGCACATACTCACCGAAAGGCACCAACTGGACTTTGTCGTAGCTGTCGACTGTTGACCCATCTGGGTTGTAGGCGGCTGCATAGTTGCGATTGGCTAAACCGTCGGCGGTGCGTTCAAAGAAGCCCGCTACGACCACAGCATCAAGACTGCGGGCTAGCTGCGACAACTCGCCGCGTGCTCCGCTGCTGGTCACTAGCGGCTGATCACAACGCGCTGGAGTGAGCACCGTGTCGGCTCTGGGATGTACTACATCTTCGGGCCATACCACCAGATCCACCGGTGTGGTCACCTGCTGGAGGGTGGTGTTGAGATGCCTTTCGAACACGCCGCGCTGCTCGCATATGTCGGCTCGGGTGTTCTGTGGGCCTCCGCCTTGCACCACGGCGACCTTGATTGATGCCGCGTCGTCGCGGCTGCCTGCGACATTAATCGGCTCGGAGCCGGGTGCCACAAGAGTCGCTAGCCAGGCTGCTATCAGCAGCGCCGCGCATACGGCAGCCGGTCGTAGCCGTCGAGCAGCGAGCGTCGCCAGCATCACTCCACCCACCGCAGCTAAAGCCGTCAACAGCAGCGGTCCACCAACTCGGGCTGTTGCGGCCAGCGGGCTGGAGACCTGCGCCATCGCCATTGTTGCCAACGGCACCCCCCCGAAAGGCCACGACCATCTCAGCAACTCAACCAGCGTGAATGCAGCCGGGAAAGCCATATAACGACGATCCGGCGCAACCAGCGCCCCAGCAGCAGCGTGCATTGCTGCGAACGCGATTATCGCTGCAGGCCAGCCGATCAGCGTGAGATCAGCCATCCAAAGCGTGGCAGGACCCAGCCAGCCGACACTCACCAGCGCGGAATGCAGTGCCCGACGCCTTGGTTTGGATTCCGCTAGCAGTTCCACCCACAACGCCATGCCGATCACGCCGAGAGGCCAGAAACCCCAAGGCGGCACAGAACCCGCTAGCAGTAGTCCTGCGGTGAGAGACCGGATCCAGGGCTTGCCACCGCTCAACAGAGATGCAGCGTCTCTGCCAGCTTTTCGCTGTCGCTTGCTTTTGTTAGACAACTTGACTAACCCCGTCATTGGGCCTCATTGGGCCTAAGTGAGCCTCTCTGGGTATCAACAAGCCTCAGCCCTGCCGTCGCGGAAGCTGGCGTTGCTGAGCACAAGGCGCGTCAACGCTGCTGCACTCTGTTGCGCGTTGCGTATACATGCTGGCAAACCCACCCCGTGAAGTGCTGCACCGGTGACCGCCAAGCCCGGTGTTGCGGTGGATAGACAGGCTTCCAGTTCTTGAACACGCCTCAGATGCCCTGGGCGATACTGCGGCAGCGAACTGTGCCAAGGCGCTAACTGAGCCTCGAAACGGCCAGAGGCAGCATCGGCGGCTGAGATCATTGCGGTCGCAGCTAGTTCGCTGGCCAGAGCGTCAAGCAGTTCGTCTGGGCTGAGATCCAGCCAACGCCGGTCATCGCTGCGCCCGGCCGATATTCGCAGCACCGTTGTGTTGTCATACTGGTAGTGGTGCCATTTGGCTGATGTCCAAGAACACGCAGTCATCATTAGTTCTTCGGTGCGAGGCACCAGAAAACCACTGCCGTCAAGTTGACGTTGCACCATCTCAGACGGCAGCACAAAAGTCGCCAGCGCCACATCGCAATACTCAACGTCAGCGAGTATCTGCGAGGCTCTGGGTGACAGAATCTCAAGCAGGCGAGCCGACTCCCAAGCAGGGCAAGCCAAGATCACGCCTGCTGCTTCAACAACTCCTCGGGTTGTTGTCACTCGCCAGTGGCTGCTGACACGTTCCAAAGACTGCACTGCGGTATCTGGTTTTAGTGCTGCGCCGAGTTCGGTGACCAGAGCATCAACCAGTCGTGTCATGCCACCGTCAAGGCTCTGAAACACTGCGTTTCCGGTGTCGCGATCACGCTCGCGCCGCTGCCGGTCGGCTACCTGCTGCAACGCCGAACCGAGAGGCCCTCCCTGACTTATGGCCTCATACAGGGGTGCAGCGCAAGCTTCGAGGCTCATCTCGTCGGCCGTTCCAGCGTTGATCCCACCGAGCAGAGGATCAACAATGCGCTCAAACACTTCGTTACCCACACGAGGACGCAAGACTTCACCCACCGAAGCATCAGCGCTCAAAGCCTCGACATCTGCAGCCAGCCCACGCTCCAGAGCTTCAGCACCGGCAACAGACACGAGGCCGCTTTCTTTCAGCCCTTGTGCAGTCCATGGAACTCCCAGCAGTGAACGTTGTGGTAGCGGCCGCAGATCTCCGTTGAACCATACGTAAGCGCTTTGTGCTGTGGGTGTCACCAGATCGCCGCCCAGGCCGAGCCGTCGGCACAAGTCGGCTGCGGCTCGGTCGCGTGCCACGAAGCAGTCCGGTCCCGAATCAATCTTGAAACCACCGACTTGTGAGCTGTCGATCTTGCCGCCAGCACGCACCCCCGCTTCTAGCAGCACCGTCTCAATACCGGCGCTGTGCAGTTCGTAAGCCGCTGTCAGCCCTGAGATTCCCGCACCGACAACAGCCACCCGGCTGTTCACGACTAGCCGTCCATTCGGCGCGCACGACCCTCGTCATGCACCACCTGCACCACACGAGCCAGCACTTCTGGGTCTGTGGCAGGCAGTACGCCGTGACCCAGATTGAAGATGAAACCGGGATGACTGTCGTTGCGGTTCAGCACTTCACGAGCCGCCTCAACCGCAGCAACCTCACCTGCTAGCACAATCGCCGGGTCAAGATTTCCTTGCAGCGCTTGATGGCTTCCCACACGCTGACGGGCTGCGTCGATAGGCACACGAAAATCCACACCCACCACCTCGGATCCGCAATCGGCCATCTGCTTGAGGATCTCGCCGGTTCCGACCCCGAAATGAATTCTCGGCACGCCGGTCTCGCCAAGCGCTTGAAGCACCCGAGCTGAATGCGGTGCCACAAAGCGGCGATACATGGCTGGCGAAAGTATGCCCGCCCAGCTGTCGAACAACTGCACTACCGAGGCACCGGCAGCTACCTGTGAAAGCAGCGAAGCGATCGCCAGATCCGCGAGGCGATGCATCAACTCATGCCACAGATCTTGATCTGAGACCATAAGCGACTTGGTGCGTTCGTGATGACGTGACGGGCCTCCCTCCACCAGGTAAGAAGCCACCGTGAACGGCGCTCCGGCGAACCCGATTAGTGGCACATCAAGCGTATTGACAAGACGTTTCACGGTTTCGATCACATACGGCGTGTCGCTTTCGGGATCAAGAGGACGCAGGCGGTTGAGGTCGTCGCGCCCCGAGAAGCGCTGCTTGATGACCGGCCCTGTGCCTGGCACCACATCCACACCGAACCCGACAGCGTGTGCAGGCACAACAATGTCACTAAACAAGATGGCAGCGTCAACCCCGTAGCGGCGCACAGGTTGCAGAGTGATCTCGGTGGCGCGGTCGGGATCGGCGATGGCTTCGAGGATTGAGCCTGAACCGCGCACCGCCCGGTATTCAGGCAGTGAGCGGCCTGCTTGTCGCATGAACCACACCGGCACCTGTTGGTGATGCTGGCTGCGACAGGCTCGTATCAGGCTGCTGTCATCAAAGCGGTTCATTGCCATGCTGCAGCGCTTCAGTGTGCAGCTTGGTCTGCGGCTCGGCGCAGCAGCTCAGCCGAGCGCTTGTTGGCGTGACCAGCTAGCAGATTGCGAACGGTGTGATCCGCCGCTGAAGCCAGCTCGGATCGCCAAGCGGCTCCGCGATCACGGCTGTGAGCTTCGCCGCTGTCGGCGGTTAAGCCCATATCGGCGAGTTCCGCAGTGTCCGCATCGGGTTGTGCAACTAGCACGGTAGTGCCTCGACGACGCAGCCCGTTCAGCTCGGATCGGAGCTTGTCGTCCACCCATTGGCGTCGTGCTGTTCGTATGGCTCGGGCATCGTCCCAGGCCAGTTCAAGGGCTTGAGCCCACCAAGCTCGCTGAGACGATCCGTCATGTGAGCTGGATTGTGAGTCGTTATACGAGTCGTCATGCGAGTCGGATCGCGAGTTGCCGCGCTCGACGCTGGCTTTGGCCCACCGCAAAGCCTCAGACACGCCCCCGGCGACTTTTGACCATGTCGCCGGGCCGCTCATCGCTGATGACACCACCACCAAGTCAAAGGCTGGAGGCCCTAGCAGGTCGGCGTTGGTATACGAGTGCAAACCGCCGTCAATGTAACGCTGCTGATCAATGGCAACCGGCTCAAAGCGTGCAGGCACAGCGCAACTGGCTTGCACCGCTTGTGCGGCTGTGGCCGCAAGATCATCACGACCAAACACCACCCGCTTGCCATCTGATAGGCTCACCGCTGGCACCCACAGCGGCGCTTTGGGCCACGGGTCGGGATGCAGTTCCGTCATGCGTTGACAGAGAGCGTCGCTTGAAAGGCGCCCGGCTGGTGCCAACCCCGCTAGCGCATGCAAAGGACGGTTTTGCCATGGCGGCCAAAGCGAAGCGGCTGTGAGAGTCGGCGACTGCGGGCGCAGGTCAGTCCAGTTACGCTCGCGGGCCTCTTCGGAATATGGAGTAACCACCCGATCCAGCAATGCCTGTCCTTCGTCGCTGAGCGGTTCGCCTCGCCGAGCGGCATACAGGTCAGCCGGTGCCATACCAGCCCGCAGGCACAGCCCGACGATTGAGCCTGCGGAAGTTCCCAGGATCAACTCAGCAGACCGTGCATCCCATCGCGCCATGTCATGAAGAGCGTTGACCACTCCAGCATGCCAGGCGTCTGCGATGGCACCGCCTGCGCTCAACACCAATCCCACCGACACATGCTCAGCTGCTGTGAGCGGCGAATCCTGCGACTCTGAGAGTGGCTCGGTCAAGTCCATACATCTACGATAAAGGCGACCGTCTACGGCTGCGAGTCTCGAAGCTGTGTTGTTGCTGCCTGCTCGCCGATGGTGGCGGTGACCGCTAGAGTTTTCTGTTCGGACCAAAAGCCGGATCCGTCGGCGGAAACTCGACTTTGATCGGGCGTTTCAGCGCACGAACCGGCGACAACAAGCCACGCAGTGTTCCAACCTTGAGTAGCCGACATCCTGACCTGCAAGCCGAACAGGCCTACTTCAACTTGGCTCATGCCTGCCTTGACGCAGCTCGCGAACGTGCTGCGGTGGCGACCTCAGCGTTTCGCACTGGCCGTGGCGGCACCACACAAGCCCGTGTCGAACGCGAAGCCATGCTGGAGGCTTCGCTGGCTCGGTTGACCAAGCTAAATATCGGCGACCGGTCGCTGGTGTTCGGTCGCATAGACCCGTCGGATGCCTCAGAGCGCTTCTACATCGGACGAGTGGGTTTGTGGGACGCCGACCACGACTCGATCCTGGTGGACTGGCGGGCACCGGTAGCTGAGCCTTTCTATCGAGCCACTGGCCGTGAGCCGCTGGGCTTGAGGCGACGCCGGCATTTCGCTTCGCGAGGCAGCACCCTTTTGGGGATTGAAGACGAGTTCTTCGGTGATGATGCTGCTATCGGACTAGATCTCGCCGACAACGACCTTGACCACAGCAGCCTCGCCGACAGCGACCTTGACGACAGCAGCCTCAACGACTCTGAGATTTCCGGCGGTATTGCACGCAGATCAGGTTCGGGGGCTCTGATCGCTTCTTTGGAGACGGCTCGCACTGGACGGCTCAGCGACATCGTGGCCACTATCCAAGGCGAACAAGACTTAGTGATTCGAGCCGAGATGCCTGGCGTGCTGGTAGTTCAGGGAGGCCCCGGCACCGGCAAGACAGTGGTGGCTCTGCACCGTGCCGCCTATTTGCTTTACACGCACCGCTTCCCGCTGGAGAGCCAAGGGGTGCTGGTCGTGGGACCCAATCGGCTTTTTTTGGCTTACATCGAACAGGTGCTGCCGTCGCTGGGCGAAGCTGGCGTTGAGCAGGCCACCTTGTCGGAACTGCTAAGCCCGGCTGTGCGTGTGGCGATGCTCGACAACGAGGCCGTGAGCCGTGTCAAAGGCGATCCGCGCATGGTGGCAGTGGTGCGTAAAGCGTTACGAGACCGGCGACGGCCACTGCGAGAGGACTTGGTCGTTGGTCACGGTTTGCAGTTCTTGAGACTTAGCGTGGCGCAGTCGGCTGAGATTGTGGCTGAGGTGTCTCGCAGAACCCGCAAGCACAACGCCGGGCGCAAACTCCTTGAAGAAGAGTTCTACGCAGCGCTAGCCACTAATTCACGCCACAGCATCGCAGTAGAAGAGCTTCGTGAGAGCGTCTCGGATCAAATCGAAGTGCGTGAAGCGCTCGAATGGATGTGGCCGGTGCTGACCCCGGCTCATCTGCTGAACGATCTCTACGGATCTAAGGCGCTGCTTTACTCCGCGGCCAACAACCGACTGAGCGCCACCGAGATTGAACTGCTGCACCGGCCGCGGGCATCGCATCCTTCGGAGGTCACATGGTCGTTTCAGGATGTGCCGATACTTGATGAAGCACGGGCATTGCTGGGATACCGCGCTGAGCATCGCACCGAGGACGCTGTGCTGACCTACGGACACATTGTGGTGGACGAAGCGCAAGACCTGTCACCAATGGAGCTGCGGATGATCTCTCGTCGCAGTCTTAACGGCTCTATGACGGTGGTAGGCGACATCGCACAAGCCACCGGGTCTTGGGCACACGACGATTGGGAGTCGGTGCTGCAAGGGCTGCCCGACCGTCGTCCAGCTCAACGGGTGGAATTGACCCTCGGCTACCGGATCCCAGCGCCTGCCATGGCATTGGCGAATAGGGTGCTGCGCTACGCGGCACCTGGGGCCAGCCCCCCGTCCACAGTGCGCACCAGCGGCGATGAGCCTCGAATCGTGTCGTGTGGCGCTGCTGCATCGGCGCAGGATTCGCAAGCACCATCGGCATCGCAGCATGAGGCTCTCGCGGTCACCCTGCAAGAGGTGATCGCTGCTGAGCGTTCCGCAATTGGTGAGGGCAACGTGGCTGTGGTCGTGCCAGACTCGCTTCATGAGCCTCTCCGCTCCGAACTGCAAAAACGCGGCGTTGTCTTCGGTGGCCCGAGTCGAGGCGGTTTAGAGCAGCAGATCACCTTGGTGCCGGTCCGTCTAGTGAAAGGACTTGAGGTTGATGCGGTGGTTGTTGTTGAACCGGCTCGAATCGTAGCTGAAGAACGTCAAGGGATCCGGTCTCTCTATGTGGCGCTTACCCGAGCCACGCGCAGGGTGGCAGTGGTCCACGCCGAGCCATTACCCGAGGTGCTGAGCGAACCCTAAGCAGCGGCACAGATCAACAGTGCTAATCAACAGTGCCAGCAGTGCAAGTCAACGCAGTCAAGCATACCGCCACTATGGTATAAGGCATGCTTGATATCGCTGATGCAGGCACCCGCGCATCCAACGGTGTCGTGTCCGGTAGTGCTGCTCGTAGCGACTCGGCGTCTAAGTCCTCTGCTGCGATCAAAGCTACTGCTGCAGCCGAGCGTGGCCGGGGCATCCTAGTGCAGGACGTGAATGTTGCTCTTGGTGGTGCACCGGTGCTGCGCAACACCTGCGTTAGCGCCGAAGCGGGACGCACATTAGCGCTTCTGGGCCCAAGCGGCTGCGGCAAGAC
Organism: Candidatus Aldehydirespirator catecholifindens; assembly: GCA_028283245.1. Classification (GTDB taxonomy): domain Bacteria; phylum Actinomycetota; class Acidimicrobiia; order Acidimicrobiales; family Aldehydirespiratoraceae; genus Aldehydirespirator; species Aldehydirespirator catecholifindens. The sequence goes on along the minus strand of JAPYNU010000052.1, from coordinate 8,862 downwards.
CACCCTGTTGCGGGTACTGTCGGGGCTGCAGCGACTCGACTCGGGTTGTGTGATTCTCGGCGATCGGGTCATGTCAGCACCAGGGATGCATGAGTCGCCCAACAAGCGCGGTGTCGGCATGGTGTTTCAGGACTGGTCACTGTTCCCGCATCTCAGCGTCGCTGCCAACGTGGCTTTCGGCCTGCCTCGTTCGCAACGCCCTCGCAGGTACCCGCTGGCACGTTCAGCGTCACAGCGGGTAGATGACCTGCTGGAGATGGTGGGGGTCACAGACCTAGCTCAGCGCATGCCAGGCTCATTGTCAGGCGGGCAGCAGCAGAGGGTGGCGTTGGCTCGGGCTTTAGCTCCTGCACCGACGGTGCTGCTGCTTGATGAGCCTTTCTCCAGCCTTGACACCACTTTGAGGGTTGATGTCCGCGCCGAGGTTGCTGCTCTGCTGAAAGAACTGGCAGTGACCTGTGTGTTCGTGACACATGACCAAGACGAAGCTTTCGTGCTTGGTGATGAGGTGGCCGTCATGCGAGACGGTGCTGTGGTTCAGCAGGCCTCCCCAGCACGGATCTATGAGCAGCCCGCGGATCGCTGGCTCGCCGGATTCGTGGGTGAGGCCGACACGGTTGCGGGCCAAGCCCAAGGCGACATCGCCTACACCGTGCTGGGGCCGGTCAAGCTGTCGACTCCGATGCACGGCGAAGTGGATGTGTTGCTGCGGCCTGAAGAACTGGTGATGAACGACGACAGACTCGCAGCGGGCTCAGCAACCAGCGACAACTTCGGCATTGTTGATCATGTGGAGTTTTTCGGTCATGACACCCTCTACTACGTTCGTGATACCCACAGTGGCGCTGTGTTGCGCTGTCGCGATAGCGGAGCCCCTCGGTTCGGGGTGGGTGCAAACGTTGAGTTGTTCCACAGCGGGGTTCCAACGGTCGCTTTCAAGCGGCATTGTTAGCTGCGATAGCTTCTAGCAGGCGTTCAGCAACAACCGTCAACTCATCGCACGCGCATCGTGGCGCGGCTCTCAAGCAGGCAGGCGGCTCACTCAGCTTCGATGTTGCACGCCGGGTAGCACGCAAAGCATCTCATACACAAGATCCGCGGCTATGTGAGCAGTCATACCCGAAGTGTCATAGACCGGTGCCACTTCCACCATGTCGCAGCCCACTAGGTTGAGCCCTCGGCAACCGCGAATGATCTCAAGTGCTTGAGGCGTGGTCAGACCACCGATCTCGGGCGTGCCCGTGCCGGGCGCGAACGACGGGTCAAGCCCGTCAATATCAAAGCTCAGATACACCGGCCCGCCATCTGTTTGCTGGCGCACTTCTTGCATTAGCGGTACCAGTGAACGGTGCCAGCATTCTTCGATTTGCACCACCCGAAAGCCTTGCTGGCGCGACCAGTCGAAGTCGTCGGCTGCGTAACCAGTAGCGCGCATTCCGATCTGCACCACCCGATCGCAATCCAGCAGGCCTTCCTCCACGGCTCTACGAAACGGTGTGCCGTGAGCGATGCGCTCACCGAACATCTCGTCATTGATGTCGGTGTGTGCATCAACATGCACCAGCCCAACTGGACCGTGACGAGCTCGCATGGCCCGCAGAATCGGCAACACGATGGTGTGATCACCTCCCAGTGCCACGGTGATCACGTCGTCGGCTAACAGCTTCGAGAAGTGGGTCTCGATACGGTCCACAGAGTCGAGCAGGTTGTAAGGGTTGGTGGCTACATCGCCGGTGTCGTCAATGCGCAGACTGTCAAACGGTGCCGCTCTAGTTGCCATGTTGTAAGGACGGATCAGCACTGATTCGTCACGGATTCCTCTAGGCCCGAAACGCGCACCAGGGCGGTTTGATGTGCCTATGTCAAGAGGCACCCCCACGATGGCGACATCAAGTTCGTTGGGCTGTGAACGTCCCGGCAAGCGCATGAATGTGGCAATACCCGCGAAGCGAGGCATTTCGTTACCGCCCAAAGGTTGCGGATTGGCGTTCATGAGATAGTTCCTGTGTTGCTAGCTGCGACTGTGTTGGTTGGATTGTCTGTAGTGTTCACAGGTTTATTTTGGCATGAGTTGGAGTCTGCATGGTTAGCGTTGGGTTTGAGTCTTCACATCAACCAGCACAGAGGAGCATAAATGAAGTTCGGCATTACTTTCGCCAATGTGGGCCGGTTCGCTGAAGCAGAAGGCGCTGCTCAACTAGCCGAATCCGCTGAGAAAGCCGGTTTCGATTCGCTTTGGACAGTGGAACACATCGTCTACCCCGAGGGCTACCAGTCGGCTTACCCGTATGCCCCCAACGGCAAAATGCCTGGATCCGGCCAAAACCCGATCCCAGATCCGCTGGTTTGGCTGTCGTTTTGCGCTGCTGTCACTTCAAGTATCAGGCTCTGCACCGGTATTTCGTTGCTGCCGGAACGTCATCCGCTGGTTTTCGCCAAAGAAGCAGCAACCCTTGACGTGCTTTCGGGTGGCCGGTTGACTCTCGGGGTGGGTATCGGCTGGTTGCGTGAAGAGTTTGAGGCGCTTGATGTGCCGTGGCCGCGCAGAGGTGCCCGCACCGAAGAGTATGTGGAGGTAATGCGTCAGGTTTGGGCAGCAGACGATGTCAGTTTTGAAGGCGAGTTCGTGTCGTTCAGTCGGGTTAGTTCCAATCCCAAGCCGCTAGCGGGCCGCATTCCAGTGCATTTCGGCGGCCACAGCGAGGCTGCAGCTCGTCGAGCGGGGCGTTTCGGTGACGGCCTGTTCGTGGCTGGCGGCGAAGCAGGGCAACTTCTTGAGGTAGCCCGCAACACCGCCGCCGACTGTGGGCGTGACCCTGAGCAACTGGAAATGTCGGCGTTTCATCCAGGCTTGATAGGTCGTGATCCCGCAGCGGCGATCCAAGAGGCTGAGTCTTGGGGTGTTCACCGGCTGATGCTCCCCTCGGCGCGGTACATGCGTGACACGTCTCAACGTTTGGCGGAATTCGGTGAGTCGGTGATCGCCGCCCACTGTTGAGATCTGCGTTTCACGCGGTGGCTATGGGCCGGTCCAAGTCGGCACCCCAAGCCGACCAAGACCCCACGAAGAGTCGCCCGTCGGCCAGTCCAGCGTGGCGCAAGGCGAGCAGGTCATGACAAGCAGAAACTCCGCTGCCACAGTATGCGATTACTTGCTGATCGTCGGCAATAGCTTCGCTGTAGAGGCGGCGCATCTCCGCTGTCGGAAGCAGCCTTAAGTCGCGCAAGTTACCGGTCGCTGGCATGCTGACGGCACCTGGGATATGCCCAAAACGGGGATCGACGGTGTTGGGCTCGCCTCGGTAGCGCTCGTGGGATCGGGCATCAATCACCACGAAGCTGTCATCGTTGCTGGCTGCAGCAACTTCGTTGATGTCGGCGAAACGTGCTTGAGGCCACGGCCGGGGAGTGAATATGCGTGGCTGCCATTGCGGCTCAGCGGTCTGCAGGCTGTCGCCAAAGGTGGCTAGCCAGTCATCAAGACCTCCGTTGAGTACCGCTGCTTTTACTCCCAGACAGTCGAGCATCCACCACAGCCTTGCTGCGACGACACCGCCACAGTCGTCATAGGACACAACCTTGGAATCGTTTCCGATGCCGAGCCGTGACATAGCCGTCGCGAAGTCCTGAGGTGACGGCAGAGGATGACGCCCACCTGCGGTATCCGGCGGCGCTGAGAGGTCGCTGTCCAGATCCACAAAGCGAGCGCCAGCGATATGCCCCCGGTTGTAGGCTTCGCGACCGCTACGACCGTCGAGATACCAGCGCACGTCTGCGATCACCACAGAATCGGAGTTCGCTGCGAGCCATTGCGGTGTTACCAGCGGCCCGAAGCTGTCTGCTTTGCTGTAAGTCACTGTTTTAGGTCACTGTCTGTAAGTCACTGCTTGGCGACCTTCTCGCTATGCAGATCAACGATCACAGTCGAAGGCTAGTGGCGCGGCGGATGGTGTCGCCCCACCTGCGTAGTCGGCGGTAAGGTTGCTGCACAGAAATCAGTCTCTAAAGGGGCCATTCACCAAATTGAAATTGCATAGAATGCTACTTGGCTGGTTTCACTGGGTAAGCAGCGAACTGCTCGGCTGGCGATCCGGCTGTCGTGCTGCTGTGACATCACTTACAGTGCTGCTGACGGTTTTTTTGGCTGCGCCCTCGCTGGCTGTTGCACAACAAACTGAGCCAGGCAGCGAGGGTGAGGCACCTGCGCGGGTGTCGTGTGACAACGCCCCGGCCGTGTTTGAGTTGCTGTGCTTGAGCTTTGACGCGCTTCAGCAACAATACGTTGAAGAGTCCGCCGTCTCAGACGAAAACCTTGCACAGGCCGCAGCGACAGCAGTGCGACAGGCACCGCTTTTACCGCGTGGCACTGAGCCACCCCCGCCGTGTGCTCTTCCTGCGGCTGCTTTTGAGCAGACCTGTCAGCAGATCGATGCGGTGGCCGACACTGCGGCGGCAGTGTGGGCAGCATCAGCTGCGATGTTCGACTCGCTGAACGATCCCAACAACGTCTTGCTGACCCCCGAGCGGTACCGCGAGCTAGAGGCAGCACTAGAGCGAGGGATTCCGTTCTCTGGGATCGGCATTCGTCTGGGCCTGCTCAACGGCAGTGTCGGCTGCAGCCAGCTATCAGCTACCTGCCGACTAGTGATCGCTGAAGTGTTCCCAGAAAGCCCTGCGGCTAGAGCTGGCCTGCAACCCGGCGACATCTTGTTAAGCCTTGACGGCTATGTGCCGAACGGTTCGGGCTGCGGTCTCGGTGATCTGCCCTCCTGGCCTGTGGCCACTGTCGTAGAGGCAGTCGTTGAACGCAACGGCGAGAACCGAACCTTCACCATCTCTACCGCACCCGTTACGTCCTCCAGCGTGTCTTCAAGGGTTGTGGCATCAAATATCGGTTATCTGCGCCTTGCGAACTTCGGCAAGAACTCAGATCTTGCTGTAGCACAGGAACTGGAAGCTCTGCTAGAAGCGGGCGTGCAGAGTCTTGTGTTTGACTTGCAAGACAACGGTGGCGGCTACCTAGACGCGACCGTCAACATTGTTAGCAACTTCTTGCTGGATAAGCAGATCATCATTCGCGAGCAGCACAGAGCCGAAGCTTCTAGTCGTCGTGTTAGCAGAGACAACGGCTTGTCAGAGCCGATCACTGTGCCTATGGCTCTAGTGGTGAACGAGTCTTCGGCTTCAGCTTCGGAGGTGACAGCGCTAGCGCTGCGCTACTACGAACGGGCCACGATCGTGGGTAGCAAAACCTACGGCAAGAACACTGGCCAGGTCACCAGCAGCCTGCAAGCCAGTGATGGCAGGCTGCTGGGAGGTGCCCGAGTGACAGTGTTTCGATGGCTCGCTGCTGGGGGTGACAGCGCCGCAGGCGGTATTGAGCCTGATGTGGAAGCCAGTTTCGGCGACTGTCCGCATCCGCTAGCCGTCGCACGGCGAGCGGCCGCTGTGGCGGGTTTGCCCGGTGCTGTGCCCGCCGACATTCAAACGGCTGGCGAACTTTATGACGCTGTTGTGGCGCTGCAAGCCGACGGTGTGCTTGTCGGTAGCGAGTGCGCTCCAGGCTTGTTGTGCTCTAACGAAGCGATCCCGCGCTGGATGATGGCGGTGTGGCTGGTGCGCGTCCTTGACGGCAGTGACCCCGAACCGCTCGGTGAGTCGCAGTTCGCCGATGTTGATGCCAGTCAATGGTGGGCAGCTCACGCTGATCGGCTGGCTGAACTTGAGGTGACTTTGGGATGCGGCACAGAGCCGTTGCGTTTTTGTCCAGATGAGCCGGTAACACGCGCCCAGATGGCGAGCTTTTTGTCACGAGCTTTCGAGTTGTCGGCGGCTCCGACGGCAGGTTTTGACGATATTGACGGCAATGTTCACGCTGCTGCTGTCGATTCTTTGTACGGCTCGGGGGTAACGCTTGGTTGTTCGGCTGAGCCTTTGCAGTTTTGCCCCGACACGGCTACTTCTAAAGCCCAGATGGCGGTGTTCTTGCAGCGGGCACGCAACCGCTTGAACTGAAGTGATGGCGAAACGCAAGCGCAGAGTGGCTCCGACGGTAGGCGCAGGCAGCATCGCTGTGTCTCATCCCCCTGTGCAGCCGGGTCTGGTGAGTTCGCGTCGTGTGGTGCCAGCAGGTGTCGAACGTCCGCCTTATGCGTTAATGCCCGGCGGTGAACCGCATCCTCCAACATCGTCACCGGTGCGAACCCGAGAAGAACTTGAGGCCATGCGCCGCACTGGCGCATTAGCCGCTGAGATCCTGATCGCGACCTGTGAGCATGTGCGTGTTGGCATGACTTCCGACGCAATTGACCGTTTCGTGCATGATGCCTCAGTTGCTGCTGGTGCTTATCCCAGCCCGTTGGGCTACCGGGGTTTCCCCAAATCGGTTTGCACATCCGTTAATGAGGTGATCTGCCACGGAATCCCCGACTCACGCCGCCTAGCGTCTGGTGACATTATCAACATTGATGTGACCGTTTATCGCGAAGGTGTTCATGGCGATACTTCGGTGACTTTGATGATCGGCGAGCCCGACGACCACTCCCGGCGTCTAGTAACCGAGACCCGTGTAGCTCTCTATGAGGGAATCGGTACGGTTGTTGCCGGGGCGCAAGTGTCAGACATTGGCAGAGCCATCCAAAATCATGCCTTCAAACACAACCTCGGCGTGGTGCGCGAGTTCATAGGCCACGGGGTAGGAACCGAGTTCCATTCGGGATTGCAGGTGCCGCACTACTACGACCGGCGTCACTCAACCGTGCTGGCTGAGGGCATGACCTTCACCATTGAGCCGATGCTCACTTTGGGTTCACCGCAGGTAGATATGTGGGATGACGGCTGGACCGCAGTCACTGTCGACGGTCGCCGCACCGCCCAGTTTGAGCACACGCTGGTCTGCACCCCCAACGGTGCCGAGATCCTGACCCAAACAGCAGCGGGGGAGTGCGCGCATGAGCTGTTCACCGAACCGGTCGACTAAACCGGCTTGGTCGCAGTTCAGCTGTTGACCTGCGGGATCACCAGATTGTGAAGCAGGTCAAGTTGCTCGGGGTTGTCGCTGGTTGGACCTAGCACGATGTATTCGCAGCCACCGTCTTTGAGGTCGCGCAGGCGAGTCACAAGTTCGTCGATCGACCCGAAGAAGTAGCTCTTCTCAAGGTGTTCGTGGCTGCGGTGGGTGCCCATGGCCTGCTCAAAGTAGATGTGCTGTTCTGCTCGCGCTTTGGCCCCGTCGTTGGTGTCCACCACGTATATGAAGTTGCAGTGACCGAATCGAGGAGGATCAATATTGCGTTCCGCGGCCTTCTCTTTGATGATCTGCCAGTCTTTATGGACCCATTCTTGCTGGCCTGAGCAGCGCGAAAGCCACCAGTCGGCGGTGAGAATCCGGTTCAAGACGGTCTTAGCCAGCACCGGCACATCGTTGTCGTAGGTGCCGTCAGGAATCCTTGAGCCTCCTGAGACCCAGACGTTGGGCATCTTGGGTGGGCGGGGATCAATGGTGACATCGGTGAAGTTGTAGAAGCGGCCTTCAAAGGTCGCATTGGGGGTAGTGAGGAGGAGTCGTACAGCCGCGAGGATTTCGTCGGTTCGTTTTCCGCGTTCGCTGATATGAGTGCCGGTCACTTCAAATTCTGGGCCATACCAGCCCGGTCCGATGCCGAACTGATAGCGGCCGCCGGTCAGGTAGTCCATGGTGGCGATCTCTTTGGCGAGAAGCACCGGGTGGCGGACAGGAAGCACGAGGATCCCGGTGCCTACCATTTTGACATCGGGTGCGACTGCCGCTGCGTGAGTGAGCACGGTCATGGGCTCAAGCCAAGGCATCCCGTAAAGGCCTGGGGCATGGAGAAGATGGTCGATCACCCAGAGGTCAATGTCGTAGTCGTTGGCTTTCCTTGCGAAGGTGTCGGTGCCTTGGCGGGCTCTGTCGTAGTCGAGTCCGGGGTAGGCAAATGAGGGGATCCAAGCTCCGAAGCGCATCGTAGTTTTTCCTTTTGGTGTTGATTTGTTGTGCTGATGCAGCTGAGGAGCAGGCTTGAGGCGTGCCTAGGTGCTGGTCTCGTCAAGGAGTCCGGGTGTGATGGTGGCTGTGGCGTACTCCCGATGGATGCTCATCGCACCGATTACGCGTTCAGGGTCTCGGCTCCGGCAGGCCTCAATAATGTCGAGGTGCTGGTTGAGTGAAACCTGCTGCACATCACTGTCCTTGTGGAGGTAGAGCACGCGGTAGTGGTCGGTGTGCTCCCACAGCCGCTCAATCTCCCTCACGAGCCGGGGCATGCCAGCTGCCCGATAAGGCACGAAGTGCATCTCGCGGTGCGCGATGTTGGTCGTCCAGAGATCGCCCTCAGCGAGGGCGCGCTCCATCTCGATCCTGTAGTCGTCCATGCGCAAGATGTCTTCGTCGGTCAGATTGGGTGCTCCAAGCCTGATCGCTTCGCGTTCGAGAAGCGAAGTTATGTGTTGGACTTCGGCGAACTCTTCTCGTGAGTGCGTCGTAACCCAGTAGCCCCGGCGGGGCTCGTTGACTACCACTCCCTCGTTTTGGAGTTGCTTAAGGGCTTCTCGCACCGGAACGGGGCTGACATTGCATGTCTTGGCCACGGCATCCACCGGCACCTTGGAACCTGGCGAGAGTTCACCGGTCACTAGAAGCCTGCGGAGGTAAAGCAGCACCATCTCTGGGACGGTTGGTTGAATCACCGGCGGGGCTGAGGCGAATGTTGCTCTTTCAGCCACTTGATGTGATTCCCCTATTGCCGGTTGAGTGAGTGGATAGCGGTTCGGCACGCCTTGCCTGCCGCTGCAGAGGTGCCCAGGTGGACACCCTATCAGGGAATCTACATTACAGTATCAGCT
>JAPYNU010000051.1 GCA_028283245.1 Candidatus Aldehydirespirator catecholifindens | reverse complement strand
TTATTTGGTGTCTTCAACTATGGCGGATCCAGCCACAGACCCTCAAACCTCGCCTCCTACACAAAAATCGGACAGACCCAAGTTGGTAAAATCGGACAGACCCAAGTTGGTAGCCCACGCTCTCATGTGGCAAACTGAACTACATCAGTAAGGGGACACCATGCATAACCCAGATCGGAAAATAGTTTCTGATGGCAGGGAAGGATGACTAGCCAAAACCCTTCGACGTCAGACTCTATGGAAGCGCCAGAGCTTCCTGTGGCAGGATTCCACAGCGATGATGGCGCTGATCTCAGTCTCACTTTCGCAGAGGATGTGGTGCCAGCCGGAGTTTATGCAAATGGGGCTGTGGTCTGGTCCAATCCCCATGACCTAGTAATTGACTTCTTCGTAGGCCCAATGTCACCGCATGATTCGCAGTTGACTGTCGTAGCGAGGATGCGTCTATCGCCTGAGTTGGCGTAGGATCTTATGAAGATTCTGAACCGTCAAGTGGAGCAAGCCGTGCAACAGTTTGGAGATCACGAATGAACACCACCAATGTTTCTTATCATTTTCCGACCCCAAAAACCACATCAAGACCGGTGCCCTCAACTCCTGCAGGGTGGGCGCTCATACCCATCTCCCACAATCCTCAAAGTGCTTGGACGGGATTAAGTACTAAGCGTTCCCAACCTACGCTGAAGAATTTCTTCACAGGAATGGCTGCACTCATGGAGTTCCCAGGGTTGTTTCCTAGACGAAAAGGACCGAACCGCTCGGCCTGTGGCTGGCCTTCTTCGCTGGGCTTGCGACCCTAGTAACCGCCGTTGTCATATCTGCTCTCGGACACTGGCAGGGCGTGGCAATCCCAGTCTCCTACTTCGATGGTGCCACCGCCTTAAGATTTAGACTCATGCACGGAAGTTGACAGGTGATCTAGAGACGGGTGATTGAACAGAGCATCAATCACCCGCACCAAAGGCAACGCTGCTAGAGGCAGAACCTCTCCCTCATTACCTTGTCGTTATCATTACTGGTCCCATGGGAGTGTCAGCCTGTGAGGATAGTGTCAGCCTGTGAGGATTACGAATCGGGTCAAGATGAGCCAATAGCATTTCGGAACGCCATTTTGCATCAGGTAACGGTTCGGCGGTCGTATCAAAAAGGGCGACGGTCACCCACTCCTCCCGTATGCAGGACCTCTGCTCTACCTCGTCTAGTACCTCTTCAGCACTCTTGAGTTGCTGCTGTGTTGCGTTGCTAGGAGGGTGACACTCAATAATTTGCTCCTGCTGGTTGTGGTGAATGAGCCACTTCCGTTGACCGTTAGGAAGCAGCGCTCGTACAACAACCATTCCTACTGGGGGAAGTTCATCAGGCCACAGTCCAGCATCAATACTGAAATGAGTTTGCGATAATCGCTGCGTAACGCCTCCAGCGCTGACAGCGCTCTAATGAGCCGTTCGGCTGAGATATCCATGTAGGTAGAAAGTGCTTCTGCGAAGAGCCTAAAGAAGCGAAGACTTTCGTTGAATACCATCGGGCAGTTCTGGAGATCCGGCCCGAGTCGGTAAGCGAGTTGATCGTTGTATTGCCGTTCAATACCGCGAGCGCCACCTGCAGTAACGTGAACCAGCGACGACAGAACTCGGTAGAGATCATAATCTGCGTTATAACCGTGTCGCGCAGCTCGATCTTTCAACGACGACTCGGGCCAAGCTTTCCGAGACTGCCATTCCGTCTTGGCTAATGCTTTATCGCGTGCTTGTTTATGGATACATTGCTGCTTTCTGCGACGGTGGCGCTCTGAGCGAAGATCATCACCGTTCAGGCCAGTTAGTCCTGCATTCATGGTCGCAGCCTGATAACAGTCAATGGCATATTGATCGGTGTATCTGTCTAGTACCTCGCTACCGTCACTGGCGATTTCGAGCATCGTGATAAGTGATTCAAAGATGGATCGCAGACCCCTCATAGCGGGGCGACCGCGCACCATGCTGATGTCATCAAGCACGTCAATAAAATCGTTCGCGGTTTGCGCCAGAAGGAGCCCGATACCTCTAGGCGCGACGGCGGAATGCACTTGCCAGGCGTAAGCATCTAGTTCTCGTCTGACAGCACTGAGAGCCCTGTTGTACTCAGGTAGACGCTTGGCAACGAGAGCCCGCAGCTGGATGCAGGGACTCAACTCATCTGGCATAGCAGGGTTTACCTCCTACCATCTAGGGGAACCTCATATCGGAGAACCGTAAGCTTGAAGTGATTTTAGTAGCGGACACTGACTAGGTGCTGCAATCTGAGTTCCTTGTCGGATCAATCTCGATCTGGCCCGGCTGTGGCAGCGTCTTGCTGAGTGATGGGTTGGGGTAGATGTGGAAGTAGGTGAACTTGACCAGTGAAGTTCGCCCATCTCACTTTCGGCACGTGCCGTTCATTTAAGAGCTTTATTGATTCGTTTGATGAGATCTGTCCACGATTGGCGTTCGCTTTCAGTTAGCTGTGACGCTTCGTTTTCTCGAGTCCAGCGATAGTACGCTTTTGCAAGATGATACTTCGAAAAGTCTTGTATTTCTTCAGAAAAATTTGCACTATAGATCGATTAGGCTGACCCGAAGCCGTTTCAGATACATCGCAGCCATATTCAGACTTGGCTACTGCCATCAGAGTGCTACGTAAGAGATCCTCTATCTCCGGCTTGGAGATTGTATCAGCGCAAACATCTTTCGTTCGCAGGATCCGATTGTTACCAAGGGTATCCACAAGGTTGTCCTGAGTCGCGGTAGCCTGACCAGTGTTGTCAGAGTCAAGCAGCGCAGCCACTTTGAGGTTGTTGGCATGGAGGATTGTGGCGTAGTAGACGACTCTTCCAGCACCGCGCGCAGGTATCAACGCAATCCGCTCATCAAGGTCAATCATGCCAGCTTCACTCAGCAAGTGGGCTGTGGCATCAACGTACCAGTAATCGGTAAGACCTTCAAGAATCAGATTGCGTTGATGGGCGAAGAGGCTCTGAGCTAGATCATAGCCGAGAGCCTCTTGAAGGGGAAGCAGAGCGGCTGGATCGTTCGCAGTGATAGTCGTGTGCATCTTGGTGCCAATCTCACGATCGGTCATCTCAACGACTCTTACGAGATCCAGTTCATCTGGCCCCACGAGGAAAGGCGAGTGCGTTGTGTACAACATCTGATTGGCTTCCGCAAGCCTTGAGACTGTGTGACGGAACTCCCGTTGCTTGAGTCCGTGAAGACTTAGACCTGGTTCATCAAGCAACAGGACAGCATTGTCATACGCGTCTGCGGCTTCCGCTGAGAACACGACGAAGAATGAAACCAGCCATTGGAATCCTTCCGACCTCTGATCAAAGTCAATCTTAACTCCTAGTTCGTCTTGAACCACGACTCGCAGATACTGGCCGTCAGCCTCAATCAATACCGTGTCGGCTTCATCCCTAGCAGAGTCAGGGTTCCAGACAGAGCGTATGTCCTCCGTGAGTCGCACGCTAGCGGCGTTCAACTTTATGTTGCGTTCATCAAGTTGGCTGCGGTACCTACCGAAGGCTTCGGGGTCGTTGTCATCAGGATCACACGCATCTCCCAGATCAGCGAGTTCGTGAGCAGAGAATCCAAGCAACTTGAGCAGACATCAATTCCCAAAGTCGTAGCGTTCATCCTCAAGCAGTTTCTGATCGACTCGTGCTGCAAACTTCCGCAGATGCAGGCTGGGGCGGACTCGGAAGTAGTTTTTGAAGTAGACGAACACCGGCATCTGGGAGGCGAGCGCCTCAAGCGCTTTAGAGCGCTGTTGAGGAATGCGTGTGTAGCCAAGGAGGCGGCTGTGACGGTTGTCTTCACTGCTATTGGTCTCATCTAAGTCGGTAGCAATTGAGTCGAGCCATTGTTGCAGTTTTGTTGCCCTGTCGTCAGTAATCTTCGTGGCATCAACCTGCCAGTCTTTAATGACCTCTTCAAGTTCCGCGCTTGGAACACACTCGTCATCCTCGCGGCTCTCAGCGGTTCGCTTATCAACGTGCGAAGCCATGCGATGGAGGTCTTTGCGTACTTCCTCTGTGAAGGTAACTAGTTGTGGGCCTCCTTCTATCTTCTGCTTGCCGCTGTTGTCGAGGTTGCGCGTGTAGATGTAGGTGGCATCTTCAAATCCGTCGGGAAGCGCAGCAAGGTCACCCGGTTCGAGTTCAAATCTCGCAGATACCACCGGGATCTCACTCGGGTCAAGCTTACCGGATTGGATATCGGCGTTGTACAACTTTCGAGGATAATCTCTCAGAGGATCGAATTTATTCACACCCTCTGGGGGGTCTGATCTGCTGTAGCGCCTCTAGAACCGCTGTCTTGCCCGCCTCATTAGGCCCAACCATTATCGTTTTGCGTTCTCAACATCGAACCATCCTGTATCTCGAATACAGCGATAGTTTTGCACGCGTGCCTTGACTAGTTTCATCACCAAACCTCCTGTGCGATGGCAGGGAACTGTTAACGACTCTGATGCAGCATCTGCCTCACATATCGGCACCCTAATGAATCAGCGATGCTCTTGGACAACTTCCGCCACGATCCGTTCCAGGTAGAGGCGGGCTTCTTCGTGGTCATCAGATAAAGCGATGGCAGCTAAGGTGCAGTTAAGGGATCGGAGTTCACCAGCAACTTCGTAGGAGAGTTTGTCCAAGGCTCGGTCGCAGTCTGCCGAAGCCAAAGCAATTTTCTGCCCAATGAACTTGGCCGCGATCTCTTTCCGTTTCCTGCGATGACCGACCAAATTGCTGGCCGCCGCAGCCACCGAAATGGTTTCGTTGACCCCGGTCACAGCGAAGTTCTGCTATCTGGCACAATTCCGATCTCGCCGGATAGCAGTTTGAGCAAGATATGTGAATTGATATTCAGACCTGCTAATAACATTCTTGTAACTGTACCACTTACCTCAGACAGTTCCTACCGATTTGCAAACCAATGTTTTCGCCTAGGGG
>JAPYNU010000050.1 GCA_028283245.1 Candidatus Aldehydirespirator catecholifindens | reverse complement strand
GCGGTATCCCTTGGCTAGGAGGTCAAGGGTCAGCACTTGTGCATAGTTGTAGTCGTGGATGATCTCAGCATCAGCGGCTGCTTTAGCAGAAAAGGCTCGATAGCCCGACTGTCCGTCGCTGATCCGCTGGCGAGCAACCAGAGAAAGCGTCCGAGTGAGGATCAGGTTCCCGAGTCGGCGATGTGGCCGCATGTGGTGTATCTCGCCGATGAAGCGGCTGCCCACTACGTAGTCGGCACGACTTGCAAGTATCGGTTCGATCAACGCTGACAGCTCTTCGGGAGGGTATTCACCGTCGGCATCGCAGAAAGCCACAGCAGCGGCTCTGCGTTCAACACCCGCAGCTAGCCCCACTCGCACGGCGGCCCCTAGCCCGCGGTTGTGCCCCAGGCTGATCACATCAGCACCTGCTGCTTTAGCCCGTTGTGCCGTGGAGTCATCAGAGCCGTCATCAATCACCAGCACTTGCACTTGATGCCCTAGCACTTCAGCGGGTGTGCGCTTCACGCAGTCGGCAACAGAGTCGGCTTCGTTATGCGCTGGCATGAACAACAGCACCGGCGTGTCGCTGTGTGATCCTGCAGGGCTGTCAGACAGCGTTGGCTTTCCATATTCCTGAAGCTCTGTTGCCTGTGCTGGCGCAGCGACAAGACTTCTCACGGGTCTCAATCGGAGCCGCCCCACCAGGCTGGGACTAGGCACCAGCACAGCCACCACTCCAGCCACCAGCGAGTAAGCAGTTTTGAGGCTGTGAGCTGCCAGCGCGGCCACCAGCGCATCGCCCGCATCGTGACCCAGAGCCACGTAGGCAGCAACCGCTGCGGCTTCATAAGTGCCGAAACCGCCGGGAGCGATCGCCACCAGTTGCGCCGCAACCGATGCTGCGGTCACTCCCAAAGCCTGCGGGTAGCTGACATCTAAGCCAGCCCAATGCGCTGCTTGCCACACCAAAACCGCTTCAGCCGGCCAAGACATGATCGACAGCAACAGAGCCGCTGCGTCAGGCGCTTCGACATCTCGGCGTTTCATAGCGAGCCGCCTCATCCACAGCCAGGCCGCCACCGCCACTGCGGCAACCACCGCTACCAACAGTTGCAGCGTCTTAGTGTTCGACTGCAATAAAGCGACAGGCGCGACTATCAGCCCCAATCCGATCACTGCTACCAGATCAACCGAGCGCAATGCCACAGTGGACGCTGTCGCAGCTTCAATGCTCACCCCGCCACGGCGCACCACGCTCACGACCCTTAACGGCTCACCAAGACGCAGCGGCAGCACATGGTTGCCGCCCAGAGCCAAATGAATCCCGCCGAGACTCTGCCCGAAACTGAGCCCTGGCAGGACTCGCTGCCAGGCAGCAGCTCGCAGCACGAACGCCGAGCCGAACCCAACCACCGCAACAGCCACTCCAAGCGGCTGACGCCAAGCTGTTTGTGCGGCACTTCCGAGTGCCGAAGCGTCAACACCACGAGCAACGACCACTATCGACAAAGTGGTGACCATAACGACCAGCAGAATCGCCGCACGGCGAGGCAGTTTTTTTGCAAGGGTTCTAAGCGATATTGAGCGAAGCCCGCGGGCTGCTGAGTTCATCACTTCACAAGAGCCTAGCTGAAGTTAGGCATACCTTACGATTTTCGCAAACCCTGGCTATAGTGCTACCTATGAAGAAACTAGTCTTTGGCTTGACGCTGGCTCTGGCCTTGGTGTTGATCGCAGGGGCCTGCGGTGAAGATCGTTCCCTTGACGGTGCCGCAGCCGACATCTACAGCGGTAACTGCGCCTCCTCAAACGGCCGTGAAGTCACGGTCTATTCGGGTCGCACCGAGAACCTGATCGGCCCCGCACTCGAAGCGTTCGCTTGTGAGACCGGCACCGACGTGGCGGTTCGCTGGGGGAGTTCCACCGATCTAGCCTTGTTGATGTCCGAGGAGGGTGATCGCACTGCCGCAGATGTGTTTTTGTCGCGCTCGCCAGGGCCTGTGGGATTCTTGGAAAGCGACGGCCTGCTTGGGGTCATCGCCGAATCGGTGCTTGACCTAGTGGCGGATGAGAGCCGTTCGCAGTCTGGCACTTGGGTTGGCTTCTCTGGTCGCAAGCGGGTGCTAGTTCACAACATTGACTCAGTGCCACCTGATGATCTGCCGCAATCGGTATTTGACCTCACCGAAGATCGCTACCGGGGACGCGTCGCAATCCCTGCCACCAACGGCTCATTCATTGACTGGTTCACAGTGTTTCGTGATCAATACGGCAGCGACACAGCCGCGCAGTGGCTCAACAACATGGTCGACAACGACGCCCGCTTCTACCCCAACAATCGTTCAATCGTTGAGGCAGCTGGACGTGGCGAGATCGACATGGGCTTAGTCAATCACTACTACCAGTACCAAGAGGCTGCGGCCTCCGGCGACAGACACAGAGCCGCCAACCATGCTCTGGCTGATGACGACATCGGCTCGCTGCTGATTATCACTGCCGCCACGATCACTGCTGGCAGCGAAAACCAGCAAGCAGCCAACGAGTTGATTGCGTATCTGCTGTCAGAGCCGGTGCAGCGATATTTCAGCGAAAGAACCTTCGAATATCCGCTGGCGGCTGGGGTTGAACCAGCCGAGATCCTCCCGCCGTTGAATGCGCTCGAAATCGGCACAGTTGACTTTGATGCTCTCGGCGGTGGCTTCGAGCAGAGCACCCGCATCATTGAACAAAGCGGCATCTACAACCAATGATGCCAGCCAACCAATAATGTCAGCCAACCAATAATGTCAGCCAAACAGTGACGCCAGTGGCGTGGTGGGCAGTAACTCTTTGAGGCATGCTCAAGGGGTGACCGTCGCCTTGACTGGGATGACTCACTGCTCGGGGGCATCTGTCACTTTGCGGATTCTGGGCCTAGCCGCAGCCGCCATATTCGCCTTCCCAGGTGTTTATCTGGTTTACAGGAACTTCGCTGCCGGGTCTGATCCAGCAGGCCTGCTTATCAGCGACCGAACCATCGGTCCGTTGTGGCGTTCACTTCAGTTAGCTGTTTCGGTGTCGGCTGCGGCTTTGGGTCTGGGAACCGGCTTGGCCTGGCTCACCAGCCGCACCGATCTTCCCTTACTGCGGCTCTGGCGGATCTTGTTGCCGTTGCCGCTGGTGTTTCCGACTTTCGTAGGAGCAGCAGCGCTCATTCATGCTCTCAACCCAGGAGGTTTGGCCAATGATCTGATGTCTAGCTTCGGCATAGATCGGACCCCAGAGTTGCGCGGTTTCCGCGGTGCCTGGCTGGTGCTCACCCTGATGACTTATCCCTACGTGTATCTGCCGGTAGCGGCTCGGTTGCGGCAATTGCCTGGCACTCTTGAGGAGAGCGCCCGAGTGCTCGGAGATACAGCGCTCAAAGTGTTCGGTCGTGTCTGCATACCGCAAACCGCTTCAGCGATGGGGGCAGGCACGCTGCTGGTGTTTCTCTATACGCTCAGCGACTTCGGAGCGGTGCAGTTGATGCGTTACGACACGCTGACTCGTGCAATCGCCACTAATCAACTGGCCAACCCTCCGGTCGCTTTGGCGCTGAGTCTGATTCTTTTAGTTTTGGCTGCTCTTGTGGTGGTGGGCGAACGCGGTTTCTCGCAGCGTCTGCCCGATGCAGCCTCGGGTCGTTCTGGTCAACCGATGATTTATCCGCTCGGTCGTTGGCGCGCAGCCGCTACAGGTTTCGTCGCTTTGACTGTCGCTTGCGCTGTTGGCGCGCCTCTGCTTGCGTTGGGGGACTGGGCCGCAAGGGGCTTGTTGCGCTCTGCAACGGGCGGACGCGAACTCACTATCGACTTTCCCAAGGTGTATGAGGCCACCGTCAACACTGTTGGTGTCAGCGTGGTCGCAGCACTGGTATCCACCGCAGCGGTGCTTCCTATAGCACTGCTGGTTGGTCGTTATCGCTCACGCGTCGGATCCTTCGCACACGCGCTGGTGGTCAGCACTTTCGCCCTTCCCGGCATTCTCATAGCGCTGTCAATACGGTTCTGGACATTGCGGTCAGATATTGCTTTCGAACTCTTCAACGACACTATGGCGCTTCTGATCTTCGCCTACATGGTGCGTTTCGGTTCGTTAGCTATGGGGGTGACGCTGGTGGCGGTGAGAGGGGTGCCTCAACGCCTGCATGACTCAGCGCAGATCCTCGGCGCTGGTCGGCTGCGTCGTTTCTTGGCGGTGGATCTGCCGATGATGGCACCCGGTTTGCTTGCTGGTGCCGGTCTGGTGCTGCTGTCGGTGATGAAGGAACTGCCGATCAGTTTGTTTGTGTCGCCGCTGGGATTTTCGACTTTGGCCACCAGGATCTTCAGTTCCTTTGAGGATGCCTTCATCGCCGAAGCCGGGATCATGGCTGTGGTGCTGGTGGCGCTCTCATTTGTGTTGACATGGTTTCTAGTGATTCGGCGAGATCATCTGCTGTGAAATTTCTGACAGCCAAGTTCGAAGCGCTTGCGGTGCCTGTAGCGCCTGCAACGCCTGCAAGGCTTGTGCTGGCGATGATGGCGGTGGCGTTGTGGGTTTTTGCGTTGGCTTTACCCGCTATCGGCGCTCGAGCCAGCTATGGCGCTCGGGTTACGGCCGATGAACCGCAGTATTTGATCACTGCGATCAGCATCGCTGAAGACTTCGATCTTGACATCAGCGACGAACTGGCTGAGGGGCGATTCGAACCCTTTCACGAGATCAACTTGAACCCGCAGACGATTCCGCTTGATGACTCTGGACGGCGTATCAGTCCGCATGATCCGCTGCTGCCTGCCCTGCTGGCGCTGCCCATGCTGTTGGGGGGCTGGGTCGCAGCCAAGACCGCATTGGCAGCAATCGCGGCAGCAACCGCGGCAGCGACTCTGTGGCTGGCGGTGCGACGATTCGGCGTTAGCCCCGGCATTGGAGCTGTAGTGACGGGGGCTTTTTTTGCAGCGCCGCCTCTGGTGAGTTACGCCACGCAGGTCTATCCCGAGATGCCTGCTGCACTCTGTGTGACTTTGGGTCTAGCGGCAGTCACTGGACCTTTGCGCCGTGTCGGACAGGTTTCAGCGGTGGTGAGCATTGTGGCTCTGCCATGGCTGTCGGTGAAGTTCGTGCCGGTGGCCGCAGTGCTTGCGGTTGTGATGGTGCTGCGGCTGTGGCCGAGGCATCGACTCCAGCTTCTGTTCAACTTTGCTGTGCTGGCTGTCGCTGGCGTGGCATACCTGATATTTCATCGCATTGTCTATGGAGGCTGGACTGCCTATGCGAGCGGTGATCATTTCGTTGACGGCGAGTTGCTGGTTTTCGGCTCTGATCCCGATTATGTGGGCCGAAGTCGCCGGCTAATCGGCCTTATCGTGGATCGCGGTTTCGGACTGGCGGCATGGACCCCCGCCTATCTGCTGGCTGTGCCAGCGCTTTTCGCTTGGAGTCGCAGGCGACAGCACGGACGGCGCGCGGTTCTGCTGTGTGTGTTCTCGGTTGGATATGCGATGGCTGTATGGGCCGCTTTGACCATGCACGGCTGGTGGTGGCCCGGCCGTCAAGTGGTAGCGGTGCTGCCCGTAGTGGTGATAGCAGCAGCAATGCTTGTCGAGCAGTTACGTGGTCTACGTCTGCTGCTTCTCACAGGGTGTCTGCTAGGCACTTTCAACTGGCTTTGGCTGGTGGTGGAGGCATCCACCGGACGCCGCACCCTGATCGTCGACTTTACCGAGACCGCTAATCCTCTATATCAGGTCTGGTCGGCGCTGCTGCCAGATCACCGAAACTATGTGGGTGCCTCGCAGGCACTGACTGTTGTTTGGGTGGCGTTGATTGCTGCTGTGACTCTGTTGGTGTGGCTCAGACTGAAGCCACAACCGGCAGCGGCTGCTCGGTATTCATCGCCGGGAGATGATCACGGCGAGCAGTTTGAAGCGCCCACATTTGTTGATGCCACGAAGCCTGCTCAGCCAGACCGCAATGCAGGTCGGTAGCAGGCATCCAACCCAGCACCCGGCGGGCATCCTCAATGTCGGCGACGGTTGCCTGCGGATCACCGGCTGGCAGCGGCACTTCACGAATCCGCACCCTGGCACCGCTCAACGTTGCTACCGCGGTGATCACTTCATTGAGTGAATGGCGGCAGCCGCCGCCGATATCGAAGGTCTTACCTGCCGCTTCGCTTACTGTTCCCGCAGCAAGCGTCGCCGCAGCTACATCACCCACGAACGTGAACTCGCGTGTTTGCTTACCGGTGCCGCGACGACAAAAAATCGGTGCATCGGGCAAGGTTGACGCAAAAATACGATGCATAGCCATGTCGGGACGTTGACGTGGACCGAACACGGTGAAGTAACGCAACACCACCACATCTAAGCCTCTATGACCGTAGACACCCGCGAGGTGTTCACAGGCTGCTTTCGCGGCACCGTAGGGGCTTGTCGGGCTCAGCGCTCTAGCACCGCTAGCGGTTGCCGTTTCTCCATAAACCGAAGAACTCGACGCCAGCACTACGCGCTTCACTCCGGCTGCTAATGCCGCCGCTAGAACTGCTTGCGTGCCTGCCACATTTACATCAAACTGGCCGGGGGAGTGCCATGAGTCCTGCACCCCAGCCATAGCCGCTAGGTGATACACCGTGCTGGCCTCCCTGAACAACCCGACAAGATCGGCGTAGCGAACGTCGTCAATCACCAGCCGAAAAGCCGGATGCCTTGTTGCCTTTTGGAGGTTGCGGCGCTTCGTTGCAGCGTTGTAGCCAGCCTTAAGGCAGTCCAAACCAATCACCTTGTGGCCTCTGTCAAGCAGCAGTTCAACAAGATGAGAGCCTATGAATCCGGCTGCTCCAGTGACCGCCGACACAGTGACCGCCGCTCCAGTGACCGCTGCCACACCGACGCTCACGCTGGCCTCAGAACTGCAAGAACTGGATTCGCTTTAGAACCGTATTTACTTTGCAATATAGTATGCATTAGGCATACCTTACACGACTGAGACTGACTGAGGCCATTGAAAAACCGCGATTCATCCACGCTTAGGCATTCATGGCTGAGATAATTAATGGCTGAGATAGTCGTAGTAGGGGCAGGCCCGGCCGGGCTCATGGCTGCGCTGTGCAGCGCACGACGTGGCCATCGCTGCATTCTTGTGGAAGCGACTCAAAGCGTCGGGGGTATGTCGGCCAGCTTCGAGATCGCTGGCCACAGTGTGGATTACGGCTCGCATCGCTTGCATCCGGCCACTCCGCAGCGTTTCTTGGACTTGTTCGAATCGCGTCTCGGATCGGATCTGCAGTTAAGGCCTCGCCGGGGGCGGATACTCCTGAACCGACGATGGATTGTTTTTCCGTTACGGGCTGCAGATATGGCTCGCAACCTGCCACCAGCTTTTGCGGCGGGCGCTGCTTTTGATGTCTTGACTGCTCCGTTGCGACGGCTGACGAATCGCTCTCCTACAAGTTTCACTGCCGAGATCAGGCACCGGCTAGGACCTACAGTGGCACGGGATTTCTACACGCCCTACGCCCGCAAGCTCTATGGCTGCACCCCGTCTGAGTTGCACCGTGAACTGGCTCTGCGCAGAGTGCCGGTCAGCAGCGCCGTAGACATCCTGAAACGAGTCTTTGGCACCTCAAAGGCACAGGCGAGCAGCTTTTGGTATCCGCGTGGTGGCTACGGCCAACTCAGCGAAGCACTCGCCGAAGCCTGCGCCGAAGCTGGCGTCGAATTGCGCAAGCAGACCCGTGTAATTGCAATCGAAACTACTGACCAGGCTGTGTCGGTGCGCTCCGACAGTGGCACCGCCCGCGCTGGCACCGCCCGCGCTGGCACCGTCTGCGCTGACACCATTCGCGCCGATGCTGTGTTGACGACGATGCCGCTGCCCGCTCTTGCTGCCGCATTGGTGCCTGCGCCGAACGACGCTGTGCTCACAGCTTTGCGCCGCTGCCGCAACCGTGGACTCGTGCTGGTTTACCTGGTGTTGAACCGTGAGCAGTTCACACCCTGGGACGCGCATTATTTCCCCGGCCCCGAAACAGTGATATCACGCCTATCAGAGCCGAAAAACTACCGCGACGGTGATGATCCGCTGGCCACCACAGTGCTTTGTGCCGAGATTCCTTGCTGGCCCGGTGATGAAATATGGCAGAGCAGCGACGACAGCCTTGCCGAGCTTGTCACAGCCGAAATAGCCGCAGTCGGCCTCAGAGGTGCAGAGCCACAACAGGTGCAGGTGAAGCGGCTTCCGTCGGTGTATCCCGTCTATGAGAAATCATCAATGGATGCCCGAACAATCATTGACGCGTGGCTGCGTTCGCTTGCTAGTGACAGCATCGTTTCGCTGGGACGTCACGGTCTTGGAGTGCTCGACAATCTGCATCACGTTCTGGCTATGGGCGAAGCCGCAGCGCAATGCGTCGATCGCAGCGGCACGGTCGATCTTCAAGCCTGGATCAAATATCTCGACGATTTCGCAAGCCACGTAGTGGAGGACTGATCCCGAGACAAGCCCTGAGTTCTGAGAAGAGCAAGGTGGTCTGTATGGAGCCCAAATCGGTTAGGGTTGGTGCCATGAAAGGTTCACCAGACATTATTGAGTTCCTCAACGAGGCTTTGGCCGCTGAGGTAACCGCAATCAACCAATATTTCATCAACTCCAAACTGTGCGAAGACTGGGGCTGGACCCGCCTAGCCGCCAAAATGCGCGAAGAGTCAATCGAAGAGATGCATGACGCTGAGAAGCTGATGGATCGCATCCTCTACCTTGACGGGATGCCGCGACTTGAAAGCCTCACCGGTATGCGAACTGGGGGCACGGTAGAAGAGCAGCTCGAGAACGACAGGCAGCTTGAGGAGGCCGCTATTGAGCGCTACCGCCGAGGTGTGCTGCTAGCCACCAAACACGAAGATGTGGGTACCCGTGATCTGCTCGAAGGTTTGCTGGTCGGCGAAGAAGGCCATCTCGACTGGATCGAAACCCAGCAAAGCGCCATCGCCGACATCGGTATCCAGAACTATCTTCAGTCTCAGATAGGCGACTAGCCCCCCACTTGGGCTTTTGCGGCTATCACGTTGGCGCCCAGAAACGAAGCCGCCCATTCGCAGCCGGGCGCTGCGGTCACCTCGGCTAGTGATCCCTGGCTAACCACGCTGCCCGCATCTAGCACGACTACCTCTTGAGCCAGCGTGGCGACATCCACAGGATCATGAGTTATCAGGATCACATAGCGCGCTGGCGATTCGCTCAGCAAGCTACGCAGCCGTGCCCGACCCGAAGAATCCACCGCCGCTAGCGGCTCGTCCACTATCAGCACATCGGGTTCGACCGCCAAAGCTCGGGCCAGCGCTACCCGCTGACGCTGCCCTCCAGACAGCGCAGCTGGTCGCTTCTGCCACACATGCGGATCCAAATCAACCCGCTCAAGCACTTGTGAGGCTCGGCTGCGGGCGCTGCGACGATCAACTCCGCAGCGCCGCAAACCGAAAGCCACGTTGTCGATCGCTTTGAGATGCCCAAAGAGCCGATAATCCTGAAACGCCATGCCCACTGGACGCAACTCAGCAGGCACAAAAACTCCCGCCTCGGGCTCATCAACGACAACCCCGTCAATGAGTAGTCGACCTTGCTGCAGGTGGTCAAGCCCAGCCAATGCTCGCCCCAGGCTGGTCTTGCCGACGCCGTTGGCACCGATCACCGCAGTGACTCCTTCGCCGATCTCTAACAGCTCGGCTTGCAATGTCCAGCCTGAGCGCGCCAGTTCACCGTCAAGTTCGATAGTCATCTTGGTGTCCAGCGATCTCGTAGAGCCACTAGCACAGCCAGCGCTACTGCTATCAGGATCAGGCTGACCGCTACTGCAGCTTCTGGGTCTCGCTCCAAAGCCAGATAAGTCTCTAGCGGCAGAGTGCGGGTGCGACCACCGAAAGATCCCGCGAATGTGAGCGTGGCACCGAACTCTCCCAGAGCTCTAGCCCATGCCAACCCAATGCCAGCGAACAGCGCCGGACGGATCGTTGGCAGCGCCACATGCACTATCCGAGACCATGCACCTGCTCCGAGAGTCGCCGCCGCCTCGTCGAGTTCATCGCCAGCCTGGCGCAGAGCAGCTTCGACTGTTACCACAAAAAATGGCAGCGCCACAAAAGCCGCGGCGATCACCGCTCCGGCTGTGGTGAACGGCAGGCTCACCCCGAACCAATTGTCAAGCCATTGACCCACCAGACCACGCCGCCCCAAAGCGAATAGCAGTGCCGTGCCAGCCACCACCGGGGGTAGCACCATCGGCAGCATCACCACAGCACGGATAAGCCGCGGGAAGCGCAGCCGCCGACGCGCTAGCACGAATGCCAGCGGCAGGCCTAACACCAGGCAGGTCGCGGCAGCGGCCAAGCTAACAATCAGCGAAACCCGCAAAGCTTGCAGCACTTCAGAGCTGCTCAGGATCGACGGCAGAGTCGACCAGGGTGCCCGCTGCAAAAGCCCTGCAACCGGCAGAGCTAGCAGAGCGAACGCCACGAATCCGACCCAAGTGAGAGTCGCAGGCAACTTGCTGCTCAGATGCTGATGCTCAACTGTTGAGACACCGTTGCTTGCAATGTTGGCGTTTTCGGCGTTGCTAGCGTCAGTGGTCTTGTCGGCAACGGGGCCGTTGTTGGTGTCGGCTGTCATGGCGGCCCGAAACCTTGATCCGCGAAGATCATCGCAGCGTCGCCGTCGGCGGCAGTGAAGTCATCAATCAAAGCTTGCACTCTCAGCGAGGGCTGTGCCGACACCGCAGCGATGTGATAGCGGTTGCTGCGGCCCGCGAGCTGCGGTGCCTCCACCACCGGCAGCCCCGCTGCGAGAGCATCGCTGCGATAAATCAAACCAGCATCAAGTTCACCCAGCGCAAGCTTGGCCACAAGAGCACGAACGTTTAGTTCCAGCGTGTCGGGGGCGGCCTCTATCTGAGCATCCGCGAGCGCTTGTTGTGACAACGCTCCGCAAGGCACTGCCTCAGCGCACAATCCGATCAGCAGATCACTACGAGATAGGTCTGCTAGTTCGGTGATAGCACCGGGGTTGCCTAAAGCGGTCGCCAACACCAGCGAGTTGCTGGCAATCACAGATGAGACGCCTTGCACCGATCCGTCAGCGGTGGCTCGGTTCATGGTGGCCTGATCGGCGGTAATCAACACGTCAGCGGACGCGCCCTCAGCTAGTTGAGCAACCAGAGTGGAACTTCCTGCGAACACAGCGCTCACGTTGCCATGGTCGGCGAGCACCGTTTCGACAGCATCGGTCAGCGACGAGGCAGCCATCACCACGATCTCGTCTTCGTTGCTGGCACCACAGCCAGCAGAGATCAACATCACTACAGCCACAGCTAGCAGGGCAGCCAGTGATCGAAGCGGCCGCAGCTTTGGGCCAGTGTCGCGTACCGACACCATATAGACCCATAAATCTAGCCCCGCTCGGCGGTGGCCACACGAAGGCTCAGGCAGCTCGACTGCTAGGCCGAGGGGTGATGCCGCTATGAGCAGATACCGGGTTGTCGCACTATCACTTGAAGAGCGGTAACCGCATTCATGACCGTGCCGGGTTCGACGGCAGCACCGGCAGCGGTTACGAACTCCGTGGCGACTTGCTCTGCCTCAGGGCCATCAAAGGGCGTGACGGCGCATACCCGATCAAGCATTGTTCTCCATTCAGCGAGCGCTGTCATCCCTAGTAGACCAGTCATGTTGTTCCAAGTCAATACGGTGCTTGCCAGTGGCGGAAACGGAAAAGCTTCTGGGCAGCCTTGAGGTGATGAGTAGGCGAGTCTCCAAAGCACCCACACTCCAGCATCTAGGAGTGTGGTATCTTGCATTAAAGGACTGAAATCTTCAGGATCACCTCCATCGGATCGGATCAACTCAGCAGCTAGCGCTTCTGCTGGGCTGCGCTCCCAGATCGGAGCATCACAAGCTCGTTGAACACGCTCTACCCAGGCTTCCTCTTGTGTGCCTGTCAAGCCGGTAAAGGATTGCCATAGCTGGGAATTCATACCAACAAATGCAGGACCCTCTATAGCCACAGGACGTTCCGGAGCTGGCATAACAGCAGGATCTGCTGCCACTTCAGGTGCCTCTAGAGAGCTTTCTATATCTGGTGTGGTTTCAATCTCTGCGGATAAAAGCGGAACCGTCACAGTCACCGGTTCAGAGTCGCTGGCGCATCCGCTGGCACAAAGAGCCAGCCCCACCAAGACAACCAGCCTCCAATGCTTAGCAAAGCTCACTATCCCGAATCCCTCGCATCTATATCTCGACTCCCCATGCATCTCTATTATTGTGTGGGGTGATGAACGTTTTTGCTCAGACACCGCCGTTGCAGGGGATCGCTGATGCCTGCGGTGAATCAAACCGGGGTTTCGTGTGCGAACAGGTCTTTGACTGGACCGGCAATGACAGCTTGGCCAGCGCAGCCGACTGGTTGCTTGATCGCCCGATCCGCATAGCCCTGATTTTGGTAGCGGCTTGGATCGCTACACGCATAGTGAAACGCGCCATCGTTCGTTTCACCAAGCGCATCGCCACTGCTCCGAGCAGTGCCCGGCTGCAGAAACTGCGTGAGAGAGGGCCGGTGAAGAGTCTCGCTGATGCTGATGCGCGATCGCGTGCCGAGTCACGAGCTGAGACTCTGGGTCATGTGCTGCGCAGCGTGACCGTGGCTTTGATCTGGATTTTTGCGCTGCTGATCGTGCTGGGCGAGATCGGCGTGAATCTGGGTCCGCTGATCGCTGGGGCTGGTATCGGTGGTGTGGCACTGGGTTTCGGTGCCCAGTCAATCGTGAAGGATTTCCTGTCTGGTCTGTTCATGCTGGTCGAAGATCACTACGGTGTGGGTGATGTGGTAGACCTCGGTTACGCCACTGGAACAGTTGAGGAAGTGTCGCTGCGGTCAACCACTATCCGCGATGTCAAAGGCACTGTGTGGCATGTCCCTAATGGTGAAATCGCCCGTGTGGGCAACTTCTCGCAGCTCTGGTCAAGAGCCTTGATCGATATTGAAGTGTCCTATGACACCGATCTGCGCATGGCGATGGGGGTCATCCACAAGGTGGCGCAAGAGTTCTGGGAAGACCCCGAATGGGGTGGCGACGAACTCGCCGAACGCCCAGATGTGTGGGGTGTGCAATATCTAGGCGGATCAGGTATCGCTTTGCGAGTGGCGGTCAAGACAGAGCCGTCAATGCAGTGGAGCGTCGAGCGCGAACTGCGGCTGCGGCTCAAGGAAGCCTTCGATGAGGCTGGCATCGAAATTCCGTTCCCTCAGCAGACTGTGTGGTTCCGCAACGACGACGAACGCAACGACGACGAAGAAAATTAGCGTATTCAACAAAAGCGTCAGCGTCGGGGTGGCCTCGGCACAAAAGCGCTGGTGCGGGACTTGTAGTCGTCGTAACCGGGTCGACGCTTGTCGATTTTTCGCTCCAGCATTGCCACTCCCGACACCCGAATGAGCAGGTAAGTCATCAACACCGGGCCTATCACGCTCCACCACGCACCAGCAGCCGCAGCGACCAACCAGATGCCCCACCACACCACGCTGTCACCGAAATAGTTGGGATGGCGGGTGTAACGCCACAAGCCTTGGTCCATGACCTTGCCACGGTTGGCTGCATCGGCTTTGAACCGACGCAACTGCTCGTCGCCGACGGATTCAAAGATCAGGCCCAGCGCCCAGACCATGACACCGATCCAGTCAAGCCAACCCAAACCCGAAGGATCAGTGTCGCTCAGCACGGCCTGCAACGGCAGCGACACCATCAGCGCCAAAACCCCCTGTAGCAAAAACACCACCGGCAGACTCATCAACCAGAACGGCTGCCAGCGAGCCCGGAATGCCTGATAGCGGAAGTCCTCAGGCTCGCCCCATTTGCGAATAGTCAAATGAGCGCTCAACCGCAGCCCCCAAAGAGTGACCATCACTAGCATCAGCGCCGCTCGGTCCCCATCGACATCGTCGCTGAAACCCCACAGAGACCATGCGATCGCCACGAAGATCAGCGACCACAACGGATCAATGATCGAAGCGTCACGCTTGATAAGGCTGACGAGCCAGCAGCCGATCACCAGCACTGCACTGACCGCCGCAGCCAGGCCGAAAGCCCCCGCTTCGCTCACAGTTCGCTCACTTCTCTCACAGTTCGCTCACTCTCGGCTCAGTCACTCTACGTTCGCAAGCCTGTTGTAGTGCGTTCATAGCAGGTCGTCAGCTTCAGGCTCGCGGTAGAGCAAAGCCCCCCAGTGCGCTCCTGCGCCGAAGCTGGTAAAAGCCACCAAAGCACCGGGAGTTACCTGCCCCTGTTGGCGGGCTTCGTGATAGGCGATCGGCAGCGTCGCTGCTGTGGTGTTGCCCCAATGAGCGATATTGGAAGGCATCACAGCATCGTCAACCCCCAAACGCCGTCGGGCACCTTCCAAGATGCGGTCGTTGGCTTGATGTGCCACCACCAGATCCAGATCATCAACTTTGCAGTGCGCCGCCTCAAGGGCTTCACGCACCGCTGCTGGCATGGTTTCTACTGCCAAGCGGTAAAGCCCGCCGCCGTTCATTTTCGGGTGATGCAACCCAGCGGCGATCTGTGCGGAATCGGCATAGGGGCGCTGTGCGGATCCTAGGCCCGGCACTTCGATCAAATCTGAATGCGCGCCGTCGGTTTTAAGAACCGATTTCAGAATTCCCTCAGGCTCCAAAGTCGAAAGCGATCGAGTAGGTTGCTGCTGCAGCACCACAGCTCCAGCACCGTCACCAAACAGCACACTCCAAGCACGATGCTCGGTGGCGAGAGCCAGTTCGTCGCTGGTGGGGGATCGGTCGCTTCTGCCCAGCACGATCTCCCAAGCGTCGCCCCAAGGCAGATAGCCAGCATGCACTTCCGCACCGACCACTACCACGGTGCTGGCGCGCCCAGTGCTGATCAGCATGTCGCCGAGATCTAAGCCGAACAAGAAGCCAGCGCACTGCTGTCGAAGGTCGAAACTCGAAGCATTGCATAGGCCAGCCTTGTGCTGCACTGCGCCAGCTATGCCTGGATTCTGGCGGTCTGGGGTCATGGTGGCGCACACCACCGCATCGACTTCGTCGCCGTCAAGGCTGGCTTCGCCCAGTGCTGCCAGGATCGCTTCTGCGGCTAGGTCCGAGGTTGCTGTGCCGGGATCAACGAAGCGTCGCGACACGACACCGGTGCGTGATCGGATCCATTCGTCGGTGGTGTCCATGATCCGAGTCAGGTCGTTGTTGGTGACAACATTGGGCGGAACTGCGACTCCAGTCCCGGTGATGAATGTGGGCATGACCGAGCGAGCCTAACGGCTTTGTCTGAGTTCAGGTTGCGATTGAAAAAACATCAGATATAATGAAAAATCTCAAAATCATAGGATTGATCTTGTTTAGGTTATCCGGTTTCGGATTGATCATTCGGATTGATCATATTAAGTAGAAGTTAAGTAAAGAAAGGAAATAGGCAGGCTATGACGTCGCTGTTGACCGCCGCAGCGTTGGTGGGTTTCGGGCTGACCATGTTCAACCTGGGTTTGATCGTCCCGATTGCCCGTAATGGCTGGTATCGCTGGCGCATGAAACGCCTGCGAGATGATCGCTCCCTCTCAGGGTCTGTCACTCGCAAAGAGATACGAGAAGAAATGTGTCGCGATCCTGTGGCTTTTGACATGTTCATGAGTGACGACACTCCCAAAGACGTGCAACGTTACCTCTACTTGGAGGCGGAGCGCCGGGCGCTGATGCGTAGGTTTAGTCAGCTTTCCGACACCGAGAACGACTTCTTTGCTCCGCCTCGACGCCGCGGGCCCGATCCAGGTTTCACGGGTTGCCCTGGCTAGTCAGATGCTTGATCCCAGGCCACCAGCAGGCTCTTAGGGCCGCGGAAAGTGATGTTGGCGAAACGCTCCAAGCTTTGTCCTTGCACCAGTCGCAGCGAAGGCACACGCTCGGTTAGCACCTCCAGAGCAACGACAGCCTCAAGACGTGCCAGCCGAGCCCCGAGACAAAAGTGGATGCCCTTACCGAAAGAGATGTGGTTGCGGGCATCGGGTCGATGAATGTCGAATATGTTGGGGTTGGGGTCATCGAAACATCCAGGCTCGTGGTTGGCGGCCGCCAAGCTCAACAAAATGTTGGTGCCCGCTGGGACTTTTACGCCAGCAATCTCAGTGTCGCGGTTGGCTACCCGCCGCCAACTGGTTTGAGGCGACTCAAAACGCAGCACCTCCTCCAACGCACCTGCAATAAGCGACGGGTTAGCACATAGCTCATTCCAGTGGCTGCGTCTAGGCAGTAGGCAGATCAGCGCATTAGACAAGAAGTTGCTGACGATCTCATGGCCCGCGAACGACAAGCCGTAGACGATCGACTCAACCTCTAGGCGGCTCAGCTGTTCAGGGTCGCTGTGATGCACTGCCAGCAGTTCTGAAGTGAAATCATCACCTGGATCTTCAACCCTGGCAGCCACAAAGTCGCGGCAATAACGCCAGTAGGCAAGCATCTTTTGAGCGATCCCGGTCTGCTCGGCCTCCGAAGGCTTGCCCCAGGTGAAGGCCAGACGGTCAGAGCACCATTCCATGAGCTGCTCGTCATCGCTTGAAGGGAACCCGATGAAGCGAAAGATCGTCTCGCCCGGCAACCGATGAGCGAACAGCGACGCAAATTCCGCAGGTGAGCCTGCTGCCAGCAGTTCGTCAACCAAGGCATGGCTACGGCTGCGGATATAGGGCTCAAGTATGCGCATTCGACGATTGGAGAAGCCCTGTTTGGTGTGATTGCGTATCCGACCGTGGTCGGGAGATTGACGGTTGGACATCACCGCCACCGGGTTGAAGTCGGGCGCGCCTAGCACCTCCTGCGCGCTGTGACCGAGAGGGAACAACGGATCCTGCACGTTTTGTGAGCCGAACGTTTCGGGATCCAAGAAGATCGTGCTGACATCAGCCATGCGAGTGACCACCAGATAACCCAGCTCATGTGAGTAGAACACCGGCGTGTCACGCAGACCGTCAAGCACTGCATAAGGGTCGGCCTGATAGTCGGCTGCGAAAGGATTGAAACCGTTGACAGGGCAACCCTGTGGCGCTTCAGGTGTTTGTTCAGGTGCCCGGTGATACGACGAGACCTCAGTCACACTCATTGCAGTGATCCTAATTCACAGTCTCGGTGCAGTGCCAAGGCAGTCTCGGTGCAGTGCCAAGGCAGTCTCGGTGCAGTGCTACGCTTGAGATTCGGTTACTTGTGCAAGCGTATATTAGGGTTTGAGTCATGGTTTCTGTACTTACTGCCACTCGTCGGGTGTTCAACCCGCTTCGTCGTAACCACAACGAAGCTTCAGCGTCTGCCTCTAACGCAGTCGCCGACACAGCCGACAGCGATGACACCGCCTTAGTCGCCGACTTGATCGATGCTCTGGGCGCTGACCGGGTGCGAGCCGACAGCGCAGCTCGTTATCTGGCCTCACATGATGCCTCCATCTATCGTGAAGGCAACGCTGGCCCGATTTGCTTCCCCGAATCCACTGAGCATGTGGTGGCTTGTGTGGAGGCGGCTGTTCGTCACGGACGCGCCATTTCGCCGCGAGGTGCTGGCACTGGGCTTGCTGGCGGTGCTGCACCTTTAGGGCGTCCAGTGGTGGTGTCCACTACTCGGATGAACAAGCTGCTATCGGTTGATGTCGAAAACGGCATAGCTTGGGTGCAGCCCGGCATCGTCAACCTTGACCTCAGCCGGGCTTTGGCACCTCACGGCGTTCATTTCGCCCCGGATCCTTCCAGCCAGAGCGTCTGCACCATCGGCGGCAACGTGGCCAACAACTCAGGCGGTCCTCACTGTTTGGCTTACGGCGTGACCAGTGCTCATGTGCTGGCAATTGAGGCGGTGCTGTCGGATGCTTCGGTGGTGACTCTGGGAGATTTGACTGCGGAACCCGCCGGTTATGACTTGCGAGGAGCTTTCGTCGGCTCCGAAGGCATGTGCGGTGTGGCTACAGCGGTAGCGGTGCGTCTCACCCCGAACCCGCCAGCGGTGCGAACCATGATGCTGGCATTCCAGGACGTGTCGCATGCTGCGTCCACAGTCAGCGCCATCATTGCAGCCGGGATTGTGCCTGCTGCGATTGAGATGATGGATCAGCGCTGCGTTGCCGCTGTGGAGGATTTCGCTCAAGCCGGTTACCCCAAAGACGCTGCCGCAGTGCTGCTTGTGGAAGTAGACGGCCCTGCGGGCGGAGTGGCTATCGCTGGTGAAAAAATCGCCGAGATCGCTGAAGCCAACCAGGCAGCAACGGTTCGCACCGCCGCTGACGAGGACGAACGGGCTCGACTGTGGAAAGGCCGCAAAAGCGCTTTTGGTGCGGTTGCCAACGTGATGCCCGACTACTACCTGCACGACACGGTGGTGCCACGCACAAAGCTGGTGGAGGTGCTGGAGCGGATCTATGAGATCGTCGACCGTCACGATCTAATCGTGCTCAACGTGTTCCACGCTGGTGATGGCAACCTGCATCCGCTGCTGGCATATGACTCGCGAGTGCCTGGGGTGCGCGAGCGGGTTCATGCTGCGGGCCGTGAAATAATCGAGTTGTCGCTTGATATGGGTGGAGCTCTCACAGGCGAGCACGGCATAGGGGTCGAAAAACGCGACTACATGAACCGCATGTTCAGCGCTGTTGATCTTCAGCAGCAGGGCCTGCTGCGGTCTTCGTTCGATCCGTATTGCCGTATGAACCCTGGCAAGGTGCTGCCAAGCTCTCACAGTTGTTCAGACATCAGCGCTTTGCGGGCCTCTGACGCTGCGGGCGTGTGGGGTTGAGCCGGTGACAGACCACGAAGCTGCTTATGACGCTGCGCTGCAAGAGTTCGCGGCTGAGGTAGGTCCCGATGGTCCCGTGTGTGTGCGTGGCGGGGCTACCCGCTGGGCACTAGGAGGCGAACCTACGTCAGATACCCGCGAAGTGAACGCCCCGGCGGGCGTGGTGGCTTTTGAACCTGCCGAAATGACAGTGCGGGTGCGTGCCGGGACTACCGTCAGTGAACTGCATCAACAGCTTGCAGGTGCTGGGCAGCGCACCGCTTTGCCCGAACGCGAAGGCGGCACTGTCGGCGGAGCGTTAATGGTCGGTGAGTCAAGTATCGCCCGCTTGGGTCGAGGTGCTGTTCGCGAGTCGCTGCTGCAAGCGTGCTACGTCTGCGCTGACGGTCAGATCGCTAGTGGTGGCGCAGCCACCGTCAAAAACGTCAGTGGCTTTGATTTGTGCCGGCTGCTGGTGGGGTCTCTGGGCACTCTCGGATTGCTAGGCGAGGCGTTGCTGCGCACCTTCCCGATCCCCGAATCCGAGCGTTGGGTGCAGCTCCGTGGCGCTGATCCGGCTGCGACGAAGGCCTGTGATACTGCTGCGTCAGTGTTGTGGGACGGCAGCGACATGTGGGTGCTGCTCAGCGGATATGAGCCTGACGTGCAAGAGGACATGAACAGGCTCAGAGATTGCAGCGACGCATCAGCCCCCCCAGAGCTGCCGTCGCATCGTTGGATCTGCACACCAGCCGAAGCTGTTGCTTTCGGTGACTACGCCACATCAGTCGGGGTTGATCTCAGCGGCCGCAACGGTTCGTCTGGGCGTTTTGTTGCTGAGATCGGTGTGGGGGTGGTGCATGCATCGGTGCCTCAGCCGCAGCGCATAGTGGCATCAGGCGTGGTGGAACTGAACCGGCGTTTCAAGCAGCGTTTCGACCCCTCTGGACGTTTGAATCCTGGGCGTGACCCTCTAAAGAAGACCTAGGCACAACCACTGCAATGACAGCAATTAGGGGCAAGTGATGCATCTCGGCTTAGATACCGATGAACTGAACTCTTGCGTTGCATGCGGTCTCTGTTTGCCGCATTGTCCCACATTCGTGATTACCGGCAGCGACACCGAATCTCCCCGTGGACGTATCGCGTTGATGCGTGCCGTGCAAGACGACGACGCGCCGATCACCGACGAACTGGTCCGCTCGATTGAGACCTGTGTGCAATGCCGCGGTTGTGAGACCGCCTGCCCGAGTGCTGTGCCTTTCGGGCGTTTGATGGAAGGCACTCGGGCTGCTCTGGCCGACAGCGGTCGGATCACACCGCGCTGGCAGCGTTGGGCCTTGTCGATGCTGCGCCGCCGCCGTCTGGTGCTGGCTGGCTCAACGCTGTTAGCGCTGGCCATACGGCTGCGATTGGTGCCTACTCGCCGTCTCGGCTTGCCTGCGAGGATGCCGCTGCGGCGTCCAGCTTTGCGAACCTCCGGCAGTGACGTGTGGCTGTTTACCGGTTGCGTGATGGACGCCTGGCAAAGAGATGTGCATCTGGCGGTGCAGCGAGTGCTGGAAGCTGCCGGGGTGGGTGTGGAACCCACCGGCGCAACTGCGCCGTGCTGCGGGGCTTTGCATATTCATGCTGGGCTTGAGGCTGATACTAAAGACCTGGCCCGCCAAGTGATGGCCGGGCTCTCATCGGATGATCGTCCGATTCTGGTGGATGCAGCTGGCTGCGGGGCGATGCTCAAAGATTACGGGCATCTGCTTGACAGCGACGAGGCTCGAGCTTTCTCCGCGAGGGTCTTTGATGTGCATGAATGGTTGGCCGGGCATCTTGATGATCTGCAGGCACGCCAAGAGGTGGTGCCGCTGCCGCTGACCGTGGCTGTGCAGGATCCCTGCCATTTGCGTCATGTGCAGCGGGCGCATCAGGCGGTGACCGAAGTGCTACGGCCTTTCGTAGCTGAAGTGGTCAACCTTGATGATGACGGGCTGTGCTGTGGTGCTGGCGGCGCTTATTCGATGATGGAACCGAAGCTCGCGCGGGCTATACGTGAACGCAAAACCGCGTCGGTGGCTCGCTCTGGTGCTTCGGTTGTGGCCAGCGCCAACCCTGGATGCTCGCTGCATCTGGCCGCAGTGGGCCTTGATGTGCTTCATCCCCTAGAACTGGTGGATCAAGCTCTTTCGTCAGTTGGCACCCAGGCGAACCCGAACACCGTTGGAGTCAGCGCTGGTGGACTGGGTGCTGCTGAAGCTGGAACTTAGTGCTGACGACATCCCCGAGATGGGCGGCATCAGACTTACTCTTGAGTCGTGAGCAGTCGGCTCTTGTGAAGTTGGTGTGTGGTGGGTTGGTTTGTTATGGTGTGGGGTGATGTTCGTGTTCCCGAGTTTGGTTTGGAGTTGGTTGTGATGGGTTTTGGGTTGTCGTCTGGTGTTGTGGGGTTGTCGTCTGTTGACGCGT
>JAPYNU010000005.1 GCA_028283245.1 Candidatus Aldehydirespirator catecholifindens | reverse complement strand
ACGCCTTTGCTGTGGAGCCGAAGCAGATCGTCAGCAGTCAGCAGTCCCGACTCATCAGCAACAGAGATTTTACTCTTTTCAGTAATAGTCATATCTATTTAGTCTTTCTACTGCTACCTGGCATTATACTGTAGCTGTGATCGTTGCCGATGCCAGTATCTTGGTTTTGGCTATAGGTGATGACAGGACGGGTACCGGTTAGCCGGCTTCGCTGTGGGTGACTGGCTTTTCGCCCATCCATTCGCGCAGAGTGTTTTTTAGTTTGGTTTGCTGGATGAACAGGTCGTGCTCTACTTCGGCTGAGCCCGAAGGATGCGGAGCCTTGAAATAGAAGCTCAGCCATTCCTGCACGCCCGACTCACCGGCTCTGGCTGCTAGGTCCATGAACAACGCTAAGTCGAGCACGATGGGTGCGGCCAGGATCGAGTCTCGGCACAGAAAATCGACTTTGATCTGCATGGGATAGCCGAGCCAGCCGAAGATGTCGATGTTGTCCCAGCCTTCTTTGTTGTCGCCTCGGGGCGGGTAGTAGTTGATGCGCACCACATGATGGATCTCGTCGTAGAGATCGGGATACAACTCGGGTTGCAGGATCGTTCCCAGCACGCCAAGCTTCGACACTTCCTTGGTTTTGAAATTCTCGGGAGCGTCAAGCACTTCACCGTCGCGGTTACCCAAAATGTTGGTGGAATACCAGCCTTGCAGCCCCAGCATCCGCGCTTTGAGCCCTGGAGCGATCAGTGTTTTCATTAGGGTCTGGCCTGTTTTAAAGTCTTTACCGGCGATTGGCACTCCCCGCAGGCGTGATAGTTCCTCCATGCACGGCAGATCGACTGTCAGGTTGGGGGCACCATTAGCGAAAGGCACATCGCTTTGCAAAGCTGCGTAGGCGTATATCTGGCTGGGGGCGATGGCATCGTTATCGGCTTTCAGTCCGGCCTCGAAGGATTCCAGCGACTCATGAACTGGGGCAGTTTCTGAGAAAGCTTCAGTCGAGCCGCACCAGATCATCACCAGCCGGTCGCAGTTGTGGGTTCTGCGAAAGTTTTCGATGTCGTCGATCAGCGCTTGGGCTTGATCCCATTTCGATGCTTGAGGCTTGACCCGCACCCCATCAAGGCGACTAACCCAGCGCTGGTCAAAGACTGCGTTCATGGCGACCACGCCTTCCATCTCAGCGGAGATGGCTCCCAGGTCGCTTTCTTCGAGGACACCGCAGTTGCGTGCCGCCTCCAAGACGTTGGCTGACAAGGGATCCCATCCCCCGAACTGCAGGTCTTCAAGGTTCGCCAGCGGAACGAAGTCTCGGATGGCGGGATTGCGGTTGTCGGTTTTGGTGCCGAGACGGATGTGCGCCATCTGGCTGATCGAACCGATCGGCGGGCTAAGGCCTCGTCGGGCGGCGATCACGCCAGCAATGAAAGTGGACGCCACCGCGCCCATTCCGGGTGTGAGCACACCGAGATTGCCGGTGGCGGGGGCGATTTGTCGAGCAGAAGCGAGTTTCATGGCTACCCATCGTAAGAGGCTGAGCGTGCAGGTAAGCACTTCGCTGCAAGCTGACACAGGATAAATTGACGGTCTGCACAGGTAAGCCATCGCCGGTGATCCGGCAAAGAAAGGGGAGCCCCATGAGCAATGCTGCAGCCGCCTATGAGATTCTGAAGCCCGGTGAGGGCAGCGAGCGAGGCCACGGAGACTGGTTTGAGATAACTCAGGAGCAGATCAACGCTTTTGCGGATTGCACTGTGGATCATCAGTTCATCCATATTGATGAAGAGCGCGCCAAAGCCGAAACACCTTTTGGGGGCACCATCGCCCACGGGTTCTTGACTTTGTCGATGATCGTCCATCTGATGCAGTCGGTGCCTTCTGGCACGCCCGCGCTTGACGGGCTAGTGATGGGGATCAACTACGGTCTAGATCGTGTGCGCTTTATCAGCCCGGTGAGTCGTGGCAAGCGGGTGCGTGCCCATGCCGTAGTGAAGTCAGTGGAACTCAAGACGGCTGCTGTGCAGACCGTAACCACGATCACCGTGGAGATCGAAGACAACCCTAAGCCAGCTCTTGTGGCTGACTGGGTGACCCGTATGGTGTTTACTTCGTAGGGTTTTGTTGATGCTCCGTGGTTGTATGTCCACGATTTAGGCAGCTGCGCTTGATGCGTTAAGTAATGGATCAATGCCAGTTATAACTTTTAGTCTAATTGCGTTGTTGTTGGCGTTGGTGGTCGTAGTAGGCTTGGTCTAGGGTGGCGGTGTTGTTTTCGGGTCGTCGTTTGGCGAGTTGAGCGGCTTTGCGACCGTCGGTGACGCTGTAGGCGACCGGTACGCGTCCTTTGAGTGCGTCTTCGACGGTTTTGATTGCGGCTCGGACTTCTTCGTTGCTGGCTTTGGGTCGGTCGGGGTCTACGGGAATGCGCGGGCTTTCGGTCTCATGTCCGGGGTCTATTCCGACTTCGATGCTGTTGGCGCGCATATCAACATCAACAAAGTGGATCAGCCAATCGAGCCCGCCGGGCTCATGGGTAATTCCGCTGATGCCAGCGATGTCAAAGATTATGTCTTGGGCATCTCGCAGTTCGAAGTAGGTGTGGTCTGCGCCGAGACGTATTTCCAGGTCAGGGTTAGCGGCTGCGATTTCGATGGTGCCTTGATGGGGTGCATCGTTGCCGGTGAGCCATACCCAAGCACCAAACTTGTCGTAGTGGTCAATGGCGAGTCCTGCGAGGCGCTGCAGTTCGATGTCGAGTATCTCATCTAGCAACTCTTGGAGTTGCGGGATACGGGCCAAACGCGCGCGAGCCTGCGACAATGTCACCCCATACTGCTCCACATAAAAATCCTCAGTTATCGTGGT
The DNA here is from genome assembly GCA_028283245.1 of Candidatus Aldehydirespirator catecholifindens. Classification (GTDB taxonomy): domain Bacteria; phylum Actinomycetota; class Acidimicrobiia; order Acidimicrobiales; family Aldehydirespiratoraceae; genus Aldehydirespirator; species Aldehydirespirator catecholifindens. Next base: position 29,029 of record JAPYNU010000005.1, on the reverse strand, counting down.
AGGTTGGTTAGCTGTATCCGATTGTTTGGAGTTCAGTGTCACAAGAGCCGTACTAGCGCTGAATATCCCACAGAGACCTGACCGATATTCAGGTTCTGGGGAGCAGAGCTCCACAGAAGAAGGCGCAATAACACTAGACGCATGGCACTCCTCAATGTAATGGTCAAGACCCATGTATCTGCCGTCTGCCGTCACTCCGCCGATTTCGATCAGATCACCGGTCTTCAGTGCCGCTCCCTCTCGCACTTTCAGCAGTTGTGTCTCAGTGTCGAATTGGACTTCGGGCTGTCCCAGGCGCATGAAGGAGCGGCGGAGCGGTATCGGAGTCTCATCATCTACATCGATACCGTCAAGCACAAAAAAGATACCGTCGGATTCACGACGGTCAAGTGCAATTCTGTCGTCCGGCACCCATAGGTAGAGGCAACGGCCTGAGATCTCTACTACTCCCCAGTCGAGATTAGCATTGCTAAGATAAGCATCATCGGCTGATCTCATCCCCGCAATAGGCGGTTTATCCAAGAATAGTGCCGGAACATTAGAATCCGAGGGCCCCATCCAGGACACCCAAAACGATACATGCGCGCGACACGCTTCAGGATCATCTAATGTAGCTCCGAGCGGGCCAAACACTTCTAACTCATCAGCGCGCTGGTTGGGTCCTTGTAGCCAGCCTTGAACCCCCAATACAGTAACATGGTCTCCTGATGACATTGACGGTGAATCTCCAACGGTGATGGAGTTTTCAGCAGAAATATAATGTGGAGCGGAAATGTAACGAGTTGCGATCTCTGGCAATCTCAGGAAGCTTCGTAATGGTGCTGATGTTGCGTTTGATCCGACTCCACTACGGCTCGACACATCAAGATAGACGCATCCAGACGGCTCAACGATCAGTTGTCCCGTCCAGATTTCATTTGAATACCATCCTGCTGGATCCCAACCGTATACTCCAACAACTTGGTCAGATCCCCCGCCATTGAATTCAGGTTCGCTTTGAGAACAGCCAGCGCACACAAGCATTGCAACGGCAAGCACCGGTAAGACGGTCCGCATGTTGAATAATCGACAGAACTTCATTTAGGCAACAGGAAACAATATATCATTGATACATGCCACAAATCTAGGTTTATGGTATAACCCAATCTCTTGTCGTATTTATAGATGCGCTGACCGCTAGCAGTGCCAGCACAACGGCGATGACAGCACCAAAGTAAAGTCTGCTGATTCTAGGGTTTCGGTACTGTTTTTCGGGCATTGTCTTAATCCTTGCTTTGTGTGGGAGCCGGTTTGGCTGCCATCGGAGTATGTGTGCAAAAGTTAAGACGCTCTAGGTGCTTGATTAGTTCCCAGCAATCTGTGACACTTGCGTTGAGGTGCTGGCTGTGGTTAGGTCTCGAAGATGTTGGTGAGGGTGCAGGTGAAGCCGGGTAGCACGTCGGCACCGTCAAGGGTGTCGTCACCTGTGATGATGCTAACGGCGCAACTGGGTCGGTAGATGTCAATGCTGCGGGTGTCTGGGTGGACTACCCATATGAGACCCACGCCGTGACTGAGCCACATTTCAGCCCTACCAGCAACGTAGCGGCGACTGTCGCTGGGGGATTTGACTTCAACCACAAGGTCAGGCACCTCTTCTGAGTATCCAGGAATGCGTGTGCCCGGCGGAATTTTCTCAGCGGATGTGAAAGCGATGTCGGGTTCGCGCACAGTGTCGGGATCCTTTTCGAGCCATACGCCTGAGTCGGATGCCACCAGCGAACCGAGCCTGCGCGGCTTCACGAAGTTGGCGAGCGCGAGTACTAGGTTCACCACGATTGTGCCGTGTTCGTGTCCGCATGTCATAGTTTCGTGGAGCACCCCTCGTACCAGTTCGCCCCGTACGCCTTTGCTGTGGAGCCGAAGCAGGTCATCAGCAGTCAGTAGTTCCTGATCAGCTGAAGTAGAAAGTTTAGACTTTTCAGTAATAGTCATATCTATTCATTCCTCTAATAGCAACCCGACATCATCCTAGAAGATTCTACAGCTTCTGCCGCAGCAAGGAAAGCCAGTGATGGTTTGCATTCCATCGGGGGCGAGCAGGCATCATCGGTAGATTGAACCGCTAACAGCAGACGACGACAGGATTTGTCGAGACAGGCATAGTTGGCATGACGATTCTGGTTCCCGACTCGGGTCTGCTGTGAAAGTAGTGCGCCTCAAGGGCGCGGTTGTGCTAGTGGGGCGTTTCCCAGCACTCGCCGGGGTTGACTTCAGCGTCGAATCCGGTGAAGTGGTGCTGGTGCGAGGTGCCAACGGTGCTGGCAAGTCCACTCTGCTGCATCTCTGTGCAGGCTTGTTGCGCCTGTCGAATGGACAAGGCGACGTGCTGGGCTGTGACTTGGCATCGGCTCGGGGTGCGGTACGCCGTCGGGTGGGACTACTAGGTCACGACACTGCGCTATATGGTGAGTTGACAGCCACTGAGAACCTTCGCTTATGGGCTCAGGCTTCGCGGGTCGGCACCACCGATATCACAGGAGCGCTAGACAGACTGGAACTGCCCACCAGCCGGCGCGACATCGCAGTTGACAGGCTGTCGGCGGGCCAGCGTCGACGTGTGGCTCTAGCAGCGATCGTGTTGCGTCGTCCTGAACTGTGGCTGCTTGATGAACCTCATGCCGGTCTCGACAGCTCGGGCCGCAAGATCGTGGACAACATCATCACGTCAGCGGCTAGCGCAGGGGCTGGCGTGTTGCTGGCTTCGCATGAGCTGCGATTGTCTGATGATCTGGCGCATCGCAGCGTGACGCTCACCGGCGGCCGCATTGTTGGCGACTCGGCGAACTCCACCAACGAGCCGACACAGTGACTATCTGGCGAACTCTCTGGCGAGACCTGAAGCTGTTTGTCGACGATGCGGCGCTGGCAGCTTCCAAAGATTTACGCATCGAATGGCGTGCGCGCACCACGCTCGCTCAGATGCTGCCTTTTGCGGCGCTTGTGCTGGTGCTGTTCGGGTTTGCTTTTGATGCCAACCGCCCAACTCTGGAGTTGGCTACTCCCGGCCTGCTGGCGATGACGATGCTGTTCGTTGCTGTAGTGGCCGTGCAGCGCTCGATAGCTGTCGAATCCTTTGACGGCGCACGCCGAATGCTTGTGTTGAGCGGTATGGCACCCGCAGCTGTTTTCGCTGGCAAGGCAGCAGCCGTTGCGGTCCAGCTGCTGATCATCATGGGGTTGCTGACCGTTGGCGTGGTAGTGCTCTACGACGCAGCGGTTGAATCGATACTCCTAGTGGTAGCGACCGGTGTTGCGGCAGCGTTGGGATTGGCAACCGCCGGTAGCCTGCTAGGTGCTGTGGTGGCCGGAGCGAAAACCCAACAGGCCGTCCTGTCGGTATTGCTGCTTCCAGTATCGGCACCGGTGCTTGTAGCGGCGAGTCGAGCATTCGGCGACGGTTTCGGCACGGTGGCAGTCAACGGCTGGTCTTGGGTTGGTTTGCTGCTGGCTTTCGCAGCTGTGAACGCGGCTTTGGGCGCAGCCGTCTACGGCGCACTACTCGAAGACGCATGATCTCTCAAGAGTCTCCCATATGAACCCTCAATCCTCCTCCACCACCACAAGCACCGAAGAAGCTGCCGCAGCTCAGATCACCGGCTATCTCGGAGGCCCTGCCCGCACCCGAACACGTTTCACGTTCTGGCTCGGGACCTTAACTCTTGTGGGGTTTGCGGCGGTGGCAGCACTGGGGCTGCTGGCTGTTCCCGCCGATGATGTCCAAGGTGATGCGGTGCGCATCATCTTCGTGCATGTGCCATCAGCGCTGGGTGCCTACGCCGCCTTCGGTGTCACTGCGATTGGTTCGTTGATGTGGCTGTGGCGACGCTCGCTGTGGTGGGACACAGCAGCTCATGCTGGTGCTGAGGTCGGGGTGTTGCTCTGCGGTTTGACGCTGGTCACCGGCATGCTCTGGGGGCGTCCCACTTGGGGGACTTACTGGGAGTGGGGCGACGTGCGTTTGGTCACCACTTTGATCCTGTTTTTGGTGATGGTCGGGTATCTGTCGGTGCGGTCTCTGGGAGGCGACTCGGCATCGGTGGCCACCCGTGCGGCGGTAGTGGGGCTAGTTGGTGCGATCAATATTCCCATCGTCAACCGTTCAGTCACTTGGTGGGCGAACCGCACTCTGCATCAGGAGTCTTCGCTCACCGACGGCAAACTTGAGGACTTGACCCTGTTTACTCTGGTTTTGGCGTTTGTGGTGGGCGCAATGGCGATCTATTGGATGCTGATTCACCGTTTCCGTATTGGCTGGCTGCAACGACAGATCTCTGATCGCGATCTCAGTGAAGCGTTGCGAACCCGACAAGCCGAGGCGCAGCAGTGAGCTACGCCTGTTACGTGCTTGGTGCCTGGGGCGTGACTGTGGCTGCGGTTGGCGCGTATGCCGCATTGTTGGTAGTGCGCGGACGACGGTTGATGCGGCAGTTGAGCGAGTCCGCAGACGAGCCCGACAAGTGAACACAGGCGACGGCACCGCCCAGCCCGGCGGCGGTAGCACTTCAGACGAACTGCAGCTCTCTCCGCTTGCCTCAACTCGCAGCGAGCGGTCGCCACGGCTGCGCCGCACTCTAGCGGCGTTGACGGTTGTGGCTGTGGTGGCGGCAGTGGGGTTGCTCGTGTCGAATCTGCTTGGTGATGCCGCTCTTTTCTTCTATAACGCCGACGAAGCCGTGCAGCGCCGCGACGAACTCGGTTCTGAACGTTTCCGCCTGCAGGGCACTCCCTCCGTTGAGCCACCGCTCAGCGTGTTTTGGCAGGATCAACCAGCGTTGGCGTTCACTGTGGAGTTCAATTCTGCTGAGGTGGATGTGATACATCTCAGCGACCCGCCCGAGTTGTTTCAGCCTGGGGTGCCTGTAGTGCTGGAAGGGGCCTGGCAGAACCGTTCCGAGCCCGGTGTGCCAGCAGCGGCTTCGGGATCGTATTTCGTTTCGGATCGGATGCTGGTCAAGCACGACAACGACTACCGCAGTCGTGACGACTACGACGAGCGAATAACCGAGGCGGATCAGAGCGAAGCGCTTGGGGTGAGCCAGCTTGGGTGAGCCAGTTCGGCGTTGTTGCTCAGAGTTCGTGAACATTCAGACGGCTAGCGCAGCAGATAAGGGTGTCGTGGGCGAAGTGAGCGCTCTGAAAGTAGCTACTTTGGGAGCAGGCACTCTGGGAGCAGACGCTTTGGAATTGAGCGCTCTGTGAGCAACGCAACTCTCGGCTCGGCGGCTGTTGCTGCAGGGCTAGGTGCAGCATTGCTGGGCATAGTCGTCACCGTTCTGGGGCTGGCTGGGCGACTCCGTAACGGACATCGTTACGCACGGCAGCTCACCGTGGCGATGGCTGTGGCTGCTCTGGCAGCGGTGGTGGTGATGGAGCGCGCCTTGATCACACGGGATTTCACCGTGAAGTTCGTGGCCGAGAACGGATCGTCAAGCACCCCGCCGGTGTTCAACGTGGCCACCCTCTGGTCGGCGTTGGAAGGATCAATTCTGCTGTGGGTGCTGGTGCTGTGCGGCTACGGCGTGATGATGGTGTGGAAGTTCCGCAACCAAGCCGCAGACCCGATGGTTGGCTGGGCCATGACAGTGATGTTCGCAGTGAGCGCTTTCTTTTTTGTGCTTATGGTGGGGCCAGCCGACCCGTTCATTTCGGTGGAGGTGCCCCCCGGCTATGACGGCCCTGGGCCTAATCCGCTTCTGCAAAACCACATCCTGATGGCGTTTCATCCGCCGATCCTCTACCTCGGCTATGTCGGTTTCACGGTGCCGTTCGCTTTCGCGGTGGCGGCGCTGGTCACGGGACGTCTTGATGAGGGATGGCTGGCAGCCACTAGGCGCTGGAGCGTGGCAGCTTGGGGATTTTTGACTCTCGGTATCGTGCTCGGTGCTTGGTGGAGCTACGAAACCCTCGGCTGGGGCGGCTACTGGGCTTGGGATCCGGTTGAGAATGCGTCGCTTCTGCCATGGCTGACTGGCACTGCTTACCTGCATTCAGTGATGGTGCAGCAGCGTCGGGGAATGTTGCGGGTCTGGAACCTTTCGCTGGTGATCGCCACGTTCTCGTTGACGATCCTGGGCACGTTCTTGACGCGCTCAGGAGTGCTGGCATCGGTGCATTCTTTCACGGAATCGGGAATCGGTCCATCAATTCTCGGCTTTTTTGCGGTGGTTATTGCTGTTTCGTTGGCGTTGATTGCTTGGCGTGGAGAACGGTTGCGCTCACCGTCGCATATCGCTGCACCGGTATCACGCGAAGCTGCGTTCTTGGCCAACAACGCCTTGTTTGCTGCGTTTGCGTTCGTGGTGCTGCTGGGCACAGTCTTCCCGCTGCTTGTGGAAGCCTTCGATGGCCGCACTATTTCGGTGGGCAACCCGTATTTCGAGCGGATGACTCGCCCGATCGGTTTTGCTTTGCTGTTCCTGATGGCGGTGGCACCGCTTCTGCCGTGGGGCTCGCAACGCAGAGACGACGCTGAACGACTGACACAAACCTTAAGCCGCAGGCTTATCGTGCCTGTGTGGATCGCGGCTGCGGCGATAGTTGTGGCGGTGCTGGCAGGTGCTCGTGGATGGGCACCGCTGCTGGCTTTCGGTTTTGGCGGTTTTGCTGGAGGGTCTGCTCTACGCCAGTTGCTTTTGGCGGTGCGTCGGCACCGTTGGCGAGGCCTAGTGGGTCGCAGCAACGGCGGCATGATCGTGCATGTTGGTGTGGTGCTGGTAGCGGTGGCCTTTGCAGCTAGCCAGTCGTATGTGCGTCAAGCAGAGTTCGATCTGCAGGTCGGCGAGCAGGCCACCTTCGCAGGCCATGAGATCCTGTATCTGGGTTCGGCAGTACTGCCGCATGACAACCGCACCGAGCGAGTCGCTTTCGTGCGTGTTGATGATACCAAAACTTACGCCCCAGCTATTGCCACTTTTCCGTTCGCGTCGCAGACCATTGGGATACCGTCAGTGCGTTCCACTTGGCGTGATGATGTGGCTCTAGCGGTGCTGCAGTTCCCGCAGCAGACGGACTCTAGTGACGGCTTTGACGCAGGTCGGGTGATTCTGCGTGTGACAGTGCAGCCGCTGGTGGTGTGGCTGTGGCTGGGGGGCATCGTGATGGCTGTCGGCACGGCACTGTCGTTGCTGCCGTCGGGTCGTCGCCAGCGCGCTCAACAACAAACAACGCAGATGTCTGAAGTGTCTGAAGCACCTGTTGCGGCTGGCGTGACTTAGCTGTGGATCCCGCGACCGACGAATCGGGTGGCACACCATTTTGGCAGCGGCGAACCTTTTGGATCGTCTTGCCGCTTGCTTTGCTAGCCGCGCTGTTCGTGGGAGTGCTGGCCACACGCGACTCCGCGCTCGAACGCCGAGCCGACAGCCCGATCTTGGGGGGCTTAGCACCGCCGCTTGTGGGCCAAACCATCACCGGTGAGATGTTCGACTTAGACGACTGGCGCGGCCGCTGGGTGCTGGTCAACTTTTTTCAGAGCACCTGCGTGCCCTGTATCATTGAGCACCCTGAACTGACGGCCTTCGATGAGCGTCACGAAACTTCAGGCACCGCACGAGTGGTGTCGGTGGTGTTTGATGACAGCGCCGAGAACGTGCGTGAATTCTTTGCGGTTCACGGCGGTGACTGGCCGGTTGTCTCGCAAGGTGCTGGTCAGGCAGCTGTGGCCTACGGAGTGACAGGCGTCCCCGAGTCGTATCTGTTGGCACCCTCGGGTGTGGTGGTGTGGAAACAGATCGGTGGGGTCACAGCCGACGGCATAGACGACGTCATCAGCCAGTTCTCGTGAGCGGACGCGCTTTTAGTTGGCTGGCGGCTTTGCTGATAGCAGCAGCGGCCTTCATTTACGGAGCGGTTGATGAAGGGCCGCCCAGAACGAACGCCGATCGGGTGCGCACTCTGGCTGAAGATTTCGCCTGTCCGGTCTGTGCAGGACAGTCAATAGCGGAAAGCGATGTTCCGGTAGCGCGCGAGATACGGCGTCAGATAGCAGTCTGGGTGGATGAGGGTCGCAGCGACAGCTTTATTCGCGACCGGTTGGTGGCGGCTTACGACGCTGACATCGACTACAACCCGTCGGGTTCGGGAATCACCAGCCTGGTGTGGATCTTGCCGGTGCTTGCCGGTGGAGCTATTGCGGTCGTGCTCGTGAGAATGCTTCGCTCAAGCCGGAGTTCAAGCAGCGAGTCTAGCCTGGATGCGGTGCCAGCCGAGTCAGAAGAGCCGCTGCTTGCTGATGCTCCGAAGTCTCGCAGGCTGTCTATCCGCAACGTTGTGGCGTGGACTGCGGTCGTGCTGCTGCTGGCTGGTGCCGCAGGCTTTCTTGTAGCGCGTTTCTCGGGCAGTCGCAGCTCGGGCGGATCAATCAGCGGCGAAGTGCGTGTCACTGTTCGTGAACTGATTTTCGAAGCGCAACGACTGCTCAACGAAGGAGATATCGCTGCTGCTATAGCCTCCTATGACGAAGCGCTGGAGCTGCAACCCTCCAACAGCGAGGCGCTCACTTACCGGGGTTGGCTCACCTCACGCCAAGGCGATTTCGATGCTGCAGCCGAGTTCCTTGACGATGCCATAGCTGTTGATCCTGACTACCCCGACGCTCGTTTGTTCCGTGCGATCGTGGCCTTAGGTCTAGGCGACGGGTCTGCTGCGGCAGCCCAGTTGGCTGTCTTTGATTCGTTGGATTCGCCTCCGTTCGCTGAGGATCTGCTGGCCCGGTCACAGGTGCGTGAACGTGTTGCTGCAGCTCGGGGCAGCGCTGCGCTTGAAGCGTTAGACGAGCTACCCGACGACCTGCCCGCATTCGTTACGACTTCTTTGACAGTGGACGACATGCTCGCTGCGGCAGATGTCTTGGCTGGGCAAGGAGACCTGCTTGCGGCTGTGCAGTTGCTGGACTGGATGCTGGAGTCAAGACCCGCAGACGCTGACGTGATAGCTGGCCGGGGTTGGTTGCTGGCACGCAGCGGTGATGCAGAGTTGGTGGAGTTGGGGTTGCAATACCTAGACACTGCTGTTGCTGCTGATCCTTTGAATCCTGCTGCGCGCCTTTACCGAGCCTTCACGCGTTGGCAGCAGTCAGACATCGCTGGTGCTCGCGCCGACTTGGATGCTTTTGATGAGCTTGAGGTCCAGCCGCCGGAACTGCTAGCGCTAGCTGACAGACAGGGCCTGCGAGCTGCGCTTAGTCGTTGAGCAGGCTGTATGCGTGTTTCAAGAACTGCACGACAGCCGAGTAATGGTCTTTAGCTGCTGAAAGTTCGCGCCACGACAGCGACGCACCGTTGAAGTTGGTTTCGTTCCAGAAAGCTTCGCTGCGGTCAACATCGCTCCAAGCACCCACATACACGTAAGGCTCGTCATGGGCGTGATCGCCGGGGGAGAACCCAAAAGTGGCGCGCCCGCCGGATGCGGCATCACCAGCAGCCATCGCAGAGTCAAAGTGCCCCGGCCAAAGCTGCACCCGTTCGGCATCGGTCACGCCAGCAGTGAAGCGCAGCTCCTCCAAAGCGGCAGTCGCCAGCCCGAACCAGCCGCCGAGGAATTCGCCGACAGCGCGACTGGCGTTGAGGGGACGGTCAATATCGCCAAGTTCGGGGCTGTCATGCTCGGCTGCTGTGACAGTTGGCGTCACTTTTGCGAACTCGCCCGCAGCCCGCAGCGTGGTGATGGTGACAGCCTGAGCTTGATCACGGTTCTGCACCACCAAATGGTTGCCGCTAACCCTCACCTGGGTGTCTTCGCCAAAGAACGGCGTTCCGAAACCGCCGCGCGTGTAACGCAGCCCGAACTTGCCGTTGCTCTGGTAGCGGGTCTCGGCCACCACTGCATAGGCAAGCCGGTGATAATCAAACAGCGATGCTAGGTAATCCGATGGCAGATCAGGCAGCTGTCGACGGGCACCAAGCCAGCGGTCGGCCGCAAAGTCAGCCAAATCCGGTCGCTGAGTAGTGATCAGTTCGTCCCAGCTCAGATCTCCTCCGCTGTGCGGTGTCACTACTGGACCTTCAGCAGCGCTGTTTGAGTCCTTAGCGGAATTGTGCTGGGTGGGATGTGCAGGGTCGTCCGCTAGGAACGGTTCGGCTGTAACCGCAGGCGGACTAGGTTCGAGCACCCGAACCCTGTAAGCGTCACCGACAGCTGCTGCAGCCTCAGCCATCGGATTGCGAGCCGTTATGTGTTCGTGCATTAGTTGACTCCCTGCTGTCGGCTAGTGGTTAGGCAATATAGGCACAAAATCATTCAGAATGCTTCGAAGTGTCACAGCCATTCGCTAAGTTGCTCAATGAATAAAAGAAGCGTCCGACCGGTCGCTCATGCTTGCGCGTCCTTTAGGTAGGTTGAGTTGGCTATGAAACTCCAGATACGTGCTTATTGGCGAACCTTCTTGTGGCGTTTTGGCCTAGCAGCGCTGGCAGCGGTGACTGTCTTTGGGGCTGCTGGCTGCTCAGACGACGACTTGGACGCTCCGGTTACTGGGTCACAGCCCCAGCCTGCACAGGCGACATCCAATGGTGACGGATCCCAACCGGCTGACGTTGACGGTGTCGCTACCTCAGCAGAAACTGAACGCTCCGAGAACCTTGATGATGCCGCTACCTCAGCAGAAACTGACCGCTCCGCGAATCCTGACGAGCAGACTGCTAGCTCTGATCGTGACGCTGAAGTTGCTGCACCAGCAGAGCCTGTAGTGCCAGCGTTTTTGGCTGAACCGATCGCGTCGACCATGCTTGAAGATGTGCCCAGCGCTCTGCGTGAGCCGCGTCACCCTGATCATCCCGAGCCGATGATCGACCTAGGTGAGATACGCAGCGTGGTACCGCCGGACTCAATCCCGTCGCTGGAAGATCCTCATTTCGAACCGGCCACAGAAGTCGACTGGCTGCCTAGAGTGGAGCCGGTTCTGGCCTTGGAGATCAACGGCGATGCTCGGGCTTATCCGCTGCGGATCATGACCTGGCACGAACTCGTCAACGGCACAGTGGGTGGAGTGCCGGTCACCGTGTCGTACTGCCCGCTATGCAACTCCGCGGTTGCCTATGACCGCAGAGTCAACAAGCGAGTCCTGGATTTTGGCACTTCAGGGGCTCTGCTCAACTCGTCGTTGGTGATGTATGACCGCCAGACCGAAAGCCTCTGGTCGCATTACACCGGTGAGGCAGTTGCAGGCCACCTCACCAGTGCTCAACTCAACCTAATTCCGGTACAGACGGTGTCGTTCGAGAGATTCATGGAGACCTATCCCGCCGGATATGTGCTCGGACGTGACACTGGACATTCACGCCGTTACGGGCAGAACCCGTATGACTTTTACGACACCAACAATCGCCCCTTCCTGTTCAACGGTGCTTTAGATGACCGTCTTGAGCCGATCACACGAGTGGTGGCGTTGCGTGACGATGACACAGGTGTGGTCATTCCCGCTGAAGTGCTTGCCGAGCAGCGGGTTGTGCCCTTCAGCTTCGCTGGGCTTGAACTGGTGGCGCTCTTTGAGCCGGGCACTGCCAGTGCTCTAGATAACCCGTCCATTGCTGATGGTCGCGATGTCGGCGCTACCGGCGTGTTTGTGCGTTCGGTTGGCGGGCGGATGCTGGATTTGATGCCAGCTGATGAAGGCGGTTTCGTGGATACCAGCAGCGGAGCGGTTTATGACATTTTGGGCCAGCCGGTCGGCTCAGCAGGTGCCGAGCCGCTGGAACCTGTAGAGCATCTAGACACCTTTTGGTTCGCAGCGGCAGCGTTTTACCCCGATGCCGAGATCATCGGTCGGTAGCCGACGCTGCAGACGGCTCAGAGCGGGGCAACGGTTTACGCGACTCAGGCGGCACTGAAAGTGCGAGGATGACGGTAGACGGCGGCAACCACACGACCGTCGCTCACATGCAGTTCCCAGATTGATGCCTTCTTGCATCTGCCCAGATCGGCGATATCCAGCCCTTCTTGGGAAAGTTGCCACAACACACCCGGGATGACATCGCCGTGACTGCAGAGCACGGAGTCCCCTGCTGAGCTGGCCAGCGAACCCACAAGCCTCAGAGCGTCACCAAGAAATGTTCCCTCAGCGATCTCTTCGGCTGTCGCTACCGGCATCTCCAAAGCTTCAGCGAGTGGGGTGACCGTTTGGATGCAGCGTGTCGCAGGGCTCGACAAAATGCGCTGCACCGGAAACGATTTCAAAGCCTCGGCGATGGCTTGAGCTTGCATGCGCCCAGACGCATCCAACGGTCGCTCAAAGTCGTTGCCTTCCCAGCCATGCCGATTACCAGCCTCGGCATGCCGCACCAGATGAAGCACCACCGCAAAGGCTATAGCCACCCCTCCAAGTGATTTCTCCCGAAGCTCTAAAAGTGCCGACAGGTATAAGCGCTGCAGGTCAGCCAGCCCACCCGCGCCCGAGACATCCCGTGACATTCATGTCACGCTATGCTGGACATGTGAAGTATTCCACTGGGGCTGAACGTTACCTAAAGCATCGTCGGGAGGATCTAGATTACGACCGCGCTTATGCCACAGCGAGGCATCGCATTGATCAGATCGATAAAATTATCCGCATTCTTGATGAGCGTAGATGTGATCTTGATCTAACCAAAGCAGAGCTTGCTCGCCGAGCTGACTTCGCCCCGAAGTGATTAGGCGGTTGTTCTCGGCTGAGAGCCCTAATCCGACGCTTTCGACAGTAGTTGCCTTGGCTGGAGCATTGGAACTGGAACTGACAGCTGAGCTCCATAAGAAAGTCGGTGTCAGTCCATAACGGTTCGATGCTGCTCAAACTCCGCTCGATATCCCTTGATCCGCAGGTAATCCTTAGGATCGGCTTTTTCGCGGCGCGGCTTGGACAGTCCACCCAGACAAACGATTGAGGAGCCACCTAAATCGTCAGCGTCACGGATCAATAGACACAACAGGCGATGGTTCATGCCGCCTCCCTGGACCCGCACTTCGTAGAAGCCAGCCATGTCCCCGTGCATGGCCTTCCACTGCCACCGCCTGCGAATGCTGGTGGGGGAGCTTCAGCCACTGCGTCCAGTACAGCGTGGATTTCCGCTGCGATCTTGGGTGACAGCCCGTCAAGAAAATCAATCGTTGGCACCGAACCACTTGAATCGTCGGTTGAGACGCGCCGAAAGAAGTGGATGGACCATCTACGCTTTGCAAGCTGTGAACCCATGACTACGCTCGAAACCGTCGTTGATGACCTATGAATAGTCCGGCTCACTGAGAGACGCTGCTAACTTCTCCAGTTTTGTAACAATATCGCCAAACCCGCTATCGCGACGCTTGGCGGGTGCCATTAGCCTGACGTGGTGGGTATTACGGAAGCGGAGGTGATTGAGGCTCTGCGACCGGTGCAGGATCCTGAACTGCACCGCAGCATTGTTGATCTCGGCATGTACCGGGGGGTCACCTTCGACGGTGGACACATTGAGGTGCGCATCGCCTTGACCATTGCGGGCTGTCCGCTGCGCAGCGAAATTCAGCAGCGGGTCAGCAACGCGCTGCTACCGCTAGACGGCGTGAGCGCAGTCAGCCTTGACTTCACGGTGATGACCGACGAGGAGCGTGCCGAGTTGCGCTCCCAGCTTCACGGCTCGCCTGCCGCCACCGCCGGATCGGCACCGGCACATGGTCATGCCGAGGGACGAGCGATCCCTTTCGCCGAGCCCGGCAACAACACTCGCACGCTGCTGATCGCTTCGGGCAAAGGCGGCGTGGGCAAGTCATCAGTCACAGCCAACTTAGGTATTGCTCTGGCAGCACAAGGCCATTCGGTAGCTGTGGTTGACGCTGATGTCTGGGGCTTTTCGATACCGCGGATGCTGGGAGTTGATCGAGCCCCCGTCGTGATTGACGACATGATCATCCCACCAGAAGTCCATGGCGTTCGCTGCATATCCATGGGCTTCTTCGCTCAGGAGGATCAGCCGGTGATCTGGCGAGGTCCGATGCTGCACAAAGCCCTTGAGCAGTTTCTCACCGATGTGTTCTGGGATGACCCGGAGTATCTGCTGGTAGATCTACCTCCCGGCACCGGCGATATTTCGTTGTCGCTTTCGCAGTTTCTGCCGCGAGCTGAGGCATATGTGGTGACCACCCCTAACCCTGCCGCACAGCGGGTAGCGCAACGCTCTGCGTTCATGTTCTCGAAAGTCAACATTAAAGTGCGCGCCGTGATCGAGAACATGTCGTGGTTCACCGGCGACGACAACAAGCGCTACCACCTTTTCGGTGCTGGCGGCGGTGCTGAACTGGCACGCACCCTGGATGTAGAACTGATCGGTCAGGTGCCCTTGACCGTACCGCTGCGTGAAGGCAGCGACCAAGGCAGACCCATAATGGCGGTGGACCCAGATTCTGAAGCCTCCACCGTTTTCGCTGAGATGGCATCATGGGTGCAAGCTCACGGACCCACCAAGCGCACTCACCGCGAACTCAAGATCGTCTAAAAAATCTCGCACTGTCTAACAAGACCATCTGGTTGACTAGCAGCACACTCAAGAACGCCTACGAACGCCTAAAGGAGAAGAATGGAACTTCGCATCGGCATCGCCGACAATCCTCAACCCATTACCGTCAACCTTCCCGAAAGCACCGACCGTGAGCAGGTCAAAACATCGGTGGAAGGCGCTTTACGCGGCAAAGCAGCAGTGCTTTGGTTGACCGACGACAAAGGCCGCGAAATTGCGTTGGCGTCGTCACGTATCACCCATGTGGAACTGGGGCCTTCTGACTCCAACCCGATCGGCTTCGGCTAAAGGGCCAGCGGCACCGACAGACGGCTGCGACGGCCAGTTGACCGGTTTGAGCATCGGACGGTATGAGCGATGGTAGGCCTCGGAGAGATTGCCGAAGCTGGCACCAATCTTGATGAGCGTGCCATTGATCATCTGCATCAACTGGTGGCAGCATGGGCACCGCTGGCTGATCTTTCCTTCGGAGATCTGCTGCTGTATGCGCCCTGTATCAACGGCTTCGATCCCTCAACAGTCGACTCTTCAGCAGTCGATCCAGTAGCAATTGATCCAGCAGCAGTCGATCCCAGAACGCCTGAAGCTGCCACAAAGCTCTCCAGCGATGCATCGCCTAGTTCTGGCAGCGGTTTCGTGGTGTTGGCTCATGCGCGAGCCAACACCGGCCCAACAGTTCACGCAGTTGACCCAGTCGGCACTGTCACCTACGGCCAGAACGCAAACTGGCTAAGTCATGCCATCGCCACCGGCGAAGGTGGCGAATCGGAGATCTCCGACACAGCAGAAATAGTCGAGATCGGTGCCGCAGCCGATCCGCGTGAAGGCCCACGCGGCGACATGGTGGTGCAAGAAGAAGCATCTATCTCATTAGGCGAACGCCGTCGTGTCATTGACTATGTGCCTGTGCGCTGCGACGGAGTGCCGGTGGCTGTGCTCGCTCGTGAAGCCGCCCCCGCCCCGATCCGTCACGAGAATCCGCTGGAAACCGTCTACCGCAATCTCTACGGGCGTTTCGCTCAGATGATCGCAGAAGGGGTGTTTCCCTACAGCCGCATGGAGCGGGTGGGCGAATTCCGTGAACCTCGCGTAGGTGACGGGGTGCTGGTGCTCGACCGCGAAGGCAGAGTCAGCTACGCCTCCCCCAACGCTCGCAGCGCTCTGCACCGCCTAGGCGTGATGCATCTGGTTCCGGGCCACAGCCTCAGCGATCTGGGCCTTGACGACACAGCCATTCGGCGCTCGTTCTGGCGCCGGTTCTCGACGGTGACTGAGCTGACTTCAGGCTCGATGATTGTGGTTGTGCTTCGGTCGTATCCCATGGTGGCCGACGACCGAAGCACTGGGGCTATTGCGATGCTGCGTGATGTGTCGGAACTGCGACAGCATGATCGTCTGCTGGTGTCAAAAGATGCCACCATCCGTGAGATCCATCATCGGGTGAAGAACAATCTTCAGACGGTTAGCTCGCTGCTGCAGTTGCAGGCTCGTCGCTTAGACAGCAACGAAGCGAAGATCGCCGTTGAGAGTTCCGCTAGGCGGATCTCTTCGATCGCCATGGTGCATGAGCATCTGGCTATTGACACAGGCGCTGATTTGAATTTTGATGAGGTGGTGGCACCTCTGCTGAGGCTCGTCGAGAAGGGTCACACATCTGCGGAACGCCCGTTGAAGATTCAGGTAGAGGGAACCGTCGGCGAGATTGATGGCGAGACCGCGATGCCGTTGGCGGTTGTGCTGGTGGAGCTGGTGCAGAACGCCTTCCAGCATGCGATGTCGCCCCCAGGCCCTGAAGGGCTGGTGAAAGTTCGTTTGAATCGTTCGGCTACGACGCTGACCTTGAGCGTCACCGACGATGGCCCGGGAGTAAAAGACGGCTTCCTGATGGATCGTGACGCTGGTCTCGGCCTCACCATCGTGCGCACTTTCGTGGTGCATGACTTGGGCGGATCGGTCACAATCAAAGCAGCTTCGACTGATCCGCCTCGCGGCACGGTGATAGAGATCACAGTGCCGCGCCGTCCGGTTACTGCCTAGTCACTTTCTGGTAGCGGAAGACGGAGACCGCCACCACTACGTCACAGTGCCACGCCGCACGGTAACTGCC
The DNA here is from genome assembly GCA_028283245.1 of Candidatus Aldehydirespirator catecholifindens. GTDB lineage: Bacteria > Actinomycetota > Acidimicrobiia > Acidimicrobiales > Aldehydirespiratoraceae > Aldehydirespirator > Aldehydirespirator catecholifindens. The sequence goes on along the minus strand of JAPYNU010000005.1, from coordinate 12,421 downwards.
TAGTCACCGCTTAGCTGTCCCAGCAGATTCTCTGGCCCGCTAACGTCGCTTCCTCGCCGCCGTTAAGCAGTTTCAGCCTGGCTGTGTCCACCCCGCCGAGCAGTTGAGCGGCTTCATGCCAAGAGGTGCTGCGCTCGGTTTGGATGCAAGTAAGTTGATCCACAGGCCGCAACTCAGGCATCCCGCCAGCGAGCCTAGAGTTGATGCGTCGGGTGATCTGCTCAACAAGCGCAATGCCCGCAGATTCGCTGGGATTGTTGTCGGTCATTACGGTAACGGCGTAAGCGCCGCCGTTGCGGTCGCGTATCACCCCGGTGGTGCCCAGCCGCCAGCCAGCACCCGATGTCGGGTAGAAGCCGTTCTTCAAGGCGGCCCGGTAGCCGTGAGGCAGTCCTGCGGTTATGCCCCAGCTTTGGGCCACGCTCACGTTCGACATCCAACGCCAGGCTGTGTGAACCGATCGCTGGTTGAGTGGTCCTCCACCGATCAGCAGTTGCTCCACGAGCCGGGTGCGGTCTTCGGCTGTTGACAAGCTTCGGCCATACCAGGCTGAATGGGTCGTGCCAGCGATCCCAAAAAGCTGGTCGAGTTCTTCCATGCCTTCAGCGCTGCCCAACTGCTGATACAGCCTTGAGGTAGGAGGCCGGTTGTGGCTGTAATGCATCATCAGGCGAATGTCGTTGCCTTCCCTCGTGGTGACTAGGCGCTTGGCCTGCTGAGCTGATAGCAGCACGCCAGCGAGCACTTGCGCTTTGATCACGCTGGCTGTAGTGATCTGCAACCCTGGATTGAGGTGATAACGGCAGCCGCTGCGGTGATCATGCACAGCGGCAGTGAAGCGGGTACCCCGATATGCAGCTGTGAGCTGGTCACGGAAAGCTTTGGTGAACAACGCCGGGCAGTGAACAGGCAATGTGTAGCGAGGCCAATCGCCAATCTTCTGGTGGTCAAGAGTTGTGGCGGCTGTGGTTTGGGCACCAAAGGCGGGTAGCGGTGCTGAGATCGTCGTAATCAGACCCAGAGATATCACCAAACCCAGCGCAAGCAGCTTCGTGCCAGTCTTTGGTGGGGGGTAGGTGTTAAGCATTGCAGTGCCGTAACCGAGCAGTGCCACGGTAGCGCTACCAGATTGCTGCGGCGCGTATTCACCGGTGGCGGTGTGTAAGACTGCACATATGGCAGCAGTGATAGCGCATCGAGGGGCCAGCGTTGCTGCGCCGGAAAACACATTGCAAGCATTCCGGCTAGCTAAAGAGTTTGGTGCTGACTGGATAGAGCTTGACGTGCGCCGCACGGCCGATGGTGTGGCGGTGGTCCATCATGATGCCCACCTCGAAGACGGGCGTCGCATTGGTCACATGAGCGCTGATGATCTGCCTGGTTATGTGCCCAGTCTGGCCGAGGCTTTGGAAGCCTGCGACGGCGTGGGGGTGCATATCGAAATCAAGAACTTGCCTGACGATCCAGACTACGACAGCGAGAATCTGGTGGCTGACGCTGTGGCAGGACTGATAGCGGCTTATCTAGGGCCTGATCGAGCGGTGGTCTCGTCGTTCAACGTGGCTGCAGTGCAAGCGGTTCGAGTTGTGGCCCCTTCAATCTCGACAGGTTTGATCTGCGGGATCGTGCCACCTCAGCAGGCCATAGAGCGAGCCTGCGCCCACGAGATGGCGGCAGTGCATGCCTTCGACGCAATGTGCGACTCAACTTTCGTGCGTAGCGCCCATGACGCTGGCTTGATCGTCAACGCTTGGACCATCAACAACGCCGAACGCATGAAAGAACTGCTGGACATGGGGATCGACGGTTTGATCACCGACGTCCCCGACACAGCCCGCACCGTCGTCGACTCCCACTCCGTCGAGATCGCCTAGAACTCCGACACAGCGCAGTAAACAGCTATGGCAGTACTAGGCGTAGGGCTTTGGGTGCCCAGCGAATCCTCAAACGGGGCGCAGCACCGAGATGATCGCCGTCTGTTTGATACTCAATCGGTGGATCAGCGGTCACTGTCAAGTCGCTGAGACCCTCCAGCACTTTCACCGCCGACAGTTGACGAACATCACCCGAACGCAGTGCTCTGATGCCTACCGGCAACAGGCGTCTCAGGGACAGCGACGGAAACGTCACAGCCACCAGAGGCTCATTCTTTAGGTCAAGACTAGGTATCAGGTCGAAGCCGCGCCCGCCCAGATAGGTGTAAGGGTTGGCGTTGAGCACGATCGTGAACAGTCCCTTGGCGAGGGTTTCACCGTCAGCGTCAAGCACCTGCATCGGTGTCCGGCGACGCTGTGTCCGTTGCATCCAAGTCCTAGCCGTTGCATAAATGAACAGTGGATGACCAGCCCAGCGTTTCAAGGGGCCGCGGCTTTCTACCAGTTCTACGATGGCTGCGTCGAAACCGATGCCGCAGTGAAACAAAAAATAACGACCATCCACTGCGCCGAGCCCGATCCGGGTTACAGCGCCGCGCTCCAAGGCATCAAGCAACTGCCCGGCTGCATCAACGGGATCGTCGGGCAAGCCGATAATGCGAGCAAAGACGTTGGTGCTTCCCCCTGGAAGAGCCGCCAGAGCGGTGTCTGTGCCAGCCAGTCCGTTGGCGGCCTCATTAAGCGTGCCGTCACCGCCAAGCACCACCACCACGTCAAACCCTTCAGAAGCGGCCGAGCGGGCCAGACGGGTTGCGTGGCCACGACGAGCGGTCTCTGACAGTTCTACCTGATGGTCAGCCGACAGCGCCTTGTGGATCACTACACGGCTGCGCGCCGTCACCGACGATGCAGCGGAGTTCACCAGAAGCAGCACTCTCATCGCTGCCAGTTTGTCGTGTCAAAATCCCTCGCGTGACTTTATGACTGTTCAGCGGTCGATCACATCCACTCGCGCGCACCTACTCACGCGGTGCTCTCTCTGTGCTCTCGCTCTCTCTGTGTGTGTGCTCTAGCAGCAAGCGTCAGCATCTTGTGTCTCATCCACCGCGCAGCAAGGTTCGTTTCTGTTGCGATGCTGGCAAACTTGACAGCTATGAAGGTTGCTGTCTGTGTTAAGCAGATTCCTGATCCCGCCGACCCAGGTGCTCTTGATCCCCAAACCAAGACGCTGCGGCGTGATGTCAAGCTGATACTCGACGAGTCCGACTCCTACGGTGTTGAGATGGCTCTTCAACTGGTGGACAACGCCGGTGGGGGATCGGTGCATCTAGTGTCGATGGCACCCAACGACGAAGTCAACGGTTTGCGCACCGCACTAGCTATGGGAGCTGATTCGGCGGCGCTGATCAGCGACGAAGCGCTAGCTGGCAGCGATGCCCTGGGAACCGCCCGAGTGCTTGCTGCGGCTGTCGCCAAAGCCGAGCCTGATCTGGTGCTGGCCGCCACCGAATCAAGCGATGGATATACCGGCGTAGTGCCCGCTCAAGTAGCGGAACTGATGAGCCTGCCCTCGGTGACTTTCGCGAAGGAAGTCTCAGTCCAAGACGGGGTCGCCACTGTGCGACGCCAGACCGAAGCTGGTGCGGAACTTGTGGAGTGCCCGCTGCCAGCGGTTGTGTCAGTCACTGCGGGTGTGGTTGAGCCCAGATATCCATCATTCAAAGGGATCATGCAAGCCAAGAACAAGCCGCTAGAGCAGCTAAGAATCGCTGATCTCGGACTCAGCGCCGAACAGGTCGGCTGGGCTGGGGCTGGTCAGGCGATCAGCGAGATCACCGAAGCGCCAGCACGGACCGCGGGCGAAGTGATAACCGACGAAGGCGACGCTCATGAACGCATCGTGGCTTTCCTCCAAGAACTCAAAGCGATATAGGAGGCGCAGAGCATGAAGCTTAAGAAGATCTGGGTTTTTGGCGAAGCTGGCGCTGACGGCTTAGCCACGATCACTTTGGAGATGCTGGCCGCGGCACGCGAACTCACCGACACTGTGGAAGTGTTCATAGGCGCGGATGGTTCAGCCGTCGCCGCTGAACTCGGTGCCCACGGAGCTAGCGCGGTTTACGCCACTGGAGACCTTGACGGGGCCATGCAAGGCGTTGCGGTTGCATCGGCGGTGGCTGAAGCGATCAACTCTGGGAGGGTGGAAGCTCCTGATGCTTTCCTGCTTGGCACCACCTACGACGGGCGCGACGTGGCTGCACGCTTGTCGGTGAAGCTTGACGCAGGTGTGTTGTCGAACGTGGTCGAACTGCGTATTGACGGTGACCGACTCGTGGGTGTGGAACCAGTGTTTGGGGGCACCATCAACGTCACTGCCGGTTTTACCAACGGTCAACCGGATATCTGGCTGGTGCGACCCAAATCGTTTGAGGCTTCACCAGTGGAGGGCGCACCCGCTGAAGTGCATGAACTGGGCGTGCCTGATCTGGGTTCCGCTGGTACAGCAGTCGTGAAGGAGCGTTTCACCGAAGAATCCGAAGGCCCCAAGCTTGACGAAGCCGATATTGTCGTTGCGGGAGGCCGAGGTCTTGGCTCTGCGGACGCTTTCGCTTTGGTTGAGGATCTGGCTCAGCGACTGGGGGCTGCACCCGGCGCAAGCCGGGCGATTGTCGACGCTGGCTGGGTGCCGTACAGCTATCAGGTCGGGCAGACCGGCAAAGTTGTCAAACCCGGCATCTATATTGCTTGCGGCATTTCTGGCGCTACCCAGCATCTGGTTGGGATGAAAGGTGCCAAGAACATCATCGCCATCAACAAAGACCCTGAAGCGGCGATTTTTGCGGTGGCTGACCTTGGCGTGGTGGGTGATGTTCACAAGGTGATGCCCAAGCTCAGCGAAGCTCTCGCCAACCGCTGATCCGGCCTTCAAGGCTCTTATTTTCTGCAGGCTTTGTGGCCTGCTTTAGGCCGCTGCGGCCTGTATCTGTGCTTAGATCAGCGGCCAAGGCCAGCGATGATCGCCGTTGCCGTCAGGGAATCGGCCTGCTGTCAGCAGTGCTTGGACGCGCGCCAGAGTGGCATCACGCTCAAATGACGTGAGCCTCGCACATAACACCTCGGGCAGGCCATCGCTGAGCATCTTGTCAAGGCTCTGAGTCAGACTCTCAGGCAGCGGCTCGCCAGCGAAATCCCAGATCACGGTGCGCAACTTGAACTGAGCATGAAAAGACAAGCCGTTGTCAATAGCCCAAATGCTGCCGTCAGTGCCAAGCAGGCAGTGACCCGATTTGCGGTCGGTGTTGTTGATGACGAAGTCCAAGGCGCAGATCTGGTGAAGCTCGGCGTGGAACCGCTGCTGTTGCACCAAAGTGAAATAGTGCTCTTCAAAATGCGCTGGCATAAACAACTGCAGCGACCCTTCACCGAACGGCAAGTCTTCGCGCACCAAAGTTGGAGGCACCACATCCCACCCCAGCGCTGAAGCCATGCAGAAGGCTCCGGCTTCGCGGTGAGCTAAACCCGAAGGGAAATCCCAGAGTGGTCGCTCACCGCGCACCGGCTTGTATATGGCTTGAGCCTCAAGACCGGTGTGAGCGATGTCCACCAAGAAGGTTGCGTTAGAGCTGTAGGGCATGCGGCCCAGCAGATCCACTTCGCCACAGTTGAGCAGACTGAGAGCACGCTCACTTGCGATGGGGGGACGGTCACGAATCGGTGATCGGCTCTCCTCTTCGGATAGCTCCTGAGCTGGCTGAGCCTGATCCTGTGATTGTTGAGTCTGGGCTGCTGCTGTGTCGCTGGCATCCACCATGGCCTAAAGCGCCGTTACGGCATCGCCTGACGGGGCTAGTTGTGACACGGACACCAGTCTCCGTTAGCGGGCTCCAGTGGTCGCAGGCAGTAGCGGCACGGCGGCCGGCCTGCAGCCACGATCGCTCCGGCACGCTGCACCAGAGCTTTGACTTGGGGAACAGTCAGCATGAACCGCGCTGAGGCACCACCGGCATCGGGATCTTCTTGAAGCTCTTCTGCCACTAGAAGCAGCCGACCTTCCTCTTGGTCAAAGGCGATCCCCATGGAACCGATGGTCCAAGCCTCAATCACTGGCTCACGCATGTCAAGGTCTAACGGTGGACCGCTCTCGTCGTGGGCAGGCATCTCGTTCAGTACCCGCTCCAAGTATTCGGCCATGGCCGCTGCCTGCGCCTTCTCGAACTTGAGCGAAACCAGTTCCCCCTCAGCAAGGCATTGCAAATAAAAGACGCGTTGGCCTTTTGGGCCGAGCGTGCCCACTGTGATCATGTCAACTGTCGTGAAATCAAAAGACTTGTTCATGGTGTCATCAGTGTCATCAGTGTCGTCATTGTTGCGTCGGGGCTTGTTGTGTCGTGGCTTGTTGGTTTGTTGTAAGGCTAGATGCTGCCCAGCGCGGAAAGGTCGTCACCGGTGTTGTTGAGTGACAACAGTGTCGGCCCCGAGGTGCTGTAGGCAATCACGGTCAAAGAGCACGGCGAGATCACTATCCGCTGGAACAGGTCCAGTGGCGTGCCCGCCGCCGCAGCCGCGATGGCTTTGATCACATCAGCATGCGAAACAGCTACCACGATCTCGCCCGGGTGGTGGGCACAGATGCCAGACACAGCCTCAAGAGCACGAGCTTGCATCTCGGCGAAGGATTCACCGCCGGGGAAGCGGAACCCGCTGGGATGATTCTGCACAGCAGTCCACTCTTTGCGGCGTCGCAGATGATGCAACTTGCGGCCGGTCCAACGTCCAAAGTCGCATTCGATCAAACCTGGGTTGCGCCGCACCCGTAGCCCGCAGGCTTTGGCGATGGGTGCCGCGGTTTCCAGTGTGCGCTCCATCGGCGATGCATAGATCGCTTTGACGCGTCCCAGAGCCCCTAGGCGTTGAGCAGTGTTGCGGGCTTGGGCGGTGCCTTCAGGCGAGAGATGCAACCCAGGCGCTCGCCCTGGCAGCACTGCGCCGGTGGTAGGGGTTCGTCCGTGGCGCACGAATATCACCACCGTCGCCGAAGAGCGCTCCGCAGCCTTGCCCGACTTGGTTGCCCCTGCCGGTTTGGATTTCAGGTTCATAAGCACCAACAACGTAGCCTGATCAGTTGTGGAGTCGGTCAACTTGGGTGATGACTTGGCGGTGGTGGCGGCCGAAGTGGGTGATTGTCGTCGTTGCTCTCGACTTGTTGAGTGGCGTGAACGAATCGGTCATGAGAAGCGTGCTGCCTACCGAGACGAGCATTATTGGGCTCGGGGCGTGCCCGGTTTTGGTGATCCACAAGCTCATCTGCTGGTGGTGGGCTTGGCACCTGCTGCTCACGGCGCGAACCGCACCGGCCGGATGTTCACCGGCGACCGTTCTGGGGACTGGTTGTATAGAGCTATGCACCGTGCCGGTTACGCCAACCAAGCCGAATCGACTGACACCAAAGACGGCCTAGCGCTCAAAAGTGCCTGGGTGACCTCGGTTGTGAAATGTGCTCCGCCAGCCAACAAGCCGACACCAGCCGAACGTGACGCTTGTGTGGGGTTCCTGCGGCGTGAACTGCAAGCACTTGAAGCGCTTCGAGTTGTTGTGGTGCTCGGCGGTTTCGCGCAGCAGGCAGTGTGGCGTGAGTTGGGCACCGGGCCTCGACCTCGTTTCGGGCACGGCGCAGAAGCTGTGCTAGAGCAGGGCTGGACACTTCTGTGCAGCTATCACCCGAGCCAGCAGAATACTTTCACTGGACGGCTGAGCGAAGACATGCTTGATGCGATCTTTGCACGGACTCAACAACTCGCTGGCGTTGCCTAAACCTGCCACCCTCACCATCAGCCACAGATAGCTAGCAACCCCACCTTGGCCTCAAGCGCAAAGCGCTCTTTGAGTCTGCGACTAAGTTCGTCTGGCATCAGCCGCTAGCCTCAAGTTCGTGATGAGCCGTCGCTTTCGTCCTATCTGGATCCTCGCTACGGTGTCAATACTCGCCTTGTCCGCCTGCGGAAACAGCGCCGACCCCGAAACCTGGGAACAGGCCGAGCAAGATGATCGTTTCGAGTCCGAAGAGTTCGCAGCTCGCTCAGCGGTAGAACACAACTTCATGCTGTCATGCATGGAAGCGAACACCGAGACCCTCACCGCAGCCGAAGCTCGGGTGCTGTGCGAGTGTTCTTTCGATGGGTTGCGTGCTGCGTTGACCTTGAAACAGTTCCAAAGCCTTGATAAAGCGCTTCGTGCCGACCCTAACCCGAGCGACCTTGACGAAGAGCCTGAAGACTTATGGGATGATGTGGCTGAAGACATTCTACGATCATGCGCTCGTAGAGTTGATGCCTGACCGCAGATCACGTCCCAGCTAGGGGCGCAGCCTTGGCGGCAGCCTCACTTAGCCAGAAGTCATCTGACAGGAAAGGCGACTGCGATGCATCAACTACACACAGTGCTAGTAGCTGAGCCACTCGGCACCGCTGGAGCGGAACACCTGAACAGCGCTATCGACATAGAAGCGGTTTTCGCGGAAGGTCACAGCCGCGCAGAGTTGTTGGACTTGTTGCAAGATTCCTCTGGGCTGATAGTGCGCAGCGGCACTCAAGTTGATGCCGAGATGATCGCAGCAGGGCCGAACCTGAAAGTCATCGGCCGTGCCGGGGTGGGCACCGACAATATCGACTTGCACGCTGCCGAGCAGCGAGGAATCGCTGTTGTTAACACGCCCGAAGCCAACACGCTGGCAGCGGCCGAGCACGCTTTCGCGTTGATGTTGGCCACTGCACGTCGGGTCACCGAATCGCATAACTCGCTCGCAGCAGGCGAATGGGATCGTAAACAGTTCACGGGCGTGCAACTAGCTGGTGCCACTCTTGGCCTAGTCGGCTTCGGTCGCATCGGACGAGCTGTGGGACGTCGGGCGTTGGCTTTTGAGATGGCAGTTCTTGCCACCGATCCGTATATCGCTCCCGAAACTGCCCGAGAGCACGGTGCTTCAATGGTGGAACTCAACGAGTTGCTCGCCGCGTCGGATTTTGTGAGTCTCCATGCAGTCGCCCAAACCGACGGCTCGGCGTTACTTGATGCGGCTGCGCTGGCGGTTATCAAACCGGGAGCGATTGTGGTGAACGCTGCTCGTGGAAGCCTCATAGACGCTGCCGCGGCCCGTGAGGCTCTAGACGACGGTCGTCTCGGTGGTTTAGGCATTGATGTTTATGACCCCGAGCCCCCGTCGGTTGATCATCCTTTGATCGGCCACCCCAGAGTTGTTCACACACCGCATTTGGGTGCCAGCACCGGCGCAGCCCAACGAGATGTGTCCGTGCAGGTTGTCGCCAAAATCCTTGCTGCTCTGCGAGGCGAGCCGGTAGAGAACATCCAACCGTAGAATCCAGAACCTTGGCAGCCGCTGCATATCTGAGGCCGTCATTCGCAAAGCAATGGTGCAAGAGCCAGCGTCAACGTGTCAAGCTCTGGTGTTCTTAAATAACTCGGAATTGTGTTTGTCGTAAGAGCGTGCGAGGACTGTGCCTAGACTCATGTCGTGCGGGCCCGCAAAAGCCTCATCCAACTGGGAATCGTGCCAGTGCTGCTAGTTGCTGCAGCTTGTGGCATAGGTATTGACTCTGGTCAGTCCGACGAAACGACGCTGTCATCTGACATCGAAACAGATGTTGAGCCAGTATCGCCTGAGTCAACCGTCACCACCGAGCCTGAGCCTGTCGCTGCACTAACAGAGGTAACGGTTCCTGACGTGTCTGTGCCCGAAGCGTCTCTGCCCACAGCGTCACTGCCGCAAGTATCGCTGCCCGAAGCGTCTGTACCGCAAGTAGAGCTTCCATCGGTGTCGCTTCCAGTCGCCACCGAGTACGACGCTGGCTACGACCGTGAAGAGTGGGGCCCCCACAACAGTGGTTTGTGTCGTGGCGCTGTCGGTTCGTCTGATCCTTATACGGGCACTCCCATAGATACCTGCAATGTTGACCATGTGGTAGCACTGCGCGAGGCTCATGAATCAGGAGGTTGGGACTGGCCGCAGAGCCAGAAGCAGCGCTTCAGCCGGGATCCGGCTAACCATGTGGCATCGCGTGCATGTGTTAACCAGTCGAAGGGCGCTGACGACATATTCGAGTGGTCAGATGCCGACATATCGTCTTCGTCGGCTTGCGGTGGCGGATACCGGGTCACAGAGACAGGTCGCTGTTTCATGGCGCTCACATCCGTAGCTGTCAAGGCGGATTGGGGATTGTCGGTTGATCAGGCCGAAGCCGATGCCCTGAACAACACGCTGGCCGGTTGCGGAGACGGGTCGCTCAGCTTTGAGACGGCACCGCAACCTCCATCCCAGCCTGCTCCGACTTCAACGACTCAATCGTCTGAGCGATGCTTGATCGCTGACCGCAGCGCCGCTGACTATGAGGCGATCTCAGGTATCGGTGAGGTGCTTGCGGCTCGGCTAGTAGAGGCTCAGCCGTTCACGAGTCAAGCAGATCTCCAGGCGGTCTCGGGCATTGGCCCCGCCCGCTCCGAGGGAATCTGGTCCCACTTCTGCAATCCCTAGCTCGGGGCTCTCAGCAGGTTGCCTAGCAACGCTTAATTTGCGTTAGATACAGTGGCTTCACCGAATCGGCCTACACGGCGGCATCAAGCATCCGAGGACCGATCCGGCTCTTCCACGCTACAGTTACGACGGCTGTTTCGCTACAGTTACGACGGCTTGATCCTCTAGAGCAGGTCACCTCGCCACAGTTTCAGGGCGAAGTCCTCTGCGCCGATAATGTCAATTTTGTCGCTGGTGCAACGAGGTCGGGACTCCAAGCAGACCACGAAGCGGCGGTCAATGCCGGGATGCTCCTCGGCAAGGGTGCGCAGTCCCTTAAGGTGTTGGCCGGTGATCTTGGCGGTTGCCTTTGCCTCAATAGCCAGCCGCATTTCGCCCACTATGAAGTCCACCTCAATGCCGCTCGGTAGCCGCCAATAGGTCAACTGCTCGTCCAGTTCTCGGTAGGCGACGAAGGCAGAGAGTTCGTGAAAGATCCAGTTCTCGAACGCTTTACCGTAGGAGTCCGAGCCACGCAGCAGTTCGCCGCGTCTCGCCAAACGGTTCACGACACCTACATCATCAAAATAGAACTTCGGGGCTCCTGCAAGGCGGCGCTTGGCTCGCTTTCGCCAGCGTGGCAGCCAACGGGCGAGCAGAGTGTCGGTCAGTATGGAGAAGTAGGCCTTGACCGTCGGTGCAGATACACCGCACTCACGGGCGATGTTTGAGTGATTGACCGGATCGCCGTCACTCAGGGCTGCAGTGTCAAGGAAGTCCGAGAAGGCTGGCAGGTTCCGTACCAAACCCTCGGCTGCTACTTCCTCCCGCAGATAGTCGGCGATATAGGCATCAAGTCTGTGTCGAGGCTGCCCAGATTCGTAAATTGATGGCAGATAGCCGTGGTTGAGCAGACGGTCGAGGTTGAAATCTTCACCGATCTCGCCTGCAGTTAGGCCTCTCAACTCGTAGCGCAGAGCGCGCCCACCGAGCAGGTTCGCTGCACCGCGCCGCACATTGCGAGCGCTTGATCCGCACATTGCGAAACGCAGGTCTCGGTTCTCTATCAACCAATGGACCTCATTAAGCAAAGCCGGAACCTTCTGGATCTCGTCAATGACCACTTGACGCGAGGGGTCGGGTCCTGCTGCCTCTAGTTCCTCGCGCAGGCGCTCAGGGCTTGAGGCGTAGCGTCGAAACTCGTCCGCCTTTAGCAAATCAACCCAGACAGAGTCGGGGTAGTGCTGCTTGAGCAGGGTGCTCTTACCCGCTTGCCGCGGCCCCCACAGAAAGAAAGTCTCTGTTCCTGGTTCCGGCAGGATCAGTGATCTTTGAAACATTTACTTTAGATTATCATGATAATCTAAAGTAGTGCTTTGAGGTGAGTTTTATGGGCGGAGGCCGAACTCGGGGCGCTCGGTGCGGGTGCGTTTCAGTTCCCAGAAGCCAGCCACGTTCATCATCGCCACCAAAGCGTCCCACATTGCTAGAGAATCCTCGGTGGGCGGCACTCGGGTGATGACCGGTCCGAAATATCCTTGCTTGTCGCCGTTGCGATCCTTGAAGGCGATTATCGGGGTTCCCACATCGTCTCCGCATAAGGCCAGACCCTGATCCATGCGTTCACGGATACCGGCATCCCATGAGTCGTCGTCGAAAGCGGCGGCATGGGCAGTGTCGTAGCCGACCGCCTCTAAGGCTTCGGCTGCCGTGAAGTCAGTGTTCTCATCGTGGTGGATGCGACGGCAGTACTCCCAGTACAGCGGCTCCACTGCGTCGTCACCTTTGGCGGCGCGTACTGACTCAAGCACCCGCAGCAGCCGCAGAGTGAAATACGACCTTTCGTGATAATCAGATCCTGGCTCGGGGTTGTTTTTGAACAGCAGGCTGATCGGCTGCCAAGTGATTTTTAGGTCTCTGGCCGGTTGAACCTCGTCAACGACCCAACGGGCCGTCACCCAACACCAAGGTCAAAGCGGGTCGATCCAAAACTCAATATCCATGAAAAGTCCTTTTGTTGGTA
>JAPYNU010000049.1 GCA_028283245.1 Candidatus Aldehydirespirator catecholifindens | reverse complement strand
TCACCGAAGTCGTCGCAGTTGATGGTGCCGATAATGCCTTCATAACCGCGCAGTGCATACAAAAAGTCGCGCACGCCTTGACGGTCGATCATCAAATGATCATCCTCAATCCAAGAAGCAGCCTTAATAGCTTCAAGCAGCAAGGTGGTGGCATCGTAGCCATGTGCCCAGAACGCTGAAGAGGGAACCTCACCGTATTCGGCTTGGTAGGTTTCTGTGAAGTCAGCAGCGGTCTTGCCGGTGCTTTCATTGACGTTCTCACCGAAACGCTGATCAGGACCCGAGAAATACATGCCACGAGTCTGCGGCAACGGCAGATAGCTAGCGTTCAACAGACCATCCGCGGCTAGCAGAACAGTGTCTTCAAGACCAGACACACCAGGTGCCTGTTCAGCTACGAAATCGCCTGCGGGCCGGAAAATCGGGAAGAACAAAGCTTCAGGGCTGCCTGTTGCGAGTTCAGTTAACACCGGCACCATATCGGTGTCCTCTTTGTTGACAGCCGTGAACCCAGTAACGGTGCCACCTAGTCCCTCATAAGCATCCGAGAACGCTTGAGCTAGACCCTGGGTGTAGGGATCGCCGTCATGAATAGCCGCAGCAGTGGAGAGTTCCAGTTCGTTGAACACGAACCTAGCCATCGCTTCACCCTGATACAAGTCGTTGTGAGCGGTGCGGTAGTAGCCACGCACATGATTCGGACCAGCATTACCCGCCAAATCCGAAGTCAACGCAGGCGAAGTGTTACCACCAGAAATCAACACCATCCCCGCATCGGTGATCAACGGTGCAGCAGCCACAGCCGCCCCAGAACACGAAGTGCCCAACACGCCAACCACATCCTCATCCGCAACAATGATCTGAGCCGCGGCCTGACCACCATCATTAGAACAAAGATCATCAAGGCTCGCACCAAGATCCACATCAAAACCATGAACCGGGCTGCAAAGAACGAATCTGAATCGCATCACCCGACTCAACCGTGACAACACCCAAAGACCCATCACCAAGATGCATCATCTCGCCGTCGTCCATCTCTTCGCCGTCTGAGTCATCGTCCGGAGTCTCCGTACCCGTCCCAGCAGGCTCTGACGATGTGGCGCTGCCTGCATCGTCGTCGTCGTCATCATCGCCACATGCTGCGGCAATCAGCCCGAAAGCGAGCAGCACCGCCGCCCAACGAACAAGATGCTTGCGTTTTCTCATATTTTCCTCCCAGGGATTGACCCGACCGATGCCGGATGCTTTCACTGCTTGCGAGATCAAAGGCAATCTTTCAGCACCGGCCTAAGCCGACGCGACGACAAACCGCCCTTATCCCGCGGCTCAGGTTACCACAGCCTCTCACCCTTAGCTAAGCCAGCGCATCACACCAACAACCGAGCACCAAGAGGGCACGTGAGTAGATGCGAATTCGCCGCGTCGTAACGGTGCCACTCCTGCTGGAGTTCGCTGTGCTCAGGCTTGCGGCTCAGGCTCAGTCAGGCTTGCGGCTCAGGGGTTTGTGGTTCAGGCTCAGTCAGGCTTGAGGCTTGTGGCTCAGGCTTGCGGCTCAGACCTGGCGCGAATCGTGCCACTTGCCGATTATCAAGGTTTGGAGCCAACCAAAGACCCAGAACACGACAATGCCCAACGCCGATGACAGGATCACCGAGGCGAGGAGTTCTTCGCCGTTGAGGTTGTTGGCATAACGCCGAAGCAGTTGGCCGATGCCAGCCTCACCGCGCCCAAAGAAGAAATCGCCGACAATCGCACCGATTACTGACAGACCAGCAGAGATCCGCAGACCTGCGAACACCGCAGGCAGAGCAGCCGGGAACATCAGCTTGCGAAGCCGCGTCAAGCGATTGGCCCGGTGCAGCGTGAACAGATCATGCATGGCTCTTTCGGCCGACAGCAAACCAAACAAAGTGTTCACGATGATGGGAAAAAGCGAGATGATGACGCAAACCACTAGTCGCGAAGTGCGGCCATAGCCCCACCAGAAACCGATCAGCGGCACAATCGCCAAAATCGGGATCGCCTGCAGAGTCACCATAAACGGGAACACAGCCCGCTCAACGATCTTGGCCTGGCTCATGACCGTCGCCAAGAAAATCCCGATACAGATAGCGATGAGCAGCCCGATCAAAGCCACCTGGGTGCTTGACCACAGCGCGTTGAGTTGATCGGAGATGTTCTCGGAGTCGAGAAAACCGACCTCAAGCACTTGATGCGGTGGCCGCATCAGGAATCGTCTCGTTTCGTCAAGGACGCCGTAAGCGATGTAGTACCAAAGACCTATGAGAGCTGCGCCCAAAGCCAGCGGCGGCAGGATCGTCTCAACCGCTTCGCGTTGGCGCGACTTGAGACGGTAAGCCTTGGGTGCATCGTCTGGCACCACAGCTGGCATGCCTTGATCTACTTCGGGCGCAGTCGTATCGGCTGCTTCCTCGGGAGCCTCAACAAGCGTGCTTGTCTCGGATTCTCTTGTCTCGGATTCGGGGGATGCTTGCATGGTCATGAGTGTGAACCTCTCAGTGCCTTTGAAATTTCGCCGCTTAGCAGGGCGAAGTCTGGCTCGAAACGGATATCAGGGTTGCGTGGGTAACTGAACGGAACCTCAAAGCGTTCGACAAGGCGTCCTGGACGTGACGACATGACCAGCACGCTGGTGCTCATAAATACTGCTTCGCTGATTGAGTGGGTGATGAACAGCCCGGCGAAGCCTTCAGATTTGAAAAGCAGTTGGGTTTCGTCGTTGAGGTGCTCGCGGGTGATCTCATCGACTGCACCGAAGGGCTCGTCGAACAGGAACAAAGGCGGCTTCAAAGTGAGAGTGCGTGCTAGGGAGGTGCGCATCTTCATGCCGCCCGACAGCGACTTTGGGTAGTGGTTCTCAAAGCCGACCAGACCAACTAGTTCGATCGCCGCCTCAGAAAGGGAGTGGCGTTCAGCAGCGTCAATGCCGTGCAGTTCGGCCAGAAGCTCAATGTTCTGGCGCACGGTTCGCCACGGCAACAGGGTGGCATCCTGAAAAACGTATCCCAAGCGTTGACGGTCGACTTCAACGGTGCCCGCCGTGGGTTCAAGCAAGCCTGAAGCGATGCGCAACAGGGTTGACTTGCCGCAGCCTGAAGGGCCGACGATGGTGACGAACTCGCCCTTGCTGATCGACAGGGTGACATTGCGCAGCGCTTCTGTCCCGTCGGGGAAAGTCATGCCGATGTCGTCAAAAGCAACGGCGGCGTTCTGGGTCGCAGTCTTCAACTGTTCCGTCTCTCCTTCTTTAACGCTTTTCGACGGTGATGACTCTGACTGGCGGCTGCTAAGCGTGCTTGCAAAATCGCCGACGAAAACTGTTCGTGACGCTACTGCGACACTACCGTAGCGTCACCGCAGGTTCACAAGTCGGCAACAGGCCCATCTGCCGTCCCTGCTGTGGTGGTGGTGCGAGTGTGCCTGCGGGTTCTAACGTGAGAGCTGTGCGGTGCAGGGTGAAGCTACTGTGACAGTGCCTTTGGAGGCCTTGATGCGAGTGTCATTGAGGGTGTCATTGAAGTGGTCGTTGGAGGGGTCATTGTGAGGGTGCTGCTGCTTGATGGCTTTGACCCCGACGAAGCAGATCACCTCGTCGTGGATGTGGCTTCCGAGGTGCTGAGTTCAAAGAGTCATGAACTGGACGTGTTGGCAATACATGGCTTCAACGCGGTGATGTCAGAAGCTGAGCGAGCCGCCTATCACGGTGAGCAGCCAGTGATCGCTGAGGACACAGCCGATTCGGTACGGAGGGTGCAAGCCGCCGATGCCATGCTTTTTTGCTATCCGACGATCGCCTTCACCGTGCCGGAGTCTTTGAAGGGCTGGCTGGAGCGGGTTCTGGTGCCCGGCGTGGCGTTCGTGTTCAACGATAAGCACCGTCTCCGACCTGGCATGACCAACATCCGGCGAATCGGCGCGTTCACCACAAGCCCGCATGACCGCTGGACCAGGCTGCGTCGTCGAGACTCAGGCAAGCGGACCACCGTGCGCACGCTGCGGCTCAGTGCCCATAGTCGTTGTCGCACGACTTTCGTGTCAATGCCTACGCCTTTTAGCGAAGCAGGCGCTGAACGAGTCCGCCGAGCCTTGCGGCGCTGGTAGCGCTAGCACCAAGTCAGTGAGACAAGTCAGTTCAACAGAGGAAGTACTTCTTCAGAGATCAGGTGCAGTTGCTCTTGGATGTCTTCGTAGGGGTCTCCTGGCATTGCCGGAAACAGAACTAGGTTCTCAAGACCGATCTGCTCGTCGTACCAGTTGATCGTCTCGGCCACGTCGGTGGGTGTTCCCACTAGGCAACTCTTCTGTGCGACGGACTGCTCAAGGGTGGGTATCAGCCCTGGCGGTGCTGGTTTGCCGTCGGTGCCCATATAACCCTTGCTCCAACCGTAGGGGCCTAGGAACTTCCAATACTCGTCGTGGCCGGGGCGCATCGCTTCCATCGCCTTTTCGTGGCTGTCAGCCACCCTGACGTTGAGCACTAGTTGCCGGTGCTCGCCCCGCCCGAGTTCACGGCCATGTTCAGCAGCGAATATTTCGGC
This sequence comes from Candidatus Aldehydirespirator catecholifindens, assembly GCA_028283245.1. Taxonomy (GTDB): domain Bacteria; phylum Actinomycetota; class Acidimicrobiia; order Acidimicrobiales; family Aldehydirespiratoraceae; genus Aldehydirespirator; species Aldehydirespirator catecholifindens. Next base: position 3,775 of record JAPYNU010000049.1, on the reverse strand, counting down.
GAAGCGCTCCCAGTTCATCTTGATGAAGGAGTGGTGCAGGTTCCAGAAAACTCCTCCCCAACCGCTGCGAGGCACCCGCTCAAGAGTAGGAGGAGAAGTGACTGCCTGCCAGATCTCATATGGATAGAGCGGACGCGGCACTAGTGACAGTTCCTTCACAAAATCGCCTCGGTCAGGTATGCCCTTGGGCGGGAAATCATAGACCTCACCGTGGAAGCTGAAAGTGTCGTTGTCGAGTGCTAGGCGGATCACCTGCATGGCCTCATCGAACTGTTTGCGGTTGAACTCATCGGCGGTCGCAGCATCGGGATTGTCGAAGCTGCCGATCTGAGTGCCCAACGTTTCGGCTTCGCGCGGCACCGTGCCGCGGCCCACGCCGAGAATGCCGCGACCCCCAGAAATGTTGTGCAGGGTGGCGAAATCTTCGGCTAGCCGCAGCGGATGCCACTGCGGCACGATGTTGAACGCCATTCCGATGCGAAGTTTCTCGGTGCGCTCCGCCATGATCGCTCCCAGCAAGATTCCGTTGGGGATGATCTCATAGCCTTCATACTGAAAGTGGTGCTCGGTCAGCCAGAACGAGTCGAAACCCAGCCGGTCGCACAGCACTGCGGAGTCGATGATCTGTTCGGTGGCCCGCCATATTTCTTTGTGACCAAAACGGCGGTCGGTAGCAGCGGGCGGGCCTGCGCCCGCGTCCGTGAACTCGACCCCGCCAAACAGGAAAACACCGATACGCACTCCGCCAATGCTAGAGCGTTCACCACTCCATCAACACAAACTGGATTTCGGCGCAGATCCAGCCCTAGGAAGGGACCATCCATGATGGTTTTGCATGCAGGGTTGCTAGCCACCCTTTTTTGGGTTATGAGCACCTATTTTAGATTTTAGTGTTGCCACAGCGCTTGATTTCGGGGGCTATCAGCTTTCCTTTTGATCGTATGGGCTCACGAAGGCGCTGAACTTCTTGAGTTCGCACCCTTTGCACAAACGCGAACAGACACGCCTGTTGCAGTCCCGCGAGTCAGCAAAAAGCGGGCTTTGGTCAAGAATACGAAGCCCGGCCTCTACTTGATTGATAGCTGCTCGATCCATGGTGTGCTTTATCTCTATGACAATCCACTCACATGCACCGTTGCTATCCCGAAGAACTAGTAGATCAGGTCGGGGATCGTTGGGGCCGAAGGCGCTACAACGATCACAGTCAATAGCTAGCCGCAGACCTGCCACAACCAGTTTGCACTTCTGATGATTGAGGTAATAGGAAGCGGCACCCATAACAAGGCGCTTTGTTAACAGGCATCCGCAAGCACTGTGCACCGTAAAGACGCTCTCAGCGTCGATCATGTCAAGGCATCTATAAGGCGCGTGGTTTGTTCCGACTGCTCCATGGCCACTTCGACATATTCATCTTCTGGGATACCCCACTCGGGTTCGATGTCAACCTGATCAACTCTCACAGGACTGGCAGGTTCAGAGCGATAGAACCGGTTCACCGAAATATCGTTGAGGCTCAGGCAATCGCTGGTCTCGTAGTCACTAGAACCGTCTAGATGAGATACGCTTTTGTGTGAGTCCAGCAAAAGACAGTTTGAGAGTTCGTGCAAAAACACGGGACTGTGCGTTGCACACACAACGCTTACCCCCTCACCGACGAGTCGGACTAGGACACGCGCGATCAGCCTGATTGCTCTTGGATGCAGATGCGACTCAGGCTCGTCGACTATCAGCAGGTCTCCCGGTTCCAAGATCCGATCGATCCACATTGCCAACGGTGCTAGATCAGCCACCATTGAAGAAGCGCGCCTGATAGCGATTCGATGCCCTTCTTGGGCATATTCAAGAGTCGGTACATTGTCGTCACCAGGCCCAGAAAAAACCTCTCCAGACATGAGCCGACGCAGAAGACTCAGTGATGCTGGTACATCAGGTTTCAGACGACGACTCATCCGCCGTCTAGAGAGCAAGTTCTTGGAGCTTGGACGAGTTTGGCGGGTGCCGAGAAGTTCGGCAAGCGACGAGATGAAGTCCAAGGCAACACCGTCTAACGCTGGGTTCCTGATCGTCTGCAAACCCCAGCTCTCCCTTTCCAACTCCATCCTGAGACGAACAACATCGGTCCATGCATTGAGTAGCCCTGATCGACCTGCAGGCAAATAGTGAGCGGCGCCGAGAAGTCCAACAGTTCCGCGATACTCATGCCAAGCAGCCGCTTTCAAAGCAGCAGAAGCTCTTATATTGATCCTCTCCTCTTCTTCGTTCGATAAGGAATCCTCAAACGACATAGCAACAGAGTCAATTTGTAAAGGATGGATGCCAATCTCCATGTCAACTGCCAACTCGGGCACTGAAGCCCCCCGCGTGCCGCAAAGGCTGGCGCTTTCTCCGTTCGGTCGGACGCGACGCAACTCAACGGCTGTTTCGTATGGCTGATCCCACCGGCGGAGTTCGCTCATGGAGGACACCCCGAAGGTTGCACACATCTGCCTTTCCAGCAATTGGCCCACATCAGTCAACGCTTGGTGAATCCAGCTAGAAGTCTTGGCCTGTACATCCTCTGGCAAGTGGCTGAACAGCAGTCGCGCGAAATCCGGCCTCAATTCATCATTCTCGCGAGTTGCAGAATTCAGGATCAGATCGTTAAGAGTTGCGCGCTCTCGCATCGTCAAAGGATCTGAGGGGATCCGGTAACTATCGCGAACCGCTCGCCGGGCTGCGTACAGAGCCTGAGCGAGGTACGTCTTGCCGGTGTTATTACCGCCAATCAGCACGGTTAGAGGCTTAAGTGAGAGGCTAGCGTGCTCTACTGGACCAAGATTATCTACGACAAGGCGCAGTTCGGATTTGCCGGAGTTCATAGTGGCAACCAGTAGACGACGCGAGCTTCAATACAGGTCTCCATATGGACAGGCTAACGGTTTGAACGCTTACGACAATTCCTAGCTGGCAGCCGACATATCCGCTCCTCGCCCTACACCCCACCGCCAGCGACTGCGGAATTCGAAAACGCTGCGGGCTGCGCTCACAAGAGCCATGGCGGTTGGGGGTTGAGTTAGTCGTTGTCTTTGATGGTGACGATGGCTTCGCCGTTAACGATTTGGGCGTTTTGTGGGTCTGTGAGCACGATCCGCAGGGTTTCGTCGGGTTCTTTGTCGGTGTCATCATTGATGATCACTAACCCGACGTTGCGGGTGATACCAGGCCGGAAAAGGATTGCCGAACCCGCATCCACATAATCAATGTCACCTGTGGCGTGACCAACACCAGTGCCGGTGGTTTCAACACGGTAACTAACTTGCACAGGTCCGGTGGGGGGTTCGCTTAATGTCACAAAAAATATGTAATAGCCGCCTCTGCTGCCTTCAGTGAAAGACCCGTCAGTTATCGACAACACCGGCAACTCAGACACCGGCAGCGGTGGTGTTGGATCTGCTGGCACAGGATCAGGATCTGCTGGTACTGGATCCGCGGGTGGTGCTGGGTTATCAGGTATTGGATCAGCGGGTGGTGCCAAGTCGCTAGACGGCTGCTGTTGTGATCGTTGTTGTTGACTTGTTTGTAGTGCTTGCAACGCAGCCACGACTGGATCCCAGCGCACATTCCAGAACTGATCAGCGAAACCTTGCGCCTCAACAACAGACACCGGCGTGCCAGTAAAACCTGGCACGGTTTCACCGAAGGCGAGCAGCACACGCTTCCAGCGGAGCACATGAGCGTCACCGTTACCAGTTTCGGCTGCGTAACCACGCACATCAGTAATCAACTGTGCAGGCAC
>JAPYNU010000048.1 GCA_028283245.1 Candidatus Aldehydirespirator catecholifindens | reverse complement strand
TGGATAGACCGTGGGCTTGAGGGCTGTTGATGGTGTCTGCAACGGCTGCTACTTGCAACGCATGTGCGAGGCCTACCGCTGAGTCCAAAAACGAAGTCACTGTCGCGCGGGCATCTGCCTGCCGCACGCAGTCAAGTACCTCCAAAGCGATGTCGGGGCCGCCGAGAGCCTGCGGCTTGACGATCAGAACCTCGATTCCTGCTTGCAAAGCTCGTGCTGCGTCGGCTCGGCTGCGGATGGATTCGTCTGCGGCTAGCGCAACTGGGCTGCGCTGCGACAAGGCGGCTAGGGCATCAATCCCTGCAACCGGTTCTTCGCAGTAAGCAACGTCACAGTGCTGCACTTGCCTGAGGACATCTAGTGCGGTCGCCTCATCCCAGGCACCGTTGGCATCTAGGCGCAGTTCTCCGACAGTCCCTAGTCCGGTTCGAGCAACTTTGATACGTTCGATATCTATAGCAGGCTTTGCGGCGGCGACTTTCAGTTTCACGGTCGTGAACCCGGCACCAATCGCGTCATGCACAGCCTGCTCAACTTCTGCCGGAGTGGACGCAGCAATGAGCGCATTCACATTCACCTCCTGCGGCACAGACACCGACCCAGACTGCGGCACAGACACCGGTGCAGAACCGGTGCTGCTGAAGACCGTGATCAGATACGCAGCCAGAGTCTGACCAGCACGACGTGCCCGCAGATCCCACCAAGCACCCGCCAAAGCAGCTCTGGCATGCGGTGATCCACTCATACCGTTGAGCAGTGCCTCAAGGCCAGACTCACCGGTGACAGCCAGTTCTTCGGCGACACCGTGCAACGCTGTCTCGGTTTCGGCTAAACCACTGCGCGACCAGCCCGGCAGCGGGGAGGCCTCACCCCAGCCGCTGATCCCGTCGCTGCTGAACTCAACCAAAAAGCCTTGCCTGTGGCGAATTTGTGTTGCGCCGGTTACAAGCGGTTTCTTCAACTTCAGCCGAAACGGATGCAGCGTCACCTGCAAGGCGGATCTGCTCATCGCTGGCCTGCGGCGCTTCGTGTGTTCTCTCGGCTGGATGCGCTGGTGTCTGTGCTGGCGATAAAACGCTCTATCACGGTGGCGGTGGTGTCGGGTTGTTCAAGATGAGCGGCGTGACCAGCTGAAGCAATGCGGGTTATCTGAGCTCGCGACAGCCCTGCTTTGAGTTGTTCGGCGATGGCACAGAATTTGGTGTCGTGTGCGCCCACCACCAGCAGAGTGGGAACTTCGCACCGCCCCAGTTGCTCATCCAGCGGCACCATTGCTCCCGTGCCTGCTGCGATGAGGCTGCGAGCCAGACCCTCCGGTTTGGATGCCAAACGCTGCTGGCGCGCCTCGCGACAGTGCTCTTCGCCCAAAGCAGCCTGCGAAGCGAATAACGGCTGCGCCATCCACTCATCAACAAAAGCCTCGAAGTCGTCTAGGAGGCGCTGCGCCCGCTGCGTGTCGGCTTGTTGACGTTTGATGCGCTGATCCGTGTCGGCTATGCCGCTCGAAGCGCCGATCAGCGTCAGCGAACGCAGCCTTGACGCTTCGGTGCATCCCAATGTGAGCGCAACTCGGCCCCCCATCGAATAACCAACCAGATGAAACGTCTCACACTCAAGCGTGTCGGCAAGATCAGTGATCTGCTTGACCATTGCCTCAACCGTGTAGAGGGTCAAGTCTTCGGGTGCCTCAGAAAGGCCGTGCCCCACCAGATCAGGGCATATCAACCTGGCCTGCAGGCGAGCAGCAAGCCGACCGGTGAGAGGTTCCATAGCCTGCGCCGACCCTGTGAAACCATGCAGCACCATCACAGGCACCCCACCGCTGGCACCAAGTTCGGTTACCGCCAATGACACACCGCCTGCTCGTATCCGGCGAGCCGCCGTCGTCTGGGTCGCTTGGGTTGCTTGGGTCGCCTGAGACATCTGATTGTCAGCCATGCTCAGCCAGAGCCTGACGAGCGGCTTGCTGAGCCGCAGATGCCAGTTCCCGCCTTTGTGCCATATCAGCGTCACGGTCAACTTTCACGACTATCAGATCAACTCTCGGCGAGCGCGTCTCAATGCAGTGGCGCACTGTCTCAGACAAGTCTTGTGGAGTCAATACTTGCTGAGCAAAAATCCCGCCGAAGTCGTCAAGGTCGCAGAAGTCAAGCCCATGCGGTGTGCGGAACAAGTACTCGAAATCCTGTGGCGGGATTCGTTGAGCCACGGGCAGCATCGAGAAGATCCCCCCGCCGTTGTTGTCCACGCATACCACAATCAGGTGCAGACCCAGCCGCTCTGCGACGGTGAGGCCAGCCAGATCATGCAGCAAGGCAAGATCGCCGGTGTAGAGGGCCACGGGCCTCGCAGGATCGGCTGCTGCGATCCCCAGCGCGGTGGAGACTAGGCCGTCTATGCCAGCCGCGCCTCGATTGGCGTTGCAAATGACCGATCCGCTGTCGAACACATAGCCGTCAAGATCACGTATCGGCAGCGAATTGGCTGCCAGCACCACCGAACCGGCTGGCATGGCGGCCATGAGAGCGCGCGCCGTCTGTGCCGACAACATCGCCGGACTGCTGTCGATGGCGGTGTCAAGGGCGTGTCGTGCAGCCCGGTCAAGGCGTGACCAAGTGTCAAGCCAGCCACCGGGTTGACTGCGGTTCGGGGGTGGCTTCTCTTGAGTGATCGCAGCTAGAGCCTCCACTGAAGCGGGAACATTGCCCGTGAGGCGGAACACGGCCTGTTCCCAGCGATTCTCGGGATCAATCAGCACCACATGGCGAGGCCTGGTGCGTTCCAGCCAGAGCCTTACTGGTTTGGTTGTGACAGTGCGACCCACCAGAACCACCGCATCCGGCCGCAGTGCCTCAACGAGAGTCTCATCGGCTAGCAGACTCTCCGCTGTGCTGATCACGCATCCAAACTCATCTTGTTGAGTCTGTTGCCCATTTCGCTGCCAACGATCAGAGAGACCTTTTCGCAGCTCCAAATCGGAGCGAACATGGGTGACGGGTTCACCGATCAGAGGCCATTGAGCCCAAGCCGCAAAACGCCGAGCCTGCTCAGCCCATTGCAGTTCTTTTGCGAATCCCCCACCGGGCCACGGTCCAGCGACCACCACCCCACGAGGACACTCCGCAACAATGCGCGCTAGTTGATCCAACTCCGGCAAAATCCCAGCAGGCGGCTTAGCAGCGGGCGGCTCCTCAGCAAGCGGCTTCCCAGCGGGTGGCTTCTCACTAAGCGGCGTTTGATAATCCTCGAAGCTGTCCGCTGGTTGCGGTTCTGACAGCTGCAACGGCCCGTCCGGTTCAAGCGGCTCACGCAACGGCCAGTTCAGATGCACAGGCCCCGGATCACAGCCCATTGCAGTCGAAACAGCTCGCTCAGCCAGACTAGCAGCGGTTTCGGGCTCTGCGCCGGGGTCTCCCGGCACTGGCAGGTCAACGCTCCAGCGCACTGCCGATCCATAGATGCCCACCTGATCGATGGTCTGTGGCGATCCCCAACCCCGAAGCTCTGGGGGGCGGTCAGCGCTGCACACGATCATGGGAACCCCGCCATGTGAAGCTTCCACCACCGCTGGCAGATAATTGGCCGCAGCCGTGCCTGAGGTGCAAACCAGCACTGCGGGTCGTCCCGAGGCACGCCCGATACCCAACCCAAAAAACCCTGCTGAGCGCTCATCAATCTGAACCCAAGTGCGGATCCGAGGCGCCGCCGCGAAGCACAAGGTCAGCGGCGTGGAACGCGAACCCGGGCTGATTACCGCATCTCTCACACCCAGATCAGCTAGCCGGGCTACGAACGCTGCCACAGTGTCATACGGGCTGCTGTGAGAGCTGCTGTAAGGGCTCATAGTTCGGTGCGCTTGCCAGCTCTAGTCAAGAGCATCCAGGAAAGCTTGCAGCTTGATCACTGTCTCGGCGAGTTCATCGTCGGGATCCGAACCAGCGACGATGCCCGCTCCCGCGAACAGATGCAGCACCCTAGGCCTCGCCAGCGCGCAACGCAAAGCCACCCCCAGTTCACCGTTGCCGTCAAGATCACACCAGCCCACAGGGGCCGAATACCAACCCCGGTCAAAGCCCTCATTGAGCGCAATGAACTCCAGGGCAGCTTCGGTGGGTGCCCCGCCCACCGCCGGTGTCGGGTGCAACACCCCAGCGGCTCGTAGCACGTCCATGTCGCTGGCACCGGTGCGGCGGCTTTTGACTTCAGCGGTGATTGCAGTGCATAAATGCTGCACTCGGTTCAAGCGCAGCAGATCAGGCTCAGCCGGGGCCGGAACCAGCAGCCCCAAACTTGAAAGCGCATCAATAATGCCTTCCACCACGATGCGATGCTCAGAGCGATTCTTGGCCGATGCCAGCAGTTCCGCAGCTAGGCACTCGTCTTCGGCGGGGTTGCCGCCTCGGGGTGCGGTTCCAGCCAGAGCCACAGCATTCAGGCGTGAGCCTTGCAGCGTGACTAGTTCCTCTGGGGTGGATCCCAGAAACGTTGCCTGTCCAACGGTGAAGGCGAAGGTCGCACACGCTGGGTTTCGGTTGGCCAGCCGGTTGAGCACTCCGGCCACGTCAATGTCACGGTCTACTCGGACTGCGCGAGCGAGCACCGCTTTGCGGAGTTCGCCGCGCTCAACGGCTGCCAGCACTTCACGCACCAAAGCCTTGTATCTGTCGGCACAGTGCAAAGATGCATCGCTTTCGGCGGGGTCAGACTCAACATCTCGGCCTGATACCTCAACATCTCGACTGCTTGTGCCGTTCGTGGCACTTGTCGGTGCGTTTACCGTTTCGTTCGGCTCGAAAGAGTTTGATGCCGGGGTTGTAGCTGCGGTCTCAGCAGCTGCGGTCTCAGCAGCTGCGGTCTCAAGTTCATCAAGTCGCCGCTGCAACGCTTCCAAAGTTGCTGACTCATCGTCGTTTGATCCGACCCGCGATGCTGCCATTAGCCAGGTGCCGTCGGGCTTGTCAAGCACGGTCACCTCCGGTAGCACTATCCGGCAATCGCCAAAGCCCTGCCACACCGGCCCCGACCCCAACTCCTGCGCTTGAGCTTTGATGGCACCAGAGGGTGCGAATGAGAAGCCTCCCACTATGACCGGTGCAGGAGCGTCGGTCGGCCCATGACGCTTAATGCGTGCCGCTAACACAGCACGCTCCGCCGACGCTGCCGAGAAGCGACCTACGCCGACTGGGTTGATCTCCTCCACCACCCCTAGAGCGGTTATGCCCATGCCCTCACCTATGCCCATGCCCTCACCGGGTCGCAACCACACGCTGCGATTCGGTTCATTAGCCGCCGCGAGGTAGGCAGCCAGAGGATCGATTCGCTCACGGGCACGACGAGCCGTCACTACCACCGTGCCTGCGACACTTGGAGTGGATGCAGACTCATCACCGATGCGAGCCATAGCACGCTCAAACAGGGTCTTCTCAAAATGAGCGGCCACCAGTTTCGTCGCCACTGGAATCAGTCGGTTGACGCTTTCGATCAGTTCGGTGCTGTCATGGCTGCTGCGATTGATGCTGTGCTTAAGCATGTCGATGGAGTCATCAATGAGATTCTCGACATTGGCGGCGTGACGCATACCCAGTGCAGCCATCTCTTCTAGGGCGACACCGGCTTCTATCAGAGTTCGCGCTGCGGTCAGCATCTCCACATGGTCAGCACCAAAAACTTCGTCGGGGCCGCTGCAGCCGCTAGAACCGCTGCAGCCGCTAGAACCGCTGCAGCCACTTGAAGGACTTATAAGGCCAGCATCAACTGCCAGATCTACTACGAAGCCCGGCACCGCAGCCTGGTCAGCGAGTTCAGCGCGGTTGAACAAACGCTCGACTTGATCGGGTTCAGCCGAGGCTGTGCTGCTGTCGGGCACGTCCTCCATGCTAGAAGTCGCTGCCTCAACCTCTGCCACAACCGCAGACCCCGAAGAGCTTCTGGCTTGTCATGCTGACGCTGCTACAGTCGCGGCGTAATGTTTGCTGCTAGCACTACCGCCATCAACATCGTTGAACTGCTGCACATTCTCACCGTTGTTGCGGCTCTAGCCCCAGTGTTTGTGCATCCGTTGCTGCGCCGCCAGATGCTTGCTGCCGACACATCCGGTTATCGGCATCTGGTGTTGTCCATGGCAGCCAACGCTCGACGCGTTCACGGGCCAGCGCTGATAGCCGCTGGCTTTCTCGGGATCGCCCTAGTGGAAATGTCTGAAGACGCCATATCGGTCTCTGATGGCTGGGTGATCGCCGCCATCGTGATCTGGGTAGCGATGATAGGAGTGTTGCACGGCCTGATCAGACCGGCTCTCAAAGCCCAAGGTGAAGCATCATCGGGTGACACTTCTGCGGCTTCGGCAGGTAGGCGCGCTGAAATGGGCTCAGCGCTGCTTTCGATCCTGTTCGTGGTGCAGATGGTGTTGATGATCTGGCAGCCGGGCTGAAGGCATCGCCCGAACAAAACTTTTCTGCGCGTAAGTTTTCGCCGACTTTTCTACCATTTCGGATCGTCGTTCTCGGGAGCGAAGTCCTCCCATCTCGGCTGCTGTGCAGCGTCACCCCGATCTGCTGCATCACCCCGATCTGCTGCCGTCTCAGCTTCTGAACCTCCGTCTAGCCCAGCAGCCGAATCTGGGGTTGCCTCTTCGCTCAGATCCGTGTCTGGCTCATCGCTCGAATCCGTGTCTGGCTCAGCAGCCGAATGCGCGTTTGTGACTTTCACAAGTGAAGCCAGCACTGTGGTTACAGGCACCGCAGCTACCAAACCGATCGAGCCGCACAGCGTTCGCACAATCTCTACAGCTATCAGCTCAGAGTTAGCGACCATAGACAGCGACTGATCCGACACCGCAAACAGCAACAACAGCGGCAGACCCGCTCCCGCATACGCCAGAAGCAGCGTGTTGACGGTTGCCGCAATGTGTTCACGCCCTACCCGAATACCTGATGCCACCAGTTCACGCCGAGTGAGTTGAGGGCTACGAAACCGCAGCTCCGACACGGTGGCCGCCTGAGTGACAGTCACATCATCTAACGCGCCCAACGCGCCGATGACAGCACCGCCAAGTAACAACGCTGCTAGGTCAACATCGCCTGCCACCAAAGGCAGTGTCAATCCTTCTTCAGTCGCTAAGCCGGTGAACTCCGACACGCCAAAAAAGAGCCACGAAAAGGCAAGTGTCAAAGCCAGCGACATCAGAGTGCCAGCAAGCGCCACAGTTGTCTGTGCATTCACTCCGTGGGTGATGAACAAGCTCACGAAAGCAATCACCGCAGCGGCTACCACAGACACCAGCACTGGATCGTTGCCGTCGAGCACCGACGGTGCCACAAAACCGACCAACACCACCAGCGTGGCAGCCATCCCCACCAGAGCCAGCACCCCGCGCAAGCGCCCTAGCGCGACCACTACCACAGCGAACAGTCCTGCGAGCCACACCAGCGGAGTGCGCCGGTCACGGTCAACAAAGAAGAAATAGTCGTTGGAGGTTTGATGTCCGACGATCACTTCGTCGCCCGGTTCTATACGGATCGAAACTCGGTCATAATCCAAGTTGAACTCGGGTAAAGCGATCACTAGGCCAGCGTCAGGGCCTTCGTTGATGCGTGCAGTGATGACACGACAAGACTGCGGGTTATCAGGTGCTGAGTAGCTGCATAAGCGGTCGGTGACCTCTACGACTGTGGCACCTAGACGGTCGTAGGCGAGACCAACATCGTCGGCTTGCTGGCGGGCTGCTTCACGGCCTTCGCCGGTGGGCCAAAGCAGCACTATCCCAACCACAGCAGCCACACCCGCGGCCATCACCGCGATCAGTACCGCACCAAGCGCACGGTCGCTAAGTCCCATCCGCCATAAGCCAGTGCTCCTAGAGCCGCCCGTTCCCGTGCTGTCGGTGTTGTCGGCGCTGGCGCTACTGTCGGCGCTGTCGACGCTGAGACGACCGCCAAGTAGCCGTCTCTGAATCCAGCGCAGTTGCGCTCTCAATCCCATCACCGAGATTATGACCTACAGGCATCTCGCCCTCGGGGAGGGCCACTTCAGGCCTTCGGCCACCTAGGTTGCACCCCACCAGCAGCGCCTCGTAACCGCGAGCGCGAATAGCTGCAGCGATCAGATGACGCCCTAAACCTCGGTCAAGGAAAAAGACGATGGAGTCTGTACTAGGCCGCTGCCTTCGTGGGCCAGATGGCACTGAGAGCTTCCCTTATGTCTTCTGCTGGTGTGGCGTAATCAGCTGCGATGGAGTCGATGGGTTCACCCGCTTGAGCCCGCGACCGGACAGCCGATAGCGGAGCGCCGCCTTCCATGAACAGAGCATCGCCTCCTGCAACCTCTGGCACGACCCGCAAAAGAGGTCGTTCGGTCACAGGAAGCACTAACTCAGTTGCCCAATCGTCACCAAAGTTGATCCTCTTTAGGTATTCGTTGATGACTTCGTGAAATAGTTGAAACGATCGTCGTTGATGATGGTTCTCCCCTACTACACCGCTAGATGGCTGTGTAGCGATCAGCGTAGCCTCTGGTTGCTTATCATTTTGCCAGAATCGCAAGCTCGTTGGCGCTTGTTAGGGCTGCTCTGAGGCTGCAACGGAATCTCCCACCCCCGCTAACACAAGCCTGTCAACAACTACGAAGACGGTAGTGAGGGGACGGTAGTGAGGGGACGGTAGTGAGGGGGTAGTGAGTTGACTATGCGTGTGGTTTCTACGCTGACTGATACCCTGTGGCCATGAAAGTGCCCGATCAACAAGATCAACAGATTGAAAGCTGGGCGACAGCAGCCTGGGCACTTACCACCGTGGATCGCATTGACGACCCGGATGGGTTCGTGGCGGAATGCGCGGCAGCCCCTGGAGCGCTCGCCTTCGGCCTCACGATTGAAAAAGCGCGTAACGAGATGCGCACTGTGCTGCTTGACTGGGCCAAACTGCGGATAGAACGCGGATACGACTTGCCGCATATCAGCGAAACTATCCCTGCTGCCACCATTTGAAGCGACGGCTAGCACCCGTATCACGGCTGCAACTCATCCGACGGCTGAGGCGGCTGGGCTGGTCCGGCCCCGTTGCTGGCAGCCGCCATGACACATGGTCAAGGACGAACATCAAGTCACCATTACCAACCCGCACGGCAGCGACATCGGAGTGGACCTGCTCGCTCGAGTGCTGAGACAGGCTGGAATCACGCGCGAGGAATGGCTCAGATCTGAATGATCGGGGGTGGTGGCGGTGTTGGGGATTGAGATGCGGGTTGGTTTGGATGGGCTGTTGATGAGGAGCCTCGTGTCGCGGAAATTCTGCTCTCGGGTGGGCTGCTCTGCTGCCGAGTTGACATGGTGTTTGTGGGTGTGTATGATTTATGGCGTGCGGCGCATTGGGCGCGTTGGCGACCCCCCCCCCCCGTTGTTTGTGGGCGTTATAGGGTTGGTTGCAAACGTTCAGGGCGTGTCAAGATGTCGTTGATGCCAGCTTCGTTGCTTTTTGATGCTAGCCGCGGGCGGGGCCGATACGGGTTAGCGGTTCGCCGGATATTTGTGGCCGTGCTGGTGATAGTGGTGTTATCA
>JAPYNU010000047.1 GCA_028283245.1 Candidatus Aldehydirespirator catecholifindens | reverse complement strand
CCGTCCAGGCACCACCCTCAGCATCGGAATCATCCACATCACAGACGACAACACCCCAGAACCCACCGAAACATTCCAGATAGAACTCACAAACCCACAAGGCGCACAAATCGCTGACGGACAAGCCATCATCACCATAAAAGACAACGACTAACCCCCCTCCCCCTCCCTCCTACTCATCGCTGCCTCAATCAGGCAGACGCATCTGCTGGGCTGTGCCGGTTTGAAAGCGTGTGCTTGTTGAATTAGGATGGCTCAGTCACTCTCTGGACCTCGTCAAGCACCACTTTGTGCGGATGATTTTCAAGCTGCACGCTATGAGCGCGACTGCCGTCTGAGCCCCTGATGGCGATGCCCGCAGCGAACGCAGTGAAGCGGAGCGAATGCGAGTCGGGTCGGGGGTTGCCTTATGTTTGCTAGCGTTCGCACCTATGCCTTTAGTTTCTGGCTATCACCGTCCTGTCTCCATTGAGGAGGCTCTTGAACTGCTGCGCTCGCCTCGCCGGGTGGCGTTAGGCGGCGGCACTACCCTCAACGCCGATCGAGACCCTTCCGACCTAGAGGCGGTTGACTTGCAAGCGCTGGGACTCGACAAGATCACAACCGGAGAAGCCAGCGGGCGAGTGCGTGTCGGCGCGACCGCCACGCTGGAAGCGGTGTGGCGCAGCGAACTGCTACCTGACTCGCTACGTGAACTGGCACGCGCTGAGCAGCCTTCCACACTGCGGACGCTGGCGACGGTGGGCGGCTTGATAGCCAAAGGCTCACCCGAGAGCTTGCTGCTGGCCGGACTTCTAGCGCATGATGCCGAAGTGGAACTGATCGCCGCCGACGATGACAGCACATCGCGTCGCAGCCTGTCGGGGTTGCTCAGGTCCGGTCTGTCACCGGGGGCGTTGATCATTGCGGTGTCTGTCGCAACGACGGGACGCACCGCCATGGCTAGCACTGCACGCACCCCGGCCGACATCCCGATAGTCGCCGCATATGGCCGCAGCAGCGAAGCAGGCGTGTCGCTAGCTCTCACTGGCGTGGCCGATCATCCTGTGCTGGTTGACCCCAGCCACCCGACCGCTGGCCTAGCACCGACCGGCGACTTCCGGGGCAGCCGCGACTACCGCCTGCATCTGGCCGCCACCTTGACCGCCCGCGTGAACGAGGAGTTGATCTGATGGCGATGGATGTGACCTTCGACTTGAACGGATCACCAGCCACGGTGTCCGTTGAAGCGCATGTCACCCTGCGCGAAGCCTTGCGGCGCTTGGGGATGTTCTCGGTGCGTTACGGCTCTGAAAGCGGTGAAACCGGCGCAGCGGCGATCCTTTATGACGGTCGGCTCGCCTCAGCTGATGTGATCCTCGCGGCTTCGGCCCATGGTCATAGTGTCACCACTGTTGAGTCGCTCAACGTCTCGCCGGAACTGCATCCCATACAAGCCGCTTTCTCCGCAGTTGGAGCTTTCCAGTCGGGCTACTCGGCTGGCGCCATGATCCTGGGCACGCTCGCATTGCTGCAAGAGAAACCCGATCCGTCCGAAGCAGAGATCCGCGACATGCTTGGGGGCATTCTCGACCGTGAAACGGCATACGTGAAACCGGTCGAAGCCGTCAAACGTGCTGCTGCCATGCTGCGAGGCGACAGCGTCGAAGCTTTCGCGCCGTTGATAATCCCGCCTTTGAGTGACGGTCGAAACCCTGCACCAGCGTTTGACCCCGATGATCCCCAGGCTTCGCCACCCGAAGCTTCTGTGGCGGTGCCGCGTCTGGTTCCGTCGCGTGAAGTGCCCAACATGGCGGTGGTCGGCAAACCCGAAATCAAAGTTGACGCAGTGCGTCTAGCCAAAGGCAACCCGGCGTTCACCGACGACATTGAGCCTCGCGGAATGCTTTACGCCAAAGTGCTTCGCAGCCCTCACGCCCACGCCAAGATCCGCAGCATCAACGACTCGAAGGCTCGAGCGCTGCCTGGAGTTCATGCTGTGCTGCATTACGACAACACTCCACGAGTCAAATACGCGTCTGGCGGCCAGAGTTGGCCCAACCCTCACCCCTACGATCAGGTCAGTTTCGATGACAGGGTGCGCCATGTCGGTGATCGTGTGGCTGCTGTGGCTGCCGAAACCGTCGAAGCCGCCGAGGAGGCGCTGCGGCTCATCGAAGTGGAATACGAAGTGCTGCCAGCGCTGTTTGATGAGCGTTCCGCGATGGACGCCGAAGCCCCGAAGATCCACGACGAGGACGACACCACCCATATCTGTGACCCGCAGCGCAATCTGGTGCATCACATCACCGCCAAGCGTGGCGATGTGGACGGCAACTTCTCAGGCGCTCCTCATGTCTTTGAGCAGACCTTCAGGGTGCATCAGGTGCAGCAATGCCCGATAGAGCCTCACATTTCGATGGCGTGGCTTGACTCTGATGAGCGCATGGTGGTGCGCACCGCCACCCAGGTGCCGTTCCATACCCGCCGGATGCTGGCCCCGTTGATCGGCATGGATGTCAAAGACATTCGCGTCATCAAGCCTCGCATCGGCGGCGGTTTCGGCGCCAAGCAAGAAATGCTGATCGAAGACATTGTGGCGCATCTTGCTATCGCCACTCGCCGACCGGTGCGTCTAGAGCTTGATCGTGCTGAAGAGTTCTACGCCAGCCGCACCCGCCATCCTCAGACCATCACGTTCCGCACTGCGGTGGATGCCGACGGCACTCTGCTCGCTCAGGACATGGACATCATCGGTAACACCGGCCCATACGGCACTCACGGTTTCACCGTGCAGATCGTGTCGGGGCTGCGAGGCCTTACCTCCTATAACGCTGCGTCCAAGAGGTTCGACTGCCGTGTTGTTTACACCAATATTCCAGTGCCGGGGGCGTATCGGGGTTACGGAGCACCTCAAGCCGAGTTCGCTCTCGAAGCTCATATGGAGGACATCGCTCAGGCTTTGGAGGTCGACCCGATTGAGTTCAAGCGCCGTAGCTGGGTGAAGGTGGGCGACGAAATGGATATTGCCCCGCATCTCGGCGAGCGTGCTGTGGCCGAAGGCGAACTTGATGAGTATCCGAAAGTGATGTCGTCAGGTATTGAGGAGTGCGTGGCTCAGGGCATGCGCGAAATCGACTGGGATCGCCGCAATGATCAGTCCTGGAAGGTGCCAGCGGATCGACCGAATATCCGGCGGGGCTTGGGGTTCGCTTTCTGTATGCATGGCACCGCTATCCCGTTTTTGGATATGGGGGGCTGCTCGATCAAGCTCAACGACGACGGCTCGTTCAACATGTTGATCGGCGCCACTGATCTTGGCACTGGTGCTGACACCGTAATCGGACAGATCGCCGCTGAAGTGCTGGGTGTGCCCCTTGATGACATCAAGGTTTATTCCAGCGACACCGACATGACCCCGTTCGATACCGGGGCTTACGCCTCGTCCACTACCTATATTTCTGGCACGGCTGCGCTGCAGGCTGCGGAGGTGGTGCGCGACCGGCTCAAAGCGAGAGCCGCGATGCTGCTTGAGGTGGATGAACCATGCACCATTGAGTTGCGTGATCGCCGTGCTTATGCGGCTGACGGGCGTTCGGTCACTATGGAGGAGATCGCTCTTGATTCGTTGCACTGGCAGGATCAAGAACAGATCATGGGCACCGCCTCACATGTGTCACCCGCCTGTCCGCCGCCTTTCGCTGCGCAGTTCGCTGAAGTGGAGGTGGATGTTGATACCGGTCAGGTCACTGTCACCAAGCTGGTGATGGCGGTGGACTGCGGCGTGGCCATCAACCCTGTCACCGCTTCAGGCCAGGTGGAGGGCGGCATGATCCAAGCACTCGGTTACGCCCACTGCGAAGAGATCGTGCTCGACGATGAGGGACGCATGGTCAATCCGTCTTTTGGCCCTTACAAGATCTACCGAGCCGACGAAATGCCCGAGACTGTGGTTTATCTGGTGCAGACCATGGAGGACAGCGGCCCCTTCGGTGCTAAGGCCGTGGCCGAAATCCCCAAAGATGGAGTGGCCCCAGCAGTGCGAAACGCCATCTTGAACGCCACCGGTGTCGCCATCAACGATCTACCGTTCACCCCCGAACGAGTCTGGACCGCCCTAAAAGCCTCATAATCCCCCCACGCAACAACCGTCGACAGGCTTAGGACCCGATGCAACAGAATCAACTGGATGAAATCGTCCAAGCCAACCCTCACGTCGATCCGACAGCAATCGAACGAAGCCAACAGGCTGTGAAGCAACTCGTAGAAGCTGGCATCGAGATCGGTGGCTATCACCTAGCACCTGCTCTCGGCAGTGCGATTCCGCTTATAGCAAATTGTCCACGCGCCCAAACAGGCTAGGCAAATCGTGCTCACGCACACGAAAGCCCGTGCCGTGATTGCGCGATGCACCTGACGGCTTCAAGTACATTCGTATGTCAATGAGTGCTTTGCCTGACAGGAAACTGTCACGAAAGGTTTTTGAGTCTGGTTTACTCAAAAGGTTTGCCTGGTTAAAGTGAAATTCCTCGCCGTTCACGCCTCTTCTCGTGTCTGCATGAACCAAGAGAAGTCGCCCGAATTTGGCAAAGAACTTACCGGCAACGTTGACCAAATCCCATGACGCGATAACTTCACTCGTTGCGGTGTCTATCACTGAAATAGTATAGGAGTTGTCGTCCAGCATGACTTGAAGTCCCTGCCGGTTCGGACCTGTTGCCGATACCGTGCTATAGAGCGAATGGCGGTTCTTCGCTTCGTCCCACGTTCCCCAGCGCTGAATGACGGTTGACTGAGGCTTTTCCCATGCCATCTCGTTGAACGTGAAAAGGGTGATCAGGTTGTTGGCGGTGCTGCGTGTCGCTTTTATCTCCGTTCGTCCGCCAATGTCTGGGATGGGCAGGTTGTTCTCCGATACGCCTAAACACGATTCAAGCGTGTGGCCGATTCCCGTTGACCCCTTCCGTGTAGACGGCACAAATCCCTGGTCGCTCAATTCCTGCAAGAGCTTGCGCAATTCCCGCAACTGCACAATCAGACCTTCCGGCAAATGACGATTTGCTCTGTCTTCATTGTCTGCCCGGTATCGCCAGGAACATTGCTAGGAGAGTTGACGGAAGGCATTCGCTTGTTGGGTATCTCGCGGTAGCCGACTCCTATCTTCTCAAAGCCGTTTTCCTCGAAGAAAGAGGCGGTGGCTTCGCCTGTTGGCACGGTCTGTCCTTTCACTGTGCGATTGCCTACAACGTAGCAAGCATAGCCTCCTAGGGCCATTAAGCGAGCGACGTTCCTGATTGAAGCTCGATAGTCGACGAAGAACGAAGCGACTTCACGGGCGCGGCACTCGTGAACGTCTGCAATCTTCGCAATGACGCGATCCAGTTTCCTGATTCCGAACGCGGGCAACGTGGGTATCTTCTTGCCACCCATCAGCATTGCATCCACGCGGCTCGCTTTCGTGTAACCAAGCCATTGCGAAGAAAGACGGCAAAACTGACCATAGGCAACGGTTGTCCGTGAATCCCCATACGGCGGCGATGTGACCACCAAATCAATCGGCGCAATCTCCGTAGGAATGCCGGAAACCGTGTTGAAGTCATGGACGACCGGCAAAGGAACCTTGCTGGATACGTTGCGATTGAGTGATTGCAACGCATGCCTGATTTCGGCAAGCGATTTCAGCATGAACGAAAACGGCTCCGGGTTGTGACGCTCCCTTTGACGTTCAGACATGCGATATAGCTTAAACTCGGACTTTCGTGTCCATGATGCCTTGCGCACCGCCAAGCTGAAAGCCACCCGAAACACGTCTGCAATTCGGCTATCCGCCATGCCGTCTATGTGATACCGGATTGCTGCAAGGTCGCGTTGCGATTTCGGAGAAAACCAGAAGTCCATGTTTGGAACATCGGGAATGGGAAAGTCAATGCGTGATGCCATGCAGGGGAACTTCCTAACCGCCCGATCAAGCGCGGCAAGACTGATTGGCGTTGTCTTGACGCGGGCGATGAGGCGGGCAAGCGGATTCAGGTCGGTTCCCGCCGCTTGTGTGCCCGCCAGCATCCCCTCCAAGAGAGTCGTTCCCGACCCGCAATATGGGTCAAACAGGAATGCTCCTTCGCGTCCGTAGGTTCGGACAAGTCGTTGCGCGATTTGCGGTATCATCATGGCGGGATAGGCATGAATCCCGTGCGTGACCTGCTTTGTGTCGGCGGTGCGAAACGTCCAGTCACCTGACACGTCATGGATGCCGGTTTGTACTTCCGCCAAGGCGTTCATGTCCTTGCTCCAGACGCCAAGCCGTTGTCCGCGATCATGTCTCCATACCGCAGTTCCTTGCCGACCATGCCGGAGACGATGCCGCGTCTCTGCACAGGCGTATCCGCGTTTCGTGCGTTGTGACGCCCGGAGAACTCATCGACATACCTTTGCAGGTGCTTTTTCGAGAACTTGGGATAGATACCTTTATGGGCGCGTTCCGTCATCGCCCAGAACGGCTCAATGCCGTTCGTGTGCGCTTGTTCCAGCACGCATTCCCCGGCACTGTGATTCACGCTTTCGTGCGGCCTGTTGATGCCGGTGTATCCGCGCCCGTCGTCGGTGTAGGCCTGCGCGATCGGTTCCGTGTGGCCTTCCACAAACCCTTGCAGGGTCTTCGCCAGCACGTCCGGCACCACCGTCGCGGCAACCTGCCCAGTGTCACGGTACTTGATGCCCACAACGATCGCCTTGCCGATGCCGCCAAGTCCGGCACTCAGCTTCTTGTCCTTTTGCTTGTTCTTCTCAAGCCCACCGATGAAAGTTTCGTTGGCTTCGCATGGCCCGCCGAAAACCGTTCCGGTCGTCGCGAATGACTTGCGAAGGCGGTGCATCATCTGCCAAGCGGACTTCTGGGCAATTTCGAGTTCTCTGTGCAGTTTCATGCTCGAAACGCCTTTCGGGTTCGTGGTCAGCAAGTAGACCGTGATTGCCCAGTCACGGTATTCCAACTTGGTCCCCTTCATCACGGTGCCGGACTTTACGCTGAACTGCGGTCGGTTCGGGAAATCGCGGCAGCGATGCGTCATGGTGCTGTGCCTGATGCCGGACTGGACGTTGAAGCTTCCGCAATACGGGCCTTGCGGCCAGATTTCGGACTCCAGCCACTTGCGGGCGGCTTCCTCTGTCGGGAAAATCTGCATCAACTGCGTGACGCTGAGTCCCTTGCGGTGCGATCTTCGTGGTGTTTTGTGTACCATGTTAAATCTCCTTGCTTGTTGGGATTCTACTGTGACGAATTCGGCGGCGAAGTCAGGAGGAAAATGGGATTCTCGTATATAATTCCCCAACAGTTCAGCACCTCCGTCGCCGTGGTGTTCACGAGTGGCGATCAATTCCGCGGCAGTGGTCTGAAACGCTGTGCCGGTAGCTATGAACACCCGTGTCTGCTCTAGTGCGTCGGGCAGTTCCGTGGAAGCCACATCACCAGCGCGCACCGCGGCGAGCATGCGGTTGGTGGCTGCGACCGCTTGTTGAGCGTCTTCTAAGACCATGAACAGTAGTATAGATTAGGGGTGTGACAAGAAGACCTTTCTCAAGAGGCGGTCCCAGGCGCTGCGAGCGTCATTTGTGGATGGTCAAGTCTGTGGATAGCGGGTCGTGGACGGTTCAGTAGACGATTCAATGGTGTTGCGATGGCGGTGGCAGGCACCTGCTACGTGGCTCGCGGCTCAGGATGTAAGCTCAAAAAACGGCTCTAATGCGGGCAGGCATCCACCCGAAAGGTCTGGGACTAGTCCGCAGCGACACACTTCGGTGGAAGGTTCAGGTGCTGTGGGGACTCGTATCTCTTGTGATTGGGTGATCACGTCGGCGCTTGAGGAGCCTCGCCCGAATTGGGCTGTGCGCGTGGCCGACGGTCTGATAGACGACTCGGGTCCGGCCGCTGAGTTAAAGCGCCGCTACCCCGACGATGAACACTGCGACGGGTCGGGTTGCGTGCTGTTGCCGGGTTTCGTCAACGCGCATGTGCATCTTTATGGAGTGCTGGCTCACGGCGTTCCCGCACCCGCCACACCGATTGCGGATTTCTGGGGGTTCTTAGAGGATTACTGGTGGCCGTTGGTTGAGAACGCTTTGGATCACGAGATGATCGCTGCTGCGGCCTCCTGGGTTACCGCTCAACTAGCAGCCGGGGGCACCACCAGCTTCTTCGATATTTTGGAAGCGCCCAACGCTTTGCCCGATGCCTTATTCGCCGAACACGAAGCAGTGGCACGCAGCGGATTGCGAGGTGTGCTGTCTTTCGAAGCCACCGAACGTATGGGTGTCGCCAACGGCCAGGCTGGCCTAGACGAGAACGTTCGCTTCATTGAAGCTTGCCGTGACAGCAGCGTCAGTCGGGCCAGTCGTGCTAGCAGTGTCAGTCGTGCTAGCAGTACCAGCAGTGACAGTCGCGTGAGTGGTGCCATGTGCATTCACACCACCTTCACCTGCGGTGAGGCGTTCATCCGTCGAGCCTTCGCTCTGGCCGAAGATCTTGACGTGTTCTGCCACGCTCACGTTAACGAAGGTGTCCACGAAGGCCGCTGGTGCAGCGAGCATCACGGCATGCGCACGCTGGAGTTCTATGATCATCTCGGGGTGGCCTCTCCGCGGTTGCAGGCGAGCCAATGTGTGCAACTATCGCCGCGCGAGATCGACATCGTTGCGGACACGGGCATCAAGGTTTCGCACATGCCTTTGTCCAACTGCGAAGTAGGCGCAGGGATCGCTCCGCTGCTTGAACTACTGAAACGCAATGTAACCGTCGGGCTCGGCTCCGACGGCTACCTCAACGACATGTTTTCGGTGATGCGCGCCGCGTTCTTGTTGCACCGCGCCGCAAGCCTCAACCCGGCTGCCATCAGCGCGGCAGAAGTGCTGCATCTAGCAACCGAAGGCTCTGCCCGCACCCTGGGGTTTCAGCAGGTCGGCCGCCTTGAACCCGGCTGGCACGCCGATCTGCAACTGGTCAACCTGGACGGCCCCGCAGGTCTGCCAACCCCGGTAGAGGCTCACAACCTGCTGGATCAACTGCTGTTGTGGCGCAGCGCTTCTGATGTGTGCAAAGTGATGGTTGGTGGCGACTGGATAGTCGACAACGGCGAAGTGCTCGGAGTCGACCTTGAGCAGCTGCGTGTGCATTGTCAACAGCAGGCAGCCAGGCTTTGGCAATGATCGCTTCATTGCGCCGGTTGCCGCTGAGCCGGTTGCTGCCGCGCCGATTGCTGTCGCAAGCAGGGTCGCTATGGCCGACTCTGTCGTGTTGTGTGCTGGGATGTGTGGGGTTGTTGTGGCGGTGAAGTTACTGCAGCGGCTTGCTGATTCAGTCAAGCGCGGTGAGGCAGTGGCTTCAGCCACCGTGGTTGACACTTCGCGGTCGGTGCCTCGTCGTCCTGGCGCCAAGATGCTGGTGTTTCGTGACGGCAGCATCGCCGGAACCGTCGGCGGGGGTGAGATGGAGGCTCGGGTGGTTGACGAAGCCGTGGCTGCGCTCAGCGACGGACGCTGCCGTCTGTTGTCGTATCGTTTAGTTGATCCCGACCGGGGTGACCCCGGTGTCTGCGGGGGAGACGTTCAAATATTCGTGGAGCCGCACATGCCTGAAGGATCTTTGATCGTTATTGGATACGGCCATGTCGGGCGAGCAGTAACAGAGCTGGCCCAATGGCTGGGTTTTCGGGTGACAGCCTGCGACGACCGCCCATCGATCACCGACGCCGAGCAAGGCAATACTGACTCCGAACCTGACGCCAGCAAAACTGACCTCAACAAAACTGACGCCGAGCAAGACAACACCAAGCAAGGCGAAACTGACGTCGAGCAAGGCAATACTGGCAACGACACCAGCAAGGTGAACAAGGGTCCTGATGAGCTGGTTGTTGGCAGTGTTGATGACCTGCTTGCTGGCCGCACTCTCACCGCAGACGTGTCGGTGGTGCTGGTTACACGCAACATTGATGTTGACACTGCCGCACTGCCAGCGCTGCTGGCCACCGACGCTGGCTATGTAGGGGTGATGGGCAGCGAACGGCGCTGGGCCACCACCCGCGCCCGATTAGAAGCCGATGGTGTTGATCCTGGTGCGCTTGACCGTGTGCATGCGCCCATCGGTGTGGAGTTGGGTGCCGAAACCCCAGAAGAGATTGCGTTGAGCATCATGGCTGAGGTGATCGCCCATCGCCGGAGCTGAACCGTTGTGCGTGCTGAGAGGCGGCGGTGACCTAGCGACCGGGGTTGCCTGGCAGCTACGAAGACTGCGATGGCCTGTCGTGGTGCTGGAACTGCCTGAGCCATTGACTGTGCGTCGAACGGTGGCGCTGTCAACCGCAGTAACAGAAGGCGAAATAGAAGTTGATGGCCTGCGAGCAGTGCGCTGCGGTTCCGCTAACGAGGCTGAGGCTGCGGCTCGATCTGGTGTTGTGGCGGTGCTGGTTGCGCCGCAGTTGGCATCGCTGGGATGTCACCCCGATGTGGTGGTGGATGCCCGGATGGCCAAACGCAACCTAGACACTGCTATTGACGACGCCGATGTAGTGGTGGCTCTCGGGCCGGGCTTCACCGCAGGCTTGGACTGTCACGCAGTGGTCGAAACCATGCGAGGCCCTGATCTGGGTCGTGTCATCCGAAAAGGATCAGCCCAACCCGACACAGGCACACCTGCACCTCTTGGTGGCCGCTCCGCTGACCGTGTGCTACGAGCTCCAGCAGTAGGACGAGTTGGTTGGCAATGCAGCATCGGCGACCTAGTGAACGAAGGCCAGCCGATCGGTGAAGTCGGTGGTGTGGCTATCTGCGCGCCGTTCACAGGGGTCCTTAGAGGCGCTATCCGTGACGGTTTGGAAGTCCCCGCTGGACTCAAAATCGGTGACGTTGACCCACGCTGTGACACTGATGCTTGCTGGAAAATTTCCGACAAGGCAATGGCTGTGGGCAGCGGTGTTCGTGAAGCCGTGCTACAACTTCGCTGAGGTTTTGGCGTGTAAACAGACACGCCAGCTAAGGGTGTCACACTTGCGCTGAGAGCAGCGCTAACTTACTGACAGTGAGCCGTTATTCGGCTGCCGAACCTGTTGCGGCTAGTCAAACCCCCACTCGAAGAAGCCTCCTCGGTGACCCCTTTAGGGCCGCTGTGCTGGTGATTGCTTTGACGGCGATTGTCTGTTCATGCGACGGGTCCGCTTCAGCGCCGGGAGCGCTGGTGCCTAGGGTTCAGTCCACTACCGAGACAACAAGCCCGACCAACGCCGATCAGTCAATATCAACAACATCATCACAGACCACAACTACAGCAGCCGGTAATGATGCAGCCGATACCGATGTGGCGGTGCAGCCTCAAAAGCCCGAAAATCCAGGCAACGTCATCCCTGCCAATCCGTCTGCTGAACCTGACACAACCACCGATTCCGCCACGAGCAACCCTCCCGCTGCATCGTCAAACGCCTCACCCTCGGGCGCAGCGCCTTCTGTTAGCCCCCCTTCGACCACCGAACCTGAATCTGCTGATGCCGTTGAGCGTGACTGCACACCGCGCCCGCTGAAAGATTTTCGTGCCCTGGGAACCAACGCGGCCTCGCTGAGCATTCAGCTTTCGATGGCGATGTTCGACTGCGCGGCTGAGGTGGCTCTCGCTCCGCAAGGTGATTCGGCGGCGATCGCTACTCTGAGCGCTGCCAGGGTTAAAGGGCCGCTGATGTTAGCGGAATACTGGCGAGATTCGCCGGTTCTCAAAGAGCTGCAACGTTTGGCACCCAACAGGGTTGTGACTGCTGGCGTTCATCCGCAGATCATTGACGAGCATCTGTCGGAGTTTGAGGTGGAGGTATTGCCTGTCGATCTTCAAGCGACACCGGCTGCGCCAGATCCTGCCGCTGAGCTGGTCTGGCTGGTTGATGAGCAGGGGCCTGTGGCGGCTTTGGCCGCTCTCGCCGCTCAGGTCGAGGCGACGGTCGTGCCCACAGGAGACGACCTGCGTGCGCTCAGCAAAGAATCCAAAGCCGTGCTGGCAGCAGCCTCCGATGTGGAGTCACTGACCAACTTCGGTGATGACCTTGACTGGCAGCTCGCTGTAGTGAAGAAAGGTTTGGAGCTGCCCGGTGGGGGACAGCTGCTGTTTGATCCTGACCAGCCGCGGCGCATCGTGGCGATGTATGGGCATCCAGTGACTGCAGGGCTCGGAGTGCTCGGCGAGCAGAGCCCCGAAGAGGGCATAGAACGCCTCAAATCAATCTCTGCTGACTATGACGCCGACGGTGCCACAGTGCTGCCCGCTTTTGAGATCATCGCAACGGTGGCTTCGGCGTCAGCCGGTGCTGACGGTGACTATTCAGCCACCACCAATCCCGACGTGATCAGGCCCTGGGTGGAGACAGCCGCCGCTAACGACGCGTATGTGGTGCTGGACTTGCAGCCGGGACGGTCCAGTTTCGTGCAGCAACTAGAGAAATATGAGGAGTTCCTCAAGTTGCCGCATGTGGGTCTCGCTCTTGATCCCGAATGGCGCTTGGCGCCTAACCAGTTGCATCTGCGACAGATCGGCAGAGTTCACGCTGATGAGATCAATCAGGTGATTGACTGGCTTGCTGAACTAGTTCGCAGAGAGTCGCTCCCCCAGAAGCTGTTGATCATCCATCAATTCCGCCATTCGATGATCACCGAGCGCGAACATGTGCAAACCCCGGCGGAACTGGCGGTGATGATCCACATGGATGGACAGGGCAGCCTGGGAGCCAAATACAACACCTGGAGATCGCTCACTAATAGGCCTGATGCTGAGCAGTTCTATTGGGGTTGGAAGAACTTCTACGACGAAGACAGCCCGGTCGCTACTGCTGAGCAGGTGCTGGCTCTAGAACCTAAGGTCTGGTTCGTGTCGTTCCAGTGAGCGCTGAATCAGTGCAGGTTGCTGAATCAGTTCAAACTGCTGAATCAGTGCAAGTTGACGTGGTGTGACTTTGAGAGAGGGCTGCGGTGAGGCTTGAGTTCAGTGTGATGCCCCATGGGTCGGTGGCGCGGGCTGTGGAACTGGCCCGCCTTGGCGAAGAACTGGGCTATGAACGCTGCTGGGTTTACGACGAAGGACTCGCAGCCAGCGATGTTTATGTGACTTTGACAGCGATCGCTGTGGCCACCAAGGCACTCATGGTGGGTCCAGGGATCACCAACCCCTACACGCGCCATGTTGGTGCGACTGCCTCTGCTGTTTCCTCGCTGGATGAGCTGTCTGGCGGCAGAGCCTTTCTGGGGATCGGCGCTGGTGGCAGTTTGACACTTGACCCGTTGGCTTTGCACGCGACTCAACCACTCAGCGCAGTGCGCGAAACTGTGGATGCCTGCCGCCGATTGTTCGCTGGCGAAACTGTCAGCATGGCCGGTTCGCATGTGCAGTTCTGTGAAGCGTCGTTGCTGAATGTGCGTGCCGAAACCGAGATCTGGCTAGCTGGGAGAGGCCCCAAAATGCTGGAGTTCGGTGGATCGGCCTGTGACGGTGTGCTAATTGATTTCATATACAAGCCGCATCTGGCTGCGTCGCTGCAGCGGATCACAGATGCTGGCAAAGCTGCTGGCAACAAGCCCCAGATTGCCTATTCCACGATGCTGGTTACAGATGACCGCACCTTGGAGTCTCTTAAACCTCACCTCACCTACAGACTGGTTAACTCTCCGCTCGAAGTGCAGCAGGCCATCGGTCTCGGCCCTGATGACGCAGCAGCAATCAAAGCTGCTCTCGCTGCTGGCCCCGAGGCCGCCGCGCAACATATGAGAGCCGAGTGGGTGCTGCCGTTTGTGATCGCGGGAACGCCGAGCGAATGCCGTCAAGAGCTTCACCAGCTCGCAGACGAGCACGGGATTGATGCGCTTGTGGTGCCGTTGCTTGACGATGAGCCTGCTGAGCATCTGCTGGTTTCGAGCGCCGAAGTGATGGGCACATCGCAATAATCCCGCTGCTGGATGCCTCCGGCGACTGGTTCCCTGAAACTGCCAGACACTGTCAAACACTGCCAGCCGCTAGTCCCAGAAACAAATTGCTAGTCCGGTTTGACAAATAATAGAAACAGTTATAAAGTGCTCTTGCTGTCTAATGGTTAGCAGGATGCCTAGCCAGCCATCGAAGATCGCAGAGATACTTCTGGGAGTGCTTTCGATGAGCGTTTCGTCGCTGTCGAGTCCCGCCGTCAAATTCACTCGACGTGCGGGAGGAAAAGCCGATGATCATCTGGTATTGGTCCGTCAAAGGCGGAGTCGGCACATCTGTAGTGGCAGCCGCCACCGCCATACGGTTCGCTTCAGCTGACCGTGAAGCAACGCTTGTAGACCTAACCGGCGATCAGCCAGCCCTCCTAGGGCTTGTGTCTGGTGCGGGACCAACCGAAGCCGGGGTTAGCGACTGGGTGGCTGCGGGCGAAGGCGTGGCCGCCGACGCCATCGGCAGGCTGCTGGAGGATGTCGCCCCTGGATTACGACTGCTGCGCCAAGGTGGCAAGCCCGTCGCTGACGCGCGAGACCTGAAGAGTCGTCGGCTAATGCTCGCTTTGGAGATGCTGGCCCGCACCGGCATGGTTGTAGTAGACGCAGGGCTTGACCCTTTTGGGGTGCGAGCCGTGCTTGGGTCTCAGCATCGCAGTGTGTGCGTGCTGAGATCGTGCTATCTGGCTCTGAGCCGTGCTCAGATGACACCAGGCCCTTACGACCATGTTGTGCTGGTGGAAGAGCCGGGTCGTGCTCTTCGGGTGCGTGATGTGTCCGCAGCGGTGGGTGCCTCCAAAGTGGTAGCGGTGTCGTGGGATCCGCGTGTGGCTCGTGCTGTTGACGCAGGAACGATTGTGTCGATGCTGCCGCCTCCGTTGCGGCGTTTTGAGCTGCCGATATGACGACCGCCACCGCGTTCCGCTCGCCGAACACGGCTGCAACGCCGCCTGACATGACTGCAACGCCGTCTGGCACGGCTGAAACGACGCCTGGCACGGCTGAAACGACGCCTGGCACGACTGCAACGCCGTCGAACACAGACGCAATGTCAGCAACAGCAGCCTCTGAGGCTCTGATTGATGCTGTGCATCGTCGTGTCATCGACGCTATGGCCGACAGGCCGTCACCGCTGTCGACAAGCGCGCCAGACATTGTGGCCACGGTGCGGATGTTGGCACCGCTTGCTGGTGCCGAACTGGTGGATGACGTGGTGGCTCGAGTATCGGCAAGGGTTAACGGGCTAGGCCCGCTTGAGCCGCTGCTTGCCGACGCTTCCGTAAGTGAAGTGATGATCAACGGCCCAGGCCCGGTGTGGGTTGAACGCAACGGCGTTGTATGCGTGAGTTCAGTGTCGCTTGACCGTGCCGCTGTGGATCTGGTGATCGAACGGATCGTGGCACCTCTCGGACGCAGAGTAGATCAACTAACTCCTTGCGTTGACGGTCGCCTGCCAGACGGTTCGCGTGTGCATGTGACTGTGCCGCCGGTTGCGGTGGACGGTCCCTATGTGACCATCCGACGATTCGTGGTTCCTGATGTGGCTCTTGAGATGTTCGCTGCTCCACCGGTGGTGGAACTGCTTGAAGAGTTGGTGGACCGGGGTGCCAACCTTGTTGTGAGCGGAGGCACCAGCGCTGGTAAGACGACCCTGCTCAACGCATTGGCGGGTCGGGTGAACCCCGCACAGCGGGTGATCACCATTGAAGACGCAGCCGAGCTGCAGTTGAAACATCCCCATGTGGTGAGGCTGGAAGCCAGACCTGAGTCGCGCGAGGGCGGAGGGGCGGTGACGATCCGTGAGCTTGTGCGTAATGCGCTGCGGATGCGCCCCGACCGAATGGTAGTGGGTGAGGTGCGCGGCCCAGAGGCTTTGGACTTATTGCATGCGCTCAACACCGGCCACGCCGGTTGTTTGTCGACAGTGCATGCCAACAGTCCGCTCGACGCGCTGCGTCGTCTGGCGGCGCTGGCCACTGCTGCTGACGAACGACTAGGGGTGGAAGCCGTATGTGGGCATGTGACTGCAGCTATCGACGCTGTGGTGCAACTCGGTCGAGCTCCCGACGGCACTAGGCACTTAGCAGCGGTGGGTGAAGTGGTATCGCACGACCAGGTAAGGCTGCTAGCTGATCACCGCGAAGTGCATGCGCCGATCAGTCGCAGCGCCCGAGCGATGGCACAGCCATGACTGCTTTGGTGGCGGTGCTGTTGATGTTCGTGATGCTTTCGCCTGAGGTGTTTACGCCACGTCCTCGGGGTCGTGCCAAAAGCCGGCAGTGGCTGAATATGTCGTTGTTGAACCGTCTGCGGCAAGAACTTCAGCGTTGGGTGGGCCGCAACAGTCAGGCTGAAGCTCTGCCACAAGCTTTGGAACTGACAGCTAGGGCGTTGCGTTCCGGGGCTTCGGTGCTGACCGCGCTTGAGGGTGCCGCTGAGGAACTGCCCGAAACCGGTTTGGATCGTTTGGCGAGACGGGTGCGTGGTGGTCTCAGCCTTAGCGAAGCTCTCGACGACTGGGTTGCGGGCTTTTCTGAGCGCCAAACCGCTGCAGCGCTGCTGGTGCTGGGACACACTTCGGGCGCAGCCATGGCAGCCAGCTTGGACAACGCTGCCGCGTCATTGCGTCAACGACAAGCATTGAACGACGAGATTCGGGCGCTCACATCCCAAACACGCACTTCGGGTTTGGTGGTGGCTGCGGCACCGGCCGGGTTCGCAGTGATCATCGCGCTTGTTGATCGTGATGCCTTGAGTGGTTTGTGGGGATCGCCGTTGGGATGGGTTTCGCTAGTTCTCGGGCTGTTGCTGGAAGGTCTGGGGCTTTGGTGGATGACCCGTGTCTGTCGCAGTGTGGAGTGCTGGGCATGAGCCACAGCCAAAAGGATCGAACATGAGCCTAAGTGCGGCTGTCGTGACCGCTTTGTTGCTGATCAGCTGTGCAACAAGCGTGCCGACGACTCGCGCCGCTCGTCACAGACTTATCGGCGGAGGATCGCGTCGTGGCGGCAAAGAGGCTTTGGCTGCGCTGGGTCGTCGTCTGTCGAGAGGCGCAGTCGATCCTGAAGATGAGGCCTTGGTGGGTGCTGCGGCTCTGGCAGTTCCTGTAGCGGTTGCAGCGTTTGGGGCACCTAGTGGGTTTATGACGCTGTTGTCTGTGGTGGCTGCGATTGTTGCACGAAGGCGTTCTCGTCGGCGTTGGCATCTGCTGCAAGTGGATCGCCATCTACCCGAAGTGATTGACCTGCTGGGTCTTGTGATCAGCACAGGTCGGCCTACTGCTACGGCTTTCGCTGATATAGCCCCTCGGGTTGCTGAACCTTTCAGGTCGGAACTGGCTGCGGTGGTGAGACGCAGCTCTGCAGGCGAACCGTTCGTGGATGCGGTGAGAAGGCTGCGCGACGCTCTCGGCAGCAGTGTCGCACCGGTCGTGCATGCCGTTACCGCAGCTGAAACCGACGGCACACCGTTGCGTCCCGCTTTGCAACGAGCCGCCGACGAAGCTCACCGTCGGCGGCGGGTGAAAGCTCAACAAGCAGCTAGGCGAGCCCCTGTTCTGATGCTGTTTCCGTTGGTTTTCTGCGTGTTGCCAGCTTTCTGCTTGCTGACCGTGGTGCCGCTGCTTCTGGGGACCGTCTCCGAGCTGCGTTTGACGACTTGAAGCATTCTGCGAAAGGAGTGAAGATGTTTTTGCAGATCATCAACATGTGGATCATCAAAATGTTGACCTGGTACCGTTGCCGTGCCGAAAACGGCCAGACCACAGCCGAGTATGCCTTAGTGCTGGTGGGCGCTGCCGCGGTGGCGGTGTTGCTGTTGACTTGGGCCACCGGCTCAGGCAGGATCGCCTGGCTGTTCAACCAGATGATCGACAGGATCTCAGGCATGGTTACCTGAGCAGTGATCTGGATCTGTCGCCGACTAGCCGAATGGCGGGTTGTGCACGAATCCGGTCGCCCACGCCGAGCGCGTCACCATTCTGAGCAGCAGCGCGGCCAAGCAACAGTGGAGTTGGCGCTGCTGATGCCCTTCTTCGCGTTGATGTTGCTAGCTGTGGTGCAGGTAGGACTGCTGATGCGCACGCGGGTGCTGGTCACACATTCAGCGCGCGAAGCGGTGCGCTCGGCTGCGGTTGGTGCCAACGACGCAGATGTGCGCTCGGCTGCGATTGGCGCAGCCGAACTCGATCCAGACCGGCTGATGGTGCAAGTGCAGCGTGTTGCTGGAAACGCAACAGTGCGACTTACTTATCGAGACCCCACCGATGTGCCGCTTGTGGGCATGTTGGTAGCCGACGCAGTGTTTGAAGCTCAAGCCACGATGCGCCTCGAGTAGCTCGCCAGCCGCGCCGAGTTGCACATCGCAGTGTGGGTGGGGTGGCAGGCGGTAAGCACTTCGATGCGTTGGATGGCCGCGCCGAGTTGATCGTCGCAGCGGTACCGTGATGGATCGTGTCTGTCACGATCAGACGCTATGAGCAGCCGCCTTGGTGTGTGCTGCGTGTGGCTGGGGAACTTGATGTTGTCGGCGCACCCGAATTGCGTCAAGCTGTGGTGTCAGCAGTAGCTGAAGGCATCCGACTGTTGGCTTTTGACTTGTCGGATGTGGATTTTCTTGATTCTTTCGGCATTGGGGTGATCATCGGAGCGCTCAAACGACTGCGCCAGCGTGGCGGCGACATGGTGGTGGTGTGCCCTTCGCGCCGTATTCGCAGAGTGTTCGAGATTTGTGATCTTGACAAGATTTTGGCCTTGCACGACTCGATTGAGCAAACCTCTGCATCGCCAACGACACCTGCTGCTGCGGCTTTGGCTGGTGAAGGTCATGGATGATCTTTCCGCTAGCAGCCACGGCCCTATTGCCAGTTTCGCAGTCAGCAAAATAGGAAATGCCGAAAATGGAGGCATCGAAATAGAGATACCGGCACGCACCGACTATGTGTCTCTAGTGCGTCTCGTGGTGGCAGAGCTGGCTGCGCTGAACTCAAGCCTTGAACCCGAACGCATTGACGACTTGCGGGTGGCCGTGTCGGAAGCCACCACCAACGCAGTGCAGGCTCATATCCGCTCGGACTGCAACCAACAGGTGCGTGTCAGTTGCCACTGCAGCGAAGGTGCTGTGCTGGTGGAAGTCGCTGATCAAGGGCCCGGTTTCGATGTGAACGCTTTACCGAAGATGCCTGCCGTGGAGCACCCCGAACGTCTAAGCCACGAGTCGGGGATGGGTTTGCTGCTGATACGTGAACTAGCCGACGAGTTGACTATCGATTCGAATTCTGAAGGCACCGAGATCCGGTTGTTGTTTCGCACCGCCAGAGCTAGCAGCTCAAGTTAGTTCCATCATCCGAGAGTCGCAGTAGAAACTCAGCTAATCGCTTAGCAGGCGTCGCTTTGTGATTCTCGTGCTGCGAGCCTGTCGGCGGCTAGATCATCAATAGCTAGATGGCTCTGGTCGGCAGTGCGATGCACCGCCCGCAGCAGCAGAGCCGTAACAGCGGGAAGCGTGACGATCATCGCTGCAGCACCAACAGCCAAATACGCTGATCCTGCGATACCCAGCAACGGTCCAGCTCCCAAAGAAGCCAGCAGCAGCGCCACTGGACTGGCTTTGCCTGCACATTGGATTCGCGCCGAAGGCGTAGAGAAGCGAAGTACCCCCACCCCGGCGAGCACGGCAACAGCAGCCCCAGCGACCATCATCAACTCGGCGATGACAGTCATGATTCGTCTCCGTCGCTGACCCGGTCGCCGACATCTTGCTCAGGGCTTTTGACAGTGCTGCTGCCAGCATGTGACCGGGTGTCTTTGTTGTTGATCCGGTCAACGTCTCGCTCAAGAAATCGGCTCGCCGCGAATGTGCCTGCCAGCCCTACTAGAGCAATCACGATGAGCGTCACCAAGAAAGTCGCGCTTTTGCGGTTGGCGGCGTCAACAGCGATAGCGCCTACCAGAGATACCAGCACCACCTCCACCGCGATGATCCGATCTGCCAGGCTCGGCCCTCGCAGCATCCGGTAAAGCCCGCACAACCCGGCGAACACAAAACCGCCAATCGCGATCGCAGCGATCATCGCGCATTCCTCGGTGCATCGCTTGAAGCGGTGCTTGCCTGCGAAGCGTCTTGCGAAACAGTGCCCGGCAGCGCTGCACAGGCCAGTTCACCCAGCTGAACGGCGTGAGCTGCGGTTGTTTCCAGCTTGTTGACGTGAAGCAGATGAATGTAGTAGCGCCCGGTTTCGGGGTTTACATCCACTACAGCAGTGCCAGGGCTGAGAGTGATCGCAGCCGACAGCAGCAACACATGAGCGTTGCTAGTGGCCGGTAGATCCACTGCGATGATGGCTTCTTCAGTGCGATCTGGTGGTGTCAAGATCTCAATCGCTACATCCACTGTTGAGCGGATCAGATCAACGATCACCAGCCAAGTGAACTTCAGCAGCGGCCTGAGTCGTATGAATCCGGTACCGCTGGCCCAGCCGAGGCTGAGCAGCAAAGACAGAGCCAGACCAGATGCCACGTTGGCTACCGAGATCGCGCCCCACAGCCCGCACCACACCAGTGTCAAGCTGATCACAGCCAGAGCCCGCCGGGGTATTCCTCGCCACAGCCTCATGAGCGCACCGCCTCAATGTAGACCGTGCGATCATGCAAATCTTCGGCGGCTTGCGTTGACAGGTCCAGCAGCGGCCCGGCCAGCAGCGACACGATTAGTGTTGCGATCACCCCTAGTGCAGTTGCAGTGTGCATCGTTTTGATGCCGTTTCTTACCGCGGGGCCAGGGCTGGGATCAGCCACGGGTTTGCTCCAAAAAACCGCATTCCAGATCTTCCACATTGACAGCAGAGTCAAAGCTCCGGCGAGCAGTCCAGCAACCACAACAACTGTGGCGGAAGCGTCGATTGCCGCTGACACCACCGCCAGTTTCGCCAAAAACCCCGAAAACGGGGGGATCCCCGCCAAGCTTAGTGCGGGCACAGCGAACATCACTGCGATCAGCGGCTTTCGTGCAGCTAGGCCACCGCTTCTGTCAAGAGAGCTGGAGCCTTCGTTGTTCTCTATTAGACCTCCCAACAAAAACAGCACCGCCTTGACGGGCATGATGTGGATCAGGAACAGGATCGCTGCGGCTGTGCCTGCCACAGAAAAAAGTCCCAGACCCATCAACATGTAACCGATCTGGCTGATTACATGGAACGACAGGATGCGTTTGATGTCGGACTGAGCCAAAGCACCCAGTCCACCCACAATCATGGTGATGGCAGCCACCATCAGCATCACCGAACCTAGGTCATCCATCCCTGTCAGGGTGTGGAAGCGGATCATGGCGTAGATACCGATTTTGGTGAGCAGTCCTGCGAACACGGCGGTGATAGTGGTGGGTGCTGTCGGATAAGAGTCTGGGAGCCACGAAAACAGTGGGAACACGGCCGCTTTGGTTCCGAAAACGACCAAGAACCAGGTACCGATCCCTAAACGAACACCGTCGCTGAGTTGCGGTATCCGCTCAGCTAGCAGTGCCAGGTTGACCGTGCCGGTAGCTGAGTAGACGAAAGCAACCCCGAACAAGAACAACGTTGATGCCAGCAGGTTCATCACCACATAGGTCATGCCGGAACGGACCTGACCGGCGGTGCCCTGATGGGTCAACAAAACATAGCTCGACACCAAGATCAGCTCAAAAGCGATGAACAGCGTGAACAGGTCACCAGTCAAAAACGCCAGCGAAACTCCAGAAGTGAGCACACACATCAGCGGCCCGCTCAGAGCAGCGTCAGCACCCCATCGGGCTTTGCGCTGGCCTATCGCGAAGATCTCCACCACGAAAATCGTGGTCAGTGCGATCGGCAGCATTAACGCAGCGAACATGTCAGCCACCAGCACTATCCCCAGCTCTGGTGCCCAGCCGCCCACCGCCACCGTGTGAGTTCCGTCGGCAGCCACGGTTGCCAGCAGCGCATGCGAACTCGCTGCAGGCAGCCCCAGTCCTGCTAGCACTGCGATATCTCGCCGCTTGGGATGGTTCCGCAAAGCCAGGCTGATGCCAGCACCCAGCAGTGGTGCGATCACAGCGATAGAGATCAGTGCAGTCATGGTCTATCGGCTGTCGCGCTGGCCTGGATTTCGGCATCGCTACTGGCTGTGGCGCTGGTCGCGTCGTGGTCGGCTATGCGACGATCTTCGATGTCGTCTTCGACAAGGTCATCACCCGACAGCACACGCTGACGTTTGGCTAAAGCCAACAAAAACAGGGTCAACCCGAACGAAATGACGATAGCTGTGAGCGTCAAAGCCTGCGGCAGCGGATTAGACATGTCTTGCGGCGCGGCTTGCCCGGCGATGGGTGCCTCGCCTGCACCGCCTCCGGCGAGTATCAGCGAAACGACGGCTGCGTGCCCCAGAAGCGAGTAGCCGAGAACAATGCGGCTGAGCGAACGCCCGGTCAAAAAGTAGAGCCCGACAGCGGTTAATCCGCCAACCACTAGCAACAATGCAGCACTCACGGCTGTGCCTCGCTGCAGTCAGTGTCACCTTTGCTGCTGTCAGTGTTGCTGTTGCTGGTAACTGCGAATTCGGCGACACCCAAACCTTCAAGCACTGCGACCACTGTCCCGACGACTATTGCAGTAACGCCGAAGTCAAACAGCAGCGCCGAACCGGTTTTGATCTTGCCCAGCAGCGGCAGTTCAGTTGAGATCACCTGCTGATCAAAAAGCACATCGCCCCAAGCCAAAGGCATCAAGGCCACACTCGCTGAGATCACCGCTCCCACTGCTAACAGCGTCAGGCCGTTACCCGCAGGTTGAAGACCAGCGATGGTGCGCAAAGCCAGCACCGCGCCAAACACCAAGCCAGCAGCGAAACCGCCGCCCGGGCTGTTGTGCCCGGCGAACAGCAGATAAAAGCCGACGATTATCGCGAACGGCCCGGCGGCCTGGGTGCCGAGTCGGATGATCGGTGACAGCGATTCGGTCATTGCGATCCACTTTCAGTCACAGCCGTCTCAAGCGCTGGTGACCCTGTAGTTGATTGAAGTGCCGTTGGCTGCGCCGTGTCTTCGGCCTGGTTCTTCTCGTC
Source organism: Candidatus Aldehydirespirator catecholifindens (assembly GCA_028283245.1). Taxonomy (GTDB): domain Bacteria; phylum Actinomycetota; class Acidimicrobiia; order Acidimicrobiales; family Aldehydirespiratoraceae; genus Aldehydirespirator; species Aldehydirespirator catecholifindens. The sequence goes on along the minus strand of JAPYNU010000047.1, from coordinate 15,879 downwards.
TTGGCGTGAGGTTCTGGCCAAAGCCAGAACACCGAGAGCAACGATGGCCAGCACGAATACTTCACCGAGAGTGTCAAGAGCTCGAATATCGGTGAGGATCACGTTGACGACGTTGTTGCCGCCTCCGATTTCAGCTGCTTGGGTCACCATCTCATCAAGCGGCGGCACAGCCACCGGCTCATGCGACGCAGCCACCAGGCCGATCACCACAGCGGCCCCTCCGAGCCCAGCGACAGCCATCCGCACAGCCCGCCAGCGCAAGCCCACCGGCGGGAAGCTACGCGACAGGTGCCCGAAAGCGAGCACGAATCCGACCACAATCGCCGCTTCCACCAACAGTTGCGTGAGCGCTAAGTCAGCAGCGCCGTGGATCACGAACAACGCCGCCACTGACAGCCCGGCCGCTCCGAGTGCTATGCCTGCGCCGAGTCGTGTGGCGACCGCGGCAAGTGCCAGGCTTGAAGCCACCACAGCCAAAGCCATCACAGCCTGCAAGGGGCTATGCCACCAGATTAGATGATCGAAACTGTCAGAGCCAGAGCCGATATGTATCACGAAAGGTATGGCTGCCAATGCCAGCGTGGTGGCCATGGTCACTAGATAAACCGGCAGCGAACCGTGCTGAAGACGAGCGCAAAGCCAGCGCCCCGAAACCAACGTGAAATCAACGGCAGTATCGGTGACGCCCGCTGCCCACCCGGCCGGAACACTCAAACGCAGCCTGCAAGCGACCAGCCCTGCGATGCTACCCAGCACTACAACTGCCACCGATATCCACAAACCGAGCGTCAGCCCGGGCCACCGGTACAAATTCCCGACGCTTTCAGCAGCGAGACGCTCCGCGGCAGGCGCGATTAGTTCCTCCAGCGGCCCGAGAGCGAAATAGCCGACCACTCCAGCCAAAGCCAAAATCCGCGACGGTGCCGACAACGCGCCGTGCTGTGCGGCTAGCGGTGTCGTCGGCCCAGATCCGAACATTCCTATCAGTAGTCGCATCGTGTAAGCCACGGTCAGAACCGAACCGCCGATCACGCCCGCTCCGACCAGCCACATTTCGGCACCGTTGAGAGCCAGAACCGCCTCAATAGCGGTTTCTTTGGCCACGAAACCCAAAAGAGGCGGAACTCCCGCCATTGACAGCCCCGCCAGCATCGCAGCCGCGAAGGTGCCCGGCATGGTGCGTGCCAGCCCTCCGAGCTGTTCGATGTCACGAGTCCCGGCACGAACATCAACCTCGCCGACGATCAAGAACAAGGCACCTTTGAACAGTGCGTGCGACACCAGCAGAGTCACCGCGGCCAGAGTGGCTTTGGGATTGCCGACACTGAACAAGGTGATCAACAAGCCCAGTTGCGAAACCGTTCCCCAAGCCAGTATCAGCTTGGCATCGCGCTGTCGTAAGGCACCCACTGCGCCCCAAATCACCGAAGTAATGCCGAAGATCAGCCCCAGCGCTTTCCAAGCCCCTATAGCACTAAAAGCAGGCCCCATCACGGCTACTAGCACCACTCCGGCTTTCACCATTGTCGCCGAATGCAGGTAGGCGCTCACCGGGGTGGGTGCCACCATGGCCCCTGGAAGCCAGGCATGGAAAGGCACTTGAGCCGATTTGGTTGCGGCGGCCACCATCACCAGAACTGCTCCCACAGTCACCGAGGTTCCCTCTGCCGGACCGATCTCGCTGAGCAGCGTTGCGCCTGCTGATTGGCTCACCAGCAACAGTCCGGCCAGTAAAGCAAGACCACCGCCACCGGTCACCATCAAAGCGCGTCGAGCCGAAAGCAATGCCTCTGGGTTGGTGTTTTTGTGGCCGACCAGCAGAAACGAGGTCACCGAAGTCAACTCCCAAAACACGAACAGTGACCAAACCGAATCCGACCAGACCAACCCCAGCATCGCAGTAGAAAAAGCCAGCAGTGTTGCAGCGAAACGGCCCACCGAGGTGTCTTTGTCGTTGAAATAGCCGTAGGCGTAGACGAACACGCCCACCCCGATCCCCGAGACGATCAGGGTCATGATCTCCACGAAGTCATCCACATGAAACGTCATCGCCACATCAAGGGTGTCGACCCACGCCAGATGCGCGTGCGCTGGTTCGTCGCTGCCCAGCCTGCTGACAGCCCAAATCGTTGCGGCAGCGGGAGGCACAGCCGCAATCAGCAGACTGAGCCGCCCCCAGCGCCTCCCAGCGATAGCCAGCGTCGCGCACACCACGACGTGCAGAAGCAGCAAGGTGGCAATCATGTCCCGATAGCGATCTCGGGGATCAAATATTCAGCAGTTTGGTCACGGTGGGCCATCAGCAAATCACATTCTAGGAACTCTGGCGCAGATGGGTGAGTGTGGGCAGCGACATTGACCGCCTACCGTATGACGGCTCTATATGGATTCCCCAAAAGCTTCTGAAACAGCTTCTGACGAGACGAACCTTACGTCATCGCTGCAGCCGTCGCCGTTGACCTGGATTGGCAGCGACCGCCGCTTGGCTCGCCGCATCGGCAGACCGATGCTGCGCTTCTCGCAGGTTCCGGTAGGTGGAGGGATCGTTCTGCTGGCAGCCACAGCAGTGGCGCTTATTTGGGCCAACTCGCCATGGCGGGACTCCTACCATGAACTACTAGAAAGCCACACGCGCATTGAGTTTGGCAGCTTGCTGGTGCTTGATGAGCAACTTGAGGACTGGATCAACGACGCCTTGATGGTGGTGTTCTTCTTTGTGGTAGGACTTGAGATCAAGCGTGAACTGGTGGTCGGCGAACTACGCAAACCTGCTGCTGCGGCGTTGCCAGCGGTGGCTGCTGTCGGAGGCATGGTTGTGCCTGCGGTGATATACGCCGTCATCAATGCTGGCGGCGAAGGTGCCGACGGCTGGGGCATCCCGATGGCTACCGACATTGCTTTTGCAGTGGGCGTGGTAGCGCTTTTAGGTCGCCATGTTCCTGGTTCGCTTAAAGTGTTTCTGCTGACTCTGGCGATCGTTGATGACATTGGATCGATTGCAGTGATCGCCATCTTCTATACCAGCGATATTTCGTTGTGGTGGCTTGCTGGGGCTGGCGCAATAGTGGCATTGCTGATAATGATGCGTCTAGCTCGGTTTTGGTATACGCCGGTTTATCTGGTGGTGGGGGTGGCTTTCTGGCTGGCGTTGTTCAAGTCGGGGATTCACGCCACTATCGCAGGGGTAGTTATGGGCATGTTCGCGCCAGCGCGTCCGCTGATGTCACGAACTCGGTTCAATCCGCTGCTGCAAGGGTTCCTCTCGGAAGGATCGTTGAGCGTGGCGACAGCTCGAAGAGCGTTGTTTGAGGTGCGTGAACGAGTGTCGGTTGTTGACCGGATCAGTGATGTGCTGCGTCCCTGGACCAGTTTGTTGATCATTCCCGTATTCGCGTTGGCTAACGCTGGAGTGGAGTTGTCCACCGATGCTTTGGACGACGCTTTTCGCTCGTCTACCACGATCGGCATAGTGCTGGGCTTGGTGATCGGCAAATTGACTGGTGTCGTGTTGTTCACATGGCTTGCGGTGCGTCTCGGTTTTTGTGAGCTTCCCAACGGTGCGACATGGCCCAAGATCGTGGGCATAGGCGCGGTTGCTGGTATTGGCTTTACTGTGTCGCTTTTCATCACTAACCTGGCTTTCGAGTCAAGTGAGATCGCCGACGAAGCCAAGATCGGCATCTTGATTGCTTCAACGATTGCGGCTGTTGCTGGTGCCGTTATCCTCCGCACATCTAAGAGCGCGCTGCCTTCTCAGAGTGATCTGAGAGGCAACCCGCTCGACAACTGAATTGTTTGACACTTGAAGTCATTAGGAATCAAAGTCAGTAGGAATCTCGTTGACAGAGATCTGTCTGTTGGATCGGTGCAATATTCATGGCCAACTCCCTAGTAATCGTTGAGTCGCCAGCCAAGGCCAAGACGATCTCCAAGTATCTGGGTTCTGGATACGTGGTGGAGTCGTCCATAGGGCATATCCGTGATCTACCGCGCAGTGCCGCTGAGGTGCCGAAGAACCTCAAGGATGAGCCCTGGGCCCGACTAGGGATTGATGTTGAGAACGACTTCAAGCCGCACTATGTGGTCAGCACCGACAAAAAGAAGCAGGTCAAGAAGCTAAAAGATTTGCTGGCCAACGCTGATGAGCTTTATCTGGCTACCGACGAAGACCGCGAAGGTGAAGCCATCGCTTGGCATCTTCTTGAGGTGCTCAATCCTCGTGTGCCGGTGAAGCGCATGGTGTTTCACGAGATCACCAAATCCGCGATCGAGGCGGCTCTCTACTCGCCGCGTGATCTGGATCGTCGCTTAGTGGATGCTCAAGAGACCAGACGGATGCTTGACCGGCTCTATGGCTATGAGGTTTCGCCGGTGCTGTGGAAGAAGGTTATGCCGCAGCTGTCGGCGGGGCGAGTGCAAAGCGTTGCGGTTCGCATCGTGGTGGAACGCGAACGTGAACGTATGGATTTCGTGAGCGCTAACTATTGGAGCATCGTCGGACAGTTTGCGCCAGCAGAAGGCAGTGTTGACAGTGGTGCTGGTGGAGACGGCGGCGCAGATGGTGGCGGCGGCGCAGATGGTGGCGGTAGTGGCGCTGGCGGTGAGTTCAAAGCCAGTCTCGTCACAGTCGACGGTTCTCGTGTCGCCACTTCGCGTGATTTCGGCTCAGACGGTCAACTCACCCGTGATGAGGCCGTGCTGCTCACCGAGCCCGCAGCGCGTTCTCTGGCTCAAGGTCTGCAAGCCGCTGACTTCAGGGTGCTGAATCGAACCTCCAAGCCTTATCGTCGCCGGCCTGCGGCACCTTTCATCACGTCGACTTTGCAGCAGGAAGCAGCCCGCAAGCTGAACATGACCTCTGCTGCGGCTATGCGCACCGCCCAGTCGCTGTATGAAAAGGGCCACATCACTTACATGCGCACCGACAGCACCTCGCTGTCATCGGCAGCAGTTGCAGCCGCGCGCAGCGAGATAACCGACCGTTTCGGCACGGATGTCTTGCCTTCGCAGCCTCGGGTTTACGCCAGTCGAGTCAAGAACGCTCAAGAAGCCCATGAAGCCATCCGCCCTTCCGGCGACAAGTTCACCGACCCCGCCGTCTTGGCTCAACAGCTTTCTTCAGCTGAAGCGCAACTGTATGAGCTGGTTTGGCAGCGCACTCTGGCAAGCCAGATGACCGACTGCACCGGTGAGACGGTGCAACTGCGCCTCGGCGCTACCAGCAGCACAGGAAGCGAAGCAGAGTTCTCAGCGTCGGGTACTGTGATCAAACATCTCGGCTACCGTCAGGTCTACACCGAAGGCCGCGACGCGGGTGATGCCTCAGAAGACGCCGCCGAACGGCATCTGCCACCTTTGCAGACTCAAGACGCAGTCGACTGTCGGAGCCTTGAACCTAACGGCAGCGACACCAAACCCCCGGCGCGCTACACCGAAGCGTCGCTGGTGCGTCGCCTTGAGGAACTGGGGGTCGGACGGCCATCCACTTACGCGTCGATCATGGGAACCATCGTTGATCGGGGATACGTATGGAAGAAAGGCTCGGCGCTGGTTCCGTCGTTTACGGCGTTTTCGGTGGTGAATCTTCTTGAGCGCCACTTCCCGAAGCTGGTCGATTATGCCTTCACCGCCGAAATGGAGGATCAACTCGACCGCATCGCCGCTGGGGAAGCCGAGCAGATCCCGTGGCTCAAGAAGTTCTATTTCGGCGACAACGATGAGGGCGGCGACCCAGGACTGAAAGCCAAAGTCACTGACCGGCTTCCCGATATTGATGCTCGCTTGGTGAACTCAATACCGCTTGGGGTCGACAGTGACGGTGTGGCTGTGGAGGCTCGTGTCGGAAAGTATGGCCCGCTGGTGCAGCGAGGCGAAGATATTGCTTCGGTGCCTGAAGATGTTGCTCCTGATGAGCTGACAGTGGAGCGGGCTTTAGAGTTGCTCGCCGCTGGGGGTCGTGAAGGTCGAGAACTCGGCAAAGACCCGGCCACCGGGCTGACGGTCACGGCCAAAACTGGACGCTACGGGCCTTATGTGCAGCTCGGGTCCACTGATGAGACATCCACCAAGCCCAAATACGCTTCGCTGTTTGCGTCTATGTCGCTTGACGCGGTCACCCTAGAGCAGGCGCTGCAGTTGCTTTCGTTACCGCGCTGTGTCGGTCACGACACCGACGGAGCAGAGATCACAGTCCAGAACGGACGCTACGGGCCTTTCGTGCGCAAAGGTTCCGACACTCGCAGCCTGTCAAGTGAGGAGCAGCTTTTTACTGTCACTGTCGAAGAGTGCCTAGAACTGCTAGCTCAACCCAAAACTCGGGGCCGTGCCGCTGCCGCTGCGCCTTTGCGTGAGTTGGGTACTGACCCTGCTACCGACCGAACCGTTGTGGTGAAAGACGGACGCTACGGACACTATGTCACCGATGGTGAGACCAACGCCTCGTTGCGCACAGGCGACACGGTTGAGGGCATCACTATTGAGCGAGCCAGCGAGCTGTTGGCTGAGCGCCGTGCCAAAGGCCCTGCCAAGAAGCGTCCAACACGCCGCAAAACAGCTCGCAAGTCCAGCTGATCGGTGCTATTGGCTTGCACCGGCAAGCCAGACCTAACCTCGTGGATGTGAACGACGAGATTGCCAGCGACAAGATTGCGGGCAGCGAGGTTGCGGGCAGCGAGGTTGCGGGCAGCGAGGTTGCGGGCAGCGAGAAGACGCAAATCTCTGCGACTGCCAAAGATGGGCATATGCGCAGTGGTAGTGATGCACAGATGAGCGACGATGGACATATGAGTAGCTCTGCTGCTTCTCGACTTGATGAGGCTCTCGATGCAGTTCGCCCGTCGGGCCGTCTGGAACGAATCTTTGGAACACCTCAGTTCTTCAGGCTTTGGATCGCTCAGGTGGTGTCTGCCGTGGGCGACTGGCTGGGCTTGTTCGCTACTATCGCTCTGGCTGACCAGCTCGCCCCTGAAGGGTCAAGAAGCACCGCCATCGCTTTGGTGTTAGCTACTCGAGTAGCGCCAGGCTTCTTTTTGGCGACCGCTGTGGGGGTGATCGTTGATCGCCTCAACCGCAAACGGGTAATGATCGTCTGTGATTTGGGCCGTGCCGCAGTGCTGGTGTCGCTGCCGTTCGTCGACACTCTGGTCGGGCTGGTGATCGCTAGTGTCATGCTGGAGTTGCTCACCATGATGTGGCAGCCAGCAAAGGAGGCGACAGTTCCCAACCTGGTGCCTCGCAGCAAGCTCACGGCAGCCAACTCGCTCAACGTGGCCGCTGCTTACGGGATGTTCCCGGTGGCTGCGGGACTGGCTGCGCTTTTAGCTAAAGCCGCTGAAGCCATATCCGACGAGGGCTGGGTAACGACCCTGCGTCTTAACGAGGAGGGCCTTGCCTTCTATGTTGATGGGCTTTCTTTTTTGATCACCGCAGCGATCATCTGGCGGATCGCTATTCCGACCCGTCCAGCCGGGCAGCGTCGGGCTTCGCAGCGGGGCAGCCTTGATCTCGGTGGCGCGGTGCGTGAGCTACGTGAAGGTTGGCAACTGGTCGGCAAGAACCCGATCGTGCGTTCCGTGAATGTGGGTTTAGCGACCGCGGTGATGGGTGCGGGAATGGTGTTTTTGTTGGGTGCGCGATTCGTTGATGAGGTGATCGTGGGTCGTGAAGCCGACTTTCACATTGTGATGTTCTCGCTTGGTTCGGGCATGGCTGCCGGAGTTGTGTCAGCTTCGCTGCTGCAGAATCGCATCAACCGAGCTGGAGGGTTCATTACGGCTCTGGTGGGTGCCGGTGTGGTGCTGCTGGCAGCTGCATCGGTGGACCGGCTGTCGTTGATGATCCCGCTGGTGGTGCTGCTGGGTGCCTTGGCGGGACCTTCATATGTGCTCGGGTTCACGCTGCTGCACGAAAACGTCGACAACGAGATCCGCGGGCGGGTGTTCTCGGCTTTGCTTGTGCTGGTGCGGTTGTGTGTGCTGGTGGCGCTGGCTATCGGCGGGGTGCTAGCCGATCTGTTGGACGGCTTGTCGGAACGCTGGTGGGATGGCTTTGTTTCGGTGCTGGGTGTCCGTGTCGAGCTGCCGGGGGTGCGTCTGACGATGTGGCTGGCAGGATTGATCATCGTGATTGCTGGAGTGTTAGCCAGCTGGAGTCTACGATCCTTCACACTCAGCAATGAGACTGCTGACGCTGAAGACGGTGACGCTGGCGATGCTGCCGCTGGCACCGATTCTGTGGATCCCGATGATGCCGGTGAAGTGGTTGCTGGCGTTGGCGGTGCTGCTGATGATGATGATGTGCAGCGCTTCGGTGTTTCGGCTGAGGCAACACTGGAAGACAACGAGCGATGATGGGGCGCTTGATCGCTGTCGAAGGGATTGACGGCTCCGGGAAATCAACTCAGGCGAGGCTTCTAGCCGACTCACTAGGTGCTATGCATACTTTTCAGTTCGGTGCTACTGAGATCGGCCAGATCATCAGGAAGCTGCTGCTTGATCCCGCCAATGAGACGCTCAGTGACCGCAGCGAGGCTTTGTTGATCATCGCCGACAAAGCTCAGCACGTAGCTGAGATCGTCGGCCCTGCGCTGACCGCTGGCCAAGATGTGGTGTCGGATCGTTTCACGGCTTCGACGCTCGCTTATCAGGGCTATGGACGCGGACTTGATCTGCACGAACTAGAGATGATGATGCGTTTCGCTACCGGCGCTATCGAGCCGGACCTGAACCTTCTGCTGGATTTGCCGGTGGAGTTAGCGTTAGGGAGACAAGGCCCGAATCCAGATCGTTTTGAGGCTGGCGGCAGCGACTTTCTTGAACGGGTTCGCAACGGCTATCTGGCTATGGCAGACGCTGACCCAGATCGCTGGCTGGTGGTTGATGCCAGTGGCAGCGAAGAGCAAGTGTCAGCCCATGTGCAAGCCGCTATGCAGGCTTGGATCACCGGCCTGAGCCGGGACGTTTCCGACAAATGACCAGCACCGAACCCAATCCTCCAGCCGCTCTAGAGTTTGTAACCGAGCCCGCGCCTGATGATGCTGGTGCGTCTGAGTCTGGCACCGAGTCTGAGCTAGAGGGTGCGATCAGCGATGATGACGTGCCTGCGCTTGAGTTTGGCACCGAGCCTGTGTTTGGGCTTGGCTCTGAGCCCGCAGATGCTGGTGCGTCTGAGTCTGGCACCGAGTCTGTGTTAGATGATCCGGCCAGCGATGTTGGTGTGTCTGAGCGTGACGCTGATCCGTGGCGGGCGGTCGTGAGTCAGTCGCGGGCAGTTGCTGCGTTGAGCGCAGCGGTGACTGCGCCGTTGCATGCCTATTTGCTGGTGGGTCCGCAAGGTTCTGGTAAGCGATCCGCTGCGGCTGCTTTCGCAGGAGAGTTGATCATCGTAGCTGACCACCGAGGCGCTTCCGACGAAGCACGGGCTGGTAGGCATCGTCGCTTAGCTGCCCGTGAAGAGCATCCCGATGTCTTTGTGCTTGACCCAACTGGCAGCAGTCTGCGTGTCGAAGATATTGAGCAGTTGATGCTCGAAGCTGGGCGCACGCCTGTGGAGACGAACCGCAAAGTGCTTGTCGTTGACCGGTTCCACACGGCGACTGCTGCAGCAGCTGCTGCGTTGCTTAAGCCGGTGGAGGAACCGGTCGATTCGCTGGTTTGGGTGCTGCTAGCTGAGCAGGTGCTTCCCGAGCACATCACTATTGCGTCGCGTTGTGTTCGTGTGGATTTCGGCGCTGTGCCCGAATCTGATATAGCAGCGGTTCTGGCTGCTGAAGGTCTGGCCAGCGAGCAGCGTGCCGTGCAGGTGGCCGCGGTTTGTGCAGGCAATCTGACCCGAGCTCGGATCTTGGCGGGTGACGAGCGGGTGATGGCTCGCCGTGAGGCTTGGTGGAGCGTGCCAGATCGTCTTGACGGCAGCGGCGCGGCTGTAGCGATCCTCACCACAGAGCTGCGCGCTTTGATTGACGAAGCCGCTGAGACTCTCAAGAAGCGCCATCAGAGTGAGGCAGAAGAGCTAGCTGCACGCGAGGCTGAGCACGGTGTGCGCGGTTCGGGTCGTGCCGCTGTGGAAGCTCAGCACAAGCGTGAGCAGCGCCAGTTCCGCAACGACGAAATCCGTTTCGGTTTGGCCACTCTGGCGGCTCGCTACCGTGATCAAATCCGCTCCTTGCCGAGCGATGATGCCGCTGTGAGTGATCAAATCGAGGCAGCAATGGCCGCTATTTCTCGTCTGTGCAGAACCGCCGAAAACCTAATCCGCTCACCCAACGAAGCCCTAGCACTGCAATCCTTACTACTAGATTTGCCACACCTCCCCCCGCCCACTCAACAAGATTGACACCAACCTCCAAGCACGAGAGCACGAGATCATGGGTCTACTAGCCGAAATCACCTAGTGAAGTGGAGGCCAGCTTGTTGCTGAGCGTTGGTTCTGGAACCCTGGTAGTCGGTCTGGGCTACCGGTATGTCAACCCTGTTCTGGCTTGTTGTCGGGCTTGCGCCAGCGCCGCCAGAAGACGATGCCTTCGGGAACGAATCCAGGGTTGACAGTCTCACACTGGAGTTCCAGAATCTCGCGTCTTTGGACACTTTGTTCAGAATTTTTGCTGATGCGGTCAGCCACGAAAGTCATGCTAACTCTCCGAAGCCCTTGGAGGTAGCGATCCTGGACCTGATGAGCCCTCTGTGCTTGCTCGAGGATCAAAGCGAGCATGGTTGAGTCAGGCACACTGATTCTTCTTCCACATCCGTCTGCAGCATAGTAACATTAATACATTATAAGCCACTAAATGCATTTACAATGCTAGTAAAAAATAAATGGATTATAATGAGGTCAGCTGATGTTCTTTTGGTGTTCGCCGAGCCGAAGTCTGGCAACCTTTCGGCCTGCTAGCCGAAATCACCGAATGTTCCCGCCGCCTGCTTGCTGAGCTTGATTCAGCGCGATCAATACCGTCTCTGCCATCCGATAACACCCGCTTCGGTAGCGAGATGCCTCGTTGCCTGAATGATTAGTGGTCATGGAGCTTTGAGCCTTGCCGTATGGTCCGGCTAAGGTCAGCTACGGTGATCCCAGCCTGGGAGGACAGTGGGAGCATGGGAGGAAACTAGGAATGAGCAAGCCTCTAGCACCGTCGACTATGCAAGCGGCGACAGAAATCCGGCGTCGCCGTCCTCGTATCGGCAAGGCGCGGCTGCACAAGTTGCTCTACTACGTTCAGGGCTATCACTTGGCGTGGAACGGTCACACGGCCTTCGATGATGACATAGAGGCGTGGCATGAGCGCTGCTCTGGTAGGCCGATTCGTAGGTAAACACTGGAGTTGCGGGTCGTGCCAGGTCCAGTGTTCCAGCATGGCTGCCCTCTATCAAGACATCCAAGATCACAGCGGAGACTTGAGAGTGTTAGATATGAATGTCCAGTTTGACCCGCGAGTCACCGAAGCGACTCCGCCGTTGATTCAAGCGACCGGGTAGGCTGAACAAGCTATTAAGCGGCTGCTGTGTGGAGGTCGCGCTCCCAGAGGATTTCAGTAGGAACGGCTGCCAGCTTGGGCTGCCTTCTCTTTTGGGAACTGGTCCCACAGTTCACCGTTGCCTCAGTCCATTCGATTGCTGATTTGTCTGCCATGTCAAGACTCTAGAGCATCGCTGCGACAGTGCTTCAATGGAGGGTCAAGACAGCTGCTTTGACTTGGACGTGGCTCTGGTCTGGCTGTCCATTTCCGACTTGGGTCAGCGTTAACTACCCTGGCGGCTACCTACTCAACTCTTGTCATTCGTGGCTGCTCATTTCCGACTTGGGTCAGTGTTCACCACAGCTTGGCTGGTCCTGGGTCTTTGTTTCTGTTGCTCCTTCCTTTTTGATTGGTGGCTGGGTTTCTAGCGTTGGTTCTGGTCTGGCTTGTTCTGTTCTTTTTGGTTCTGGCTGGTGATCGTCCGTGGCGAGGCGATGATTTTGGTGTGGGTTGTTGCTGGTTTTCGGTGTGGGCTGGCCCGTAGCGGGGTTGTAGCGCTGGCTTGTTGTCTGGCGGGTGCAGGGTGTGGTGGCCGTCGGTGTGGGTTTGGATATGCCAGTTGTGGTGATGGATTTTGTGGTGACAGTTCCAGCACACCATCACCATGTTCTTCACGCTGGTTTCCCCGCCTTGCGAATAGGGGGTGATGTGATGGGCTTGGCACATTTGTGGTGGTGCTCCGCAGTGAAAGCAGCCTCCATAATCTGTAAGCAGCGTTTGCCATTGGCTGTCTGTGACTGTGCGACGTGATCGGCTGCGCCAGATCGCGTCACCGACCCGGTCATATACGAGACCTGTCCAACGCGCATTGCATGACAGTTCTTCGAGTGCTGCATCAGGTAGTCGTGATCCGTCTGAGAGTTCAGTGATCAACTCACCGGTGGCATCATCAACGTGTGCCACCAGCGTGATATCAGCCACCCAACCCCCACCAGCAGCGCCGCTGTTCTTAACACCATCCGCAGCGCTCGCATCTTTGTCATTTTCGGCTCTCCCATTTGTGGAAACACGGTTGGTGGCGTGGTCTAGGGCATCGGCCATGCATTGCGTGAACTCACGGCGCTGGTCTTTGGGGAGTTGTTTCTTGTCGTTGTTGAGGAACTTCTCAGCGGTGTAACGCAGCCGGTTTCTGATGCGTGTGCCAGTAATTTTGTCAAACTCTCCACGTAAACAAACCATGCCATTGTCAAGGTCAAAGATTCTCAGATTTCGCCTAGCACGCTGGCGGGCGTGTTCTGAAGCACCGTTGTCGGTTTGCTGGGATGCGATCCAACGTTGCGCGCTGTGTTTGAATTGTTCAGGTCGCATTGAGCTTGCTTGTTTGAGCAGTTCAGCGTCGCCTGCTACTGCAACGGACCCGGTTTTGGTGATTGCGTCAGCTAACTTGCGTGCGTTGGCTTGCGGGACTTCCCCAGATTGAACAGCTTCCTGCAGTTTCGGGACTTGACGTAATAGTTGAGCGGTTTTGACTTGGCTGTGGGCTTCGCTCTGAGACAATCCAGCAGATACGGCCAGCATTTCAGCACCACCATCGCCGTGGCGTTCTCGTGCGGCGATCAACTCCGCTGCAGCAGCCTGGAACGTCGCCCCGGTAGCCATAAACACCCGCGATGCCTCCAGTGCGGCACGCAGTTCACCCGATGCCACGGCACCGTCGCGCACTGCTGCGAGCATCCGTTCGGCGGCTGCGGCTGCTTGGTGAGCGTCCTCTAAGATCATAAACAACAGTATAGACTATAGGTATGACAAAGCAACCCCTTTCAAGCAAAAATCTTATTTTCAGGCACAAATTTGTAGTCTCTTGCCTAGAGGGATATACCGCGTTGTTTTCAGGTTAAGTGATCAAATCGGCACCTCGCTGTACTGCTGGGTGCTGCTAGCCTTTAGGAAGGACGCTTCGCTACCTGTCGCCTTGCACTCAAGGAAGGCCGGGCACCTCCACCCCGCAACGATGCGGTGAGCCCGAGCACACACGCCAACAACCTCATGGTAACCAACAGCTAGCCAACAGTGACCGCAGATTTGAGTCCTTCACGGGAGAGACCCCGACGATGCTACGCCAGTGGCTGGGCTGCTTCCGCTACCCCAGAAGCTTTTTATAAACATCGAAGGTTGTCTTGTTGAAGGCAATGAAACGCACCAAGCGCACGTTCGTTGGGGTTGTTTGGATCGTTTTGACGGCAATCGCAGCGGACAATTGGATGGGATATCCATAAATACCTGCAGAAATTGCAGGGAAAGCTATAGATTTGGCTTCGACATCATCGGCTCGGGCTAGACACTCTCTATAGCATGATGCCAACTGGTCGGGCTCACCCTGATCCCCTCCCTGCCATTGAGGTCCTACGGTATGGATCACCCAGCGAGCCTGTAAATCGAAACCTGGCGTGCATTTGGCATCACCCACAGCGCGTCCACCCAGGCTCTTACAGAACTCTTTTAGTTCGGGGCCAGCTGCTTTATGGATAGCTCCATCTACCCCTCCACCACCCAGAAGTGAAGTGTTTGCGGCGTTCACAATGGCATCCACTACTTCGGTCGTGATGTCGCCAAGTGTCGCCTCAAGCTCTGGGTCGCGGGGTGGAGGAGTCAACATTTTGCGGGTTTCGTTTTCGTCCCACATACTGCCCGTGTGCGGTTCCCACAGCCGGTCGATCTCAAGTTTGCCTTCCTGAGTTTTTTCGGCGATGCGTTTAGCTATCCAGGTGCGGTGGCGTTCTGTGAAAACATCGCATTTGGCAGGCCAACCCATTTCTCAGCTTGGTCAATCATTGCTGTCCTTCCCGAATTCGATTTCGTCAACCCAGTCTGGCACGCCAACAACGCTCACGAATTGCATGCCGTTGTCGCCGTCCACAGGGTATCGGTGATCGATCTCGTTGTTCAGAATGCCGGGCGGGATTCCTGTTCCGGGGAACGCATCGCAGGTGAATGCCTCGCTAGCCCCAGAGAGGAATGTCGGGATGCTCCATAATCGGTCTAGTATGTTGTCTATTGTATAGGCAAACGTCTTAACACATTCCCGCGGCTGGCCGACTCCAAAATGGAGGGGAGGGGGGTTGCACAAGTAGAAAGGGACGCTCTTGCAATCCAAGATCATTCTCTGCGATCTGAACATGACACTTTCTCTCAACATGAAAACGGTGATGGGTCACGCTCTGACGGAAGGCATGGAACAAGCAATACTAAGTCACGAAGTTTATCGTCCTGAACTTCTCAAATGGTTACAAGAAGCTCAAGCCCACGACTGGGAAGTACATCTGTTCACCGTCCGAAAAACTTGCTGGCAGGAGCCCACGCTCGCCAATATTCAGAAACGCACTGGCTGGGTGCCTGATCAAGCGTGGTTCAATGACACAGGGATCGACAGCTCCAAAGCTTACAAAGTCAAGCAGATCCTGTTCAACAGGGTCGTGGAAACTTGCAATCCGAGTCATCTCTACGGTTTGGAGTCTAACAGCAATGTGCATAAGTTGTATAGCCAACAGGGAGTTAAGCATCAACGCGGAGACAAGCCTCTCCCCACGTTCGCTAAGTTAGACCTCATCGGACGCTGGCGAAATCCATCCACCGAAAGCCCCAATCTGGAACCATGAGATGACCTGCCCTCCTGAATTCATTTTCAATACTAAAGCTGCTTCGCGGTCTGTGGGGCTAACTCTGCCCACGACAAGTAGCGCTCCGCCAAGTGCTGAAGAGCCAGAGCATCAGTCTTCAATGGAGCGCCGGACAGCTACCCAGCCTGACCTCTCAAATGAAAGGAACCTCTTTGATGAACGAACCTTATGCGGTGACTGATACCCAAAACAGGGACTGGCTAGTGCGCCCGATACCGCGCAGTTTCGAAGCTCCCTGCCGGTTGACCGGCAAACGAGCCATGTATCAAGTGCGGCACACCGAGTCTGGTTATGTTCGTAATGTTCACTCTGACACACCCGAAACATTGGCCCAAATCCTGTTACCCGAAGAAACGGCAGATAGAGCACCAATGAGCGAGCAAACAGATCCGCCGGTGCGATCCGAGCGGCAACGCGAGAAATGGTCGGGGTTGCCTGGCGGGATGATCAGCGGCAAAGAGCAATGCGATATTTTCTCTGCGCGTAACCGGTTCTGGCTGGATAAACGCATCGCCGAGCGAGACGAAGAAAAGAAACGTGAGATTGACCGGTTGTGGGAACCGAAAACAGGCAGCATGTGGGACGAAGCAGAAACCCGCAAAATGTTGACTCCCCCGCCCCGCGACCCAGAGCCTGAGGCTAGCTAGTCAACGAACTCGGCTGTGATCCGCTGCACACGCAGACAGCCGGTACGGCCGTCCTTGCTGGTTACCTGCTCAGTCACCCATTCAACGCTGCGAGCCTTTATAC